>JACQGM010000143.1 GCA_016199585.1 Armatimonadota bacterium
CTCCTCGATGCGTGTGGCATTCCAGTGCCGCCGGAGGTGCAGGGACGCTCCATCCTGCCGCTGCTGCGCGGGGAGCGCGAGGGATGGCCCGAGGAGGCCTTCATCCAGATCAGCGAGGCGCAGGTCGGCCGAGCCGTGGTCACGCGCCGCTGGAAGTACGGCGTGACCGCCCCGGAGAAGAGCGGCGGCCGCGATGCCGGCTCGGATCACTACGTGGAGCAGTACCTTTACGACCTGGAAGCGGATCCCTACGAGCTGGTGAACCTGGTGGATTTCGACACGCACCGGGAGGTGGCCGACGTCATGCGCCGCCGTCTGCTGCGCCGCATGGTGGCAGCCGGCGAGACGGAGCCCGCCATCGAGCCGCCTGCCGAGCTCCGCAGCGTGCGGCGAAGGGGGCCCTTCCCGGAGGAGGTATCGGCGTAGCCGCGGGTGTGCGAGTCGGTGGCGCGCAGCGCCGCACCTACTCCCGCACTCCCACACCCCCACACAGTCGCGCGCCCGGGCCGACGAGCGTCCCCATTCCCCGCGCCCGGCGTAGCCAACTTCGCATCCATCTGATATAATGGGGTCGGGCCATTGTGCGGGCCCGCAATCCACGATCCGTATCGGGAAGGGGGAGCCACGGGTGGCGGGAGTCGTGCAGGACGTGCCGGGGCAGAGCGGTGCGGTCGAGCGCGCCACCGAGGTGATCGCGGCGGAGCTGAAGCTGCACCTGGGTGAGATCCGGGCGGCCTGGCTGGCTCAGGCCACTGATCGCGGCCTGCTGCGCCAACTCAACGCCGGCGACGTGGAGCGGGAGGCGGACCTTGTGCTCCGGGTCTGGTTCGACTTCGTCGTTCGCGAGCACGCCGAAGAGACGCTGATGCAGGTGCAGTGGGTGGCCCAGCGCAGTGTGCTCGCCGGCCGGAGCATCGAGGACACCCTGGCGCTCTTCCTCACCATGCGTGACGTCTGCCGCGAGCGCCTGCTGGCCGCCCTCGGTGGCGACGGCCACCAGATCGGCGAGGTGCTTCCCCAGTTCGAGGAGCTCTCCCAGCGCCTCATGGTGCGCCTGGCGGTGGGGTGTGCGGAGGAGCGGGAGCGCCTGACGCGCGAGCGGATGCGCGCCCTGGTGGAGGCCGGCATGCTCCTCACGGCGGAGCAGCGCCTGGACGTGATCCTGCAGAAGATTGTCGATCTTTCGCGCAGCATCGTGGGGGCGCACTATGCCGCGCTGGCGGCGCTGGACGAGCACGGCGCCATCACCCAGCTCGTCACTTCGGGCGTGGACCCGGAGATGCACGCGCGGATCGCGGTGCTCCCGACCGGGCGCGGCATCCTGGGCATGGCCCTGCGCGGGCCGCTGCGCCTGCCCGACGTGACGTGCGACCCGCGCGCGCTCGGCTTCCCGCCCAACCACCCGGTGATGCACTCCTTCCTCGGCGTGCCGATCGCCTCGCGCGGCAAGGTCTACGGCAACCTCTACCTCACGGAGAAGTACGACGGCGGGGAGTTCAGCGCCGAAGATGAGACGCTGGTGGCCACCTTCGCATCGCAGGCGGCAGCCGCCATCCAGAACGCGCGCTCCTTCGAGAACCTGCGCCTCCTCGAGGAGAGCCGGTTACGCGAGCGCCAGCACTCCGAGCTGCTCCAGCGCGTCATCGCGGCTCAGGAAGAGGAGCGCAAGCGCGTGGCGCGCGAGCTGCACGACCACACCGGGCAGTCGCTCACGTCGCTGATCATCGGGCTGCGCACGCTGGACAGCGTGCAGTCGGTGGAGGAGGTGCGCGCCGCGATCCGCGAGATGCGCGCCCACGCCGGCCAGGCGTTGGAGGAGCTGCACCACCTCGCCTTCGAGCTGCGCCCGAGCGTGCTGGATGACCTGGGCCTTGTGGCCGCCCTGCAGCGCTACGCCGAGGATTTCGGTCGGCGCACGGGCGTGCGCATGGAAGTGGAGCTCGACCCGCCGGAGGGGGCCCGGCTGGCGCCGGCCGTGGAGATCGCCCTCTATCGCATCGTTCAGGAGGCGCTCACCAATGTCGCCAAGCACGCCGAGGCGAAGACCGCGAGCGTGCTGCTGCACCTGCGCGGCTCATCGCTGCTGCTGATCATCGAGGACGACGGCAAGGGCTTCGAGGTGCCCGATTTCGCCCAGTCGGAGGGGAAGCACTTCGGGCTCATGGGGATGCAGGAGCGGGTGAACCTCCTGGGCGGCAAGCTGACGGTCGAATCCTCGCCGGGCTCGGGCACCACGGTCTACGTCGAGGTGCCCCTCGTCGCACCCGCGTGAAGCGCATGCAGATTGATCTGACTGTCTACGAGCTGCGTACCCTCCTCAACTGGGCGGGCAGCCGCTCGACGCCCTACGGCCTGCTCGGCACCCTCGCCACGCTGCGCGAGGTGACACTGGCCGACCGGCTGAGTGACCTTCTGGCCGTCGCGGGCATGGATGACCCGGGCCGCCTGCCCGACCCGAGGGGGATCCGTGAGGCGGAAGCGGAAGCGGCCCGGATCCTGGCGGAGGAGACCGCCGCCGTGGCGGACGAGTTGCGGCGCCTCGGCTACGAGTTCGCCTACGCGGGGGTGGTTCACTCGCTCGGGCTGGAGGATCCCCGCTACTGGTCTGTGGTTGACCTGCAGATCGAGCCGGCGGGGGCCGAGCGCCCCACGTACGCGTACTTCCGGTCGGACATCCCGGTGTGGCGGGAGGGGCGGTCGCGGGTCGGGGAGGCGCTGCGGCGGGAGGTGCGCCGGGTATTGGACGAGTGGGTGCTCTCCCTTCGGGCAGCAAAAGCGTCTTGACGCTCGCCCCCTCCCTGGTGTATACTGAGTAAGCCACGCGTCCCTCCGGCGCCGCTCAGCCGAAACGCCGGGTCAAGCGAACGATAGGAGCTGCAAGCAATGAAGCATTTCCATTGGGTCTCCCTCGGCCTGCTGTGCGTTGGTGCCCTCCTGCTCGGCCGCCCTGCGCTCGGCAACGGAACCCCCGGTCTGTTCGTTCCCGAGGACGTCCCCGCGTCCATGGCGCTCGAGTGGAAGTTCAGTTCGGTGGATCTCGGCGTGCCGCTGCCGAGCGCCAGCTACCCCGCCTCGCCACTCCTCGCCGGCGACGTCATCTACTTCTGCGGCCAGGGGCTGACGCCGGACAGGGCGCCCACTGCCACCGTCTACGCCGTCCGCGTGGATACCGGCGAGAAGCTGAGGAATGGGGAGGAGCTCTGGGATCACCCTCTGGAGGGCAGCGCCTTCGGGGCCCCCTTGCTGCACGAGGGGAAGCTCTACCTCGCCGATTCCAAGGGCTACCTCAACGTGCTCGATGCCAGGACCGGCGTGGAGGACTCGCGCTACAAGCTCAACCGGGGCACGCAGTGTACTCCCGTGATGCACGAGGGCATCATCTACATTGGCGACGAGAGCGGCGAGGTGGCCGCCATCGAGGCGAAAACGCTGACGGCGAAGTGGAAGGTGGACGCGAAGTGGGGCGTTCGGGCGCCGATCACTCTCTACCCTGAGCAGAACCTCCTCTACGTGCTCACCGCGCAGCCGATGATGTACGCGCTCCGCATCAAGGACGGCACCGTGATGTGGCCCCACCCGGTGCCGGGCAGCGGCGGCGCCCCGACCGCCGCCCCGATCGTCTGGGAGTCCCCCAGAGGCCCCCTCCTCTACATCGCCCGGGGCAACACGCTCCTCTGCATGAACGCCATCTCCGGCCGCGATCGGTGGAAGGTCAACGTCGGTGAGTTGGGCTCACGTCGGGCGATGCGGATCGTGGGCAGTCCCGTGCTCGTCACGGACGTGGAGGGCGGGGGCGCCGTCATCTATGTCGCTTGTGACGACAAGACCGTTATGACCTTCAATGCGGTGACGGGCGCACCCACGTGGAAGGGCGCGCTGCCGTCGCTGCAAGTGGCGCACGCGCCCAAGAGCGGGCCTGTAGTCACCCGCAACGCGGTCTTCGTCGCTACCGAGGGTGGCTTCCTCTACGCGCTGGACCGCAAGGAGGGCACCGCCCTCTGGAAGTACCGCTACCAGGCGCCCGACGACATCTGGGTGCAGATGCGGATGCAGTCATCCAGCATGGTCGTTCCCCCGTTCGTCTCCCCCGAGCGCATCCTGGCGCTGGCCGACGACGGGACGCTCCTCTGCTTCACGCCGAACGCCGTGGATACCACCCCCCCCGAAGTGACCGGGACCTACCCCACCAGTCAGACCCCCGTCTACGGGCGGCCTCCGGTCTTCTTCCGTGCCTACATCACGGATGAGGGCTCCGGCCTCGACCAGACGAAGATCACCTTCAAGCTGGATGGCGAGGTGAAGGAAGACTCGAAGTTCAACCCGATCACGGGCGAATTGACCTACCGGACGCCCTTCACCCAGCCGGTCAAGCCACTGGATGATGGCCGGCACACGGTCGTCGTCACGGCGACGGACTGGCGGGGCAACACGGTGGAGCACCGGTGGGTCTTCGAGGTGGACAACCGCCTGATCCCGGCTCCGCTGGTGAACCCCGGCTATGGCGGAGGCATGGGCGGCTTCGGCGTGGGTCCCGGCTGGTAGCCGCGGCATCCCGCGGTAAGGTGGATGTGAGCGGATGGGCTGCGCAGCGATGGAGGCGTGGGTCCGCCTGAACCGGGCGGAGCTGGCGCCTCGCAAGGTGACCAGGCTGCTCCAGGAGTTCGGCAGCCCGGAGGCCGTTCTGGCTGCCGCCCGAGCCGATCTCGCCCGCGTCGGGGGCATCACCGGCGCCAACTTCGACCGCC
>JACQGM010000005.1 GCA_016199585.1 Armatimonadota bacterium
ACAGCTAACTGAGAGGGCGAGAGCAGCCAGGCATAGGGCTGCAACGGGCAAACACGTCCCCGTCAGCAGACAGGCAGGGGTTCTGTTGTCCGAAACATTAGTCTAAAGTCGAGCTCCAGCTTGCGCCGCAGATAGCGGACGTACGCGCGCAGGTACTCCATGTCGTCTCGGTACTCCGGCCCCCACACCCGGGTGAGCAGGTCGGCGTGCGGAATGACGCGGTTGGCGCTGAGAGCCAGGTGGCGCAGCAGCGTGTACTCCGTGGGCGTCAGGGAAACCTTCTCGCCGCGCACCGTCACCATGTGACGCGCGAAGTCAATCACCAGCTCGCCGCAGGTGAACAGGGCGGTGGTCACTTCCTCCGGCCGCTGGGCGCGGCGCAGGAGGGCTCTCACCCGCACCAGCAGCTCCTTGGCGCTGAAGGGCTTGGTCAGGTAGTCGTCCGCGCCCGCGTCGAAGCCGCGGAGCAGATCGTTCTCCAACGCCTTCGCGGTCAGCATCATCACCGCCACGTCCGAGAACTCCCGGATGCGCCGACAGACTTCGTAACCGTTCGGGCCGTTCGGCAGGACGATGTCGAGGAGCACCAGGTCCGGCTGCTCCAGCGCCACCATCTTGACGGCCGGCTCGCCGCTGGTGGCGGCCACGACCTGGTAGCCGCCCGCCCGGAGCACCTCGCTGATGAGACGCACCAGACGGGGCTCGTCATCCACGACCAGGATCTTGGCTTTCCCCGAAGTTCTACTGCTACGTTCCATCTTCTTGCTCACTACCCCCGAGCGGCAGCGTGAAGTAGAAGGCGCTGCCCTGCCCCACCTTGCTCTCGGCCCAGATCCGCCCTCCGTGGCTCTCCACGATGGTCCGCGCGATCGGAAGCCCCAGCCCGGAGCCGACCACGTGCCGCCCCAGGCCGGACTCGATGCGGAAGAACTTCTCGAACAATCGGTTCAGGTGCTCCGGGGCGATGCCGACACCCTGGTCCGCCACGCTCAGCATCACTTCGTGATCGCTGGCGTGGCCCCGTACCACGACCAGGCCGCCGGAGGGCGAGTACTTCACGGCGTTGTCCAGCAGATTGCGCAGCACCTGGGCGATGCGCTCCGGGTCGGCGTCCACCATCGGGAACCGGGCGGGGAAGTCAACAACGATCTGGTGCTGGTCGCCCCGCCGCACGACATCGGCGACGACGCTCTCGACCATGTGCCGCAGCGCCACGGGCTGGAGCTCCAGGCGCAGCAGGCCCGCATCAATGATAGAGGACTCGAGCAGGTCGCTGATCAGGCCCTGCAGGATATCGCACTCCTCGTCAATGATCTGGAGGAACTCCCGCTGCGTCTCCGGACTGAAGGTCGCCTCTTCCAGCAACAGCGCCGTGGAGTAGCCCTTGATGGAAGTCAGGGGCGTCCGCATCTCGTGGGCCAGAGTGGAGAGGAGCTCGGCTTTCAGGCGGTTCGCCTCGCTGAGGGCCTGGGTCGTGCGGTGCTCATTCGCCAACTGGATGTTCCCGATGGAGAGCGCCAGGAGGTCGGCGATGCTCCGGAGAGAGCCGGCCTCCGCGGGCGCGCGCCCGTCGGGAGCGCCGCGGCGCTCCAGCACCAACGCCCCCAGCTCCGCGCCGCCGGCCTGGAGCGGCCAGCAGAGGGTGCTCGTGACCGTCTCCGAGGCGCGCGTCTCGGATGCCGGTTGGCTGCCCACAATCGCCCCACCCAATGGTGCGGCGGCCAGGGCCAGGGCACGCCGCACCTCCGGCCGGGAGGCATCCACCATCGGCTTGTCGGAGGCATCCGGCGCCCCGGCGGGTGCCTCATCGATCAGCGGCGGTTCGAAACCGAACGCCCCCCCGACCGACAGCCGCCCATCCGGCTGGTCGCGAAGCAGGACCATGCCGGCATCGGCCAGCCGCAGCTTCTGCACCAGGCAAGAGAGGAGACGGGACAACATCGCTTCCAGACTGTGCTCGGAGACCAGGATCTCCGCGATCTCGAGGGGGACGACTCTCTCCCCTTCAGCCACAGCCTCTCGCTCCGTCCGGTCGCCACCCCGGGGCTGCGTCGCGACGCGCTCCTGGGCGGCCGCGTTCAGACCGTCCATCACTCCATCTCCTCCCCGGCGCACCGGCACTCGGCGCCGGGGCTTGCCGGCGCACGTCGGATCGGCATCCTCATCCACCCCCATCATACTCGGTTGCGGCACCCGTGTCAAACCGGTTTTCATGCGGCTTTCACGAAGGCAGCCGGCGCTTCCACGGCGCTTTCACGCGGCATCTGCTACCATACCATTGCCAGGGAAATCGGTCCGCCGCGACGAAGTTGAAAGAAAGGATCGTGAGCCATGGGTGCGGTTGCATCGAAGCAGGCTCGCTACCGCGACCTGCCGTCTTCGGAATCGCCATCCCCGCCGGAGGTGACGGGTCTCGCCGCGTCGCTCTTCGCCGAGGCGCTGGAAGCCTGCCTTCGGAAGCTCGGCCCTGACGGGCGAGATGCGGCGCTCACTCGGCTGCAGAGTGGCGAGAGCACGGCGGTTGCCTACCTCCACCATGAGCTGGCCTGCCGGGTCGCCGAGCGATTGGCCGCCTTCGACCAGAACATCAAGGCCGTTTACCTGCTGGACGAGATGGACACCGCCGAGGATGCCTGGCAGGAGGGGACCCGGCCCACCACGATGATCCAGTTGGTGATCTGGGCCCGGACGAAGACAGCGGCCCTGACCTCGCTGGCGTCTGCATTCGATGACGCCATTCTGCCGAAGTACACGGCGCTGATGGGCGTCCACCAGATGTCGCGTCTCCTGATGATCCACTTCATGGATGACGCCGACGTTGAGGGCCGCGTCGGGTTCGGCTCTCTGCTCGCCTCGATCCGGCACCGGCCGATCCGCATCTGGCAGCGATAGGCTCACGCCGACACGCCCTGTGCGTGCCCCGGCGCCGACCAATGAAAGGAGACTTCATGACCGTCCGCGCACCCCGCAACTGCCCCGAGGAGGATCCGGGGAGCGGCCTGTCACGCATGGAGACGCTGCTCCAGTGTACCGGGCCGGCCACACGCTCGGTCGTCCTGATGCGCCGCGCCGGCGAGCGTCTCGGGCTGGAGCGAACCGTCATTGATGAGCTGATCAGCCCGCAGGAGATCGTGGTCTTCCGCCTCCCCTGCAAGATCCTGGGCCGGGTGATCCTCTTCTGGGGGGTGATGGTCCTCCACAGCAACGCCCGCGGCCCCTACAAGGGCGGCATCCGCCTCGCCGCCGACGTGGACGTCTGGGAGACCGCCGAGCTGGCGCGGTTGATGACGCTCAAGACCGCCGCAACGGACATCGGGTTCGGCGGGGGCAAGACCGGCATCCGCGTGGACATGGCCGAGATGTACCGCACCTTCGGCCGCACGGCGCGAGACCGGGACTTCGAGAAGATCATCACCCTGGACGTCGTGGAGTACTTCGCCTCCGCCTACCGCGATATGTTCTCGAAACATATCTATATCCCGGCCCCCGACCTCTCTACCGGCCCGGATGAGATGGCGTTCATCTACAACGAGACGGGCGACCCCGCGTCCGTCACCGGCAAGCCGGAGGGGACGCACGGCTGGCTTCCCGGCCGCAGGGAGAGCACCGGCTACGGGTGTGCCTTCGCGGCGCTGCAAGTGCTGGAGAGAGTGCTGCACCGCGATGTCCAGGGGAGCCGCATCGCCATCCAGGGGTTCGGCAATGTGGGGCAGCCCCTGGCGACATACCTGTCCGACTGCGGGGCGCGCATCGTCGGGGTGACGGATGCCTTCGGCGGCACCTACAGCGAGGACGGCCTGGACATCCCGAGTCTGGTGGGGCACGCCGCCCGCACCGGCACGGTGGCCGGCTTCGGCGAGACGCCGCTCACTCAGGAGGCCCTCCTGCAGCTCGACGTGGACGTGTTGATCCCCGCCGCCGTCGGTCACGTCATCCACAAGGGGAACGCGGGCAAGATCCGCGCCCGGGCGGTGGTGGAGGCGGCGAACATGCCGACGACGATGGACGCCATGGCCATCCTGGAACAGCGCGGCATCGCCGTCATTCCCGACATCCTCGCCAACGCCGGGGGCGTGATCGCCTCGATGGAGGAGTACTCCCACTCGCTATCGGCCCGGAAAGTCGCCCCGGAGGAGGTCTTCCAGATGATCCGGTCGCGCATCGGGGAGAACTTGGACCTGGCGATGAATCTGAGTTCCGAGCTCGGCATCACGCTCACCGAGGCCGCCATCCAGCTCGCGGTCGAGCGCGTCTACCAGGTGATGGTGCGCCGGCGGTATATCTGATCGGCAGAACGGGGTGGCGCCCGCCGCCGCGCGCCACCCCGCATCCCATCCCCGGCCCACGGCGCCCGCGCCAGGCAGGAACAACCCGCAGCGCGCCGAAGTGACTCCGGGGGAGCCGGTCAACCAGCATGCCGTCATCAGCGAACATCGGAGCCGTGATCCGCCGCCTGCGCGAGCGCTGGCGCCTCAAACAGCAGGACGTCGTCGAGTACGCCCGGCTCGACCGCAGTTCCAGCTACATCTCCAGCATCGAAACCGGCAAGACCAGCCCCACCCTGGCCGAGCTGGAAGCGATGTCCATCGTCTTCCGCACGACCGTGTCCCGCATGATCCAGGAAGCCGGGGGCGAGCAGGGCGAGGCGCCGACGGCCGACGACCCGGCCACGCGCCTGGTCGCCCTCTTTCGGGGCCTGGATCCAGACGAGCAGGAGTTGGCCCTCGCCTTCCTGCAGCTCCTGACCGATCGACGGCAGGAGAAGGCGCTGCCCGGACGGCGGTAGAGCCATCGCCCCGGCGGCCTCGTCGCCGCGCGTGGGCGCCGGCGACATCTGCGGAGCCAACCCTGCCAGAGGGAGCGCGGTTGCTGCCCGCGAGGCCGCACCTCATCCCGCGGCCCCCCTTCTGAGCGTCATCCATCTCCCTCAACGCGCGCCCGGCGGCCCTCCCTTGACGCGGATCCCGCTCCGCCTCACTCCGGGAGCCGCCAACTGTAAAGGCTCGGGCCGTTGGTGAAGTAGAGCCGCCCGTCCAGAATGTCGCCCCCGGCGCTGATCGGCACGGGCGACTCCGCCAACAGGGAGACGCGATACGTCTCCGGCTCCACCCTGGCGATGCCCTTGACGAAGAGCATGTAGATCTCTCCATGCGGGCCGAACACGAATACCCGGGGCCCCTGGTGCACCACCACCGGGCCGAGCGTGGGACCCAGATCCTCTTCGCGGACCACCTTCCTCCGGGCGGGATCGAAGACGAAGAAGCGCGCCGGGTGCGCGACGCCGTAGACGAGCCCGCCCGGAGCCGCGCACAGATCCTTGTAGGCGGGCACGTCGGCGAGCAGCGCCTCGCGCCACTCCACGCGCTTCGTGGCCACGTCCATGATGTAGAGCTCGGAGTCGGGAGTCCCTTCCCCCGTGGTGGAGCGGGCGGTGCCTCCCAGGAGCTTGCCCCCCGGGAGCGCCATCAGGCTCGTCGTGGAGTGGTGAGGAACAATGTCGCTGCTCATGACGAGAGTGCGGGTGCGAGTCTCCCGGTCCCAGAACATCAGCCCGCCGGGCAAGCCCGAAAGGACGAGCGTCTTCCCGTCGGGGTATGCCAGCAGGTGGTGGGGGCGGTGGATGGCGGGCCGGGAGTCGGCGAGGTGGAGCGGGTTGCAGCCCTGCTTCTCCCTCTCCGTTGCCACCCACGGGCGCGAGGGGTCCCACTCCAGCAGGGATCCTCTGTTGTACCCGCCGATGAACAAGCGGCCGCCCTGGCTGGCGACGGTATTCCACTGGCTGTAGCAGGGGCGGCTGATCCACTGGTCCGCTTTCGGGTTGAAGCTGACGAAGCGCATGGGGAACGCCGTGCCGCCGCAGATCGTGCCGTCCGGCGCGGCCGCGACGCCCATGATGTACGGGCTTTCGGTCGTGTAAGTAAAGCGCACCTCCTTCACCTGGCCCGTCTTCGGGTCTTCTACGGCGAGGAGGTTCTCCGCCATGTCCAGCGTCTTGATCCTCTTGCCGTCGGGGAAATCGCGGTGGAACAGGCCCTGGTTGGCGGTGATGATCGGTTTCCGTTGGATGCGCTCGCGCTTCCCGACCTTCCTCGCTTCGCCCTTGTAGAACTCATACCAGGTCGCGTCGGCGTCGTATACGGGAGTGCCGTAGACTTCCCCGTCCAGGTCGCGGTAGAGGTAGGCCGTACCCGGGCGGGGGTCCTCGTCCAGGAGTATCGGCTTCTCCATGCTCGTTCGAGGGTCGAAAGCGATGGTGTGCGTGGCCCTGCTGCCGATGCCGAAGTAGATCCAGCCGGCGTCGTCGGCGGCCAGGAGCGACACCCAGGTAGGCCAGGTCCCACCTTCCGGCGCCGTGAACTCCTTGAGCTCGCGCGTCTTCGGGTCGAACGAGACCAGGGCTCTCTTGGGGCGTTTGGGCACACCTATGGTGAAAGCCCAGATGACGCCGTTGTCGTCCTCGGTCATGCCCGAGCCGAGGACCCCCCCGCACTTCCGGGTGAAGGTGAAGGCGCGCTCGACGGGGTCGAACTCAGTGAAGTGCCCATCGAAGTGAGTGTAGAACTTGTTGCCGCTGGAGAGGATCGAGCTGAAGGCGGCGTAGCCGACACATGGAAACGGCATTGGCAACTGCTCGCTGTTCCCGGTTTCGGCATCCACCATCAGGAAGCCGTAGCCGCCCCGGTGATCGCTGAGCCACATCAGAACGACGTCGCGCCCCTTGCCGTCCACGGTGGCGACGGCGCCGCGGTGGTAGCCGGCGGTCGTGCCCACCCCGTGGCTGCAGAACCCATTCCCCAGGTCTTCCGTGGCCGCCTGGGCCGCAGAAAGGAGCAGCGGCAAGCTGGCCGCTGCAAGCAGCTTCGAACATGCGGATCCCATAGTCTCTCCTACCCTTGCGGACCGTCAAGCTAGACCACGCGATAGAGAAGGCGCGGGCCGCTGGCGTGGGGCCGCTCCGAGTGGCCCGCGACTCGGAATCCCCAGCTTGTCCAACCATGTCTCCTCGGCTTGTCTCAGTCGATCCGTTCCACAGGGAGCGGCGAGGCACCTTCCCGCCCGGCGGGGCGTTCACCCCGGGCACTGAGTCAGGGCCTCTTCACTGCTGCCGCACGGTGCGTCCCGGGGGGCAGGGGATGGCCTGCGTCCACCCGGACCCCTGCCCTGCGCGAGCGTTGGTCGCTGGGCCGAAGCGGAGGCATGGGCCGTTTGCCTCGGAGCGCCGGTGACTGACCGGCTGGAGGTAGGATGAGGGGGGTGCGCTCGCCGGGAGACCAGCCCGATTCTCGGGCGCTCCGGGCAGTCTCCGGGGTGCTCCTGGTGGTCG
>JACQGM010000150.1 GCA_016199585.1 Armatimonadota bacterium
ACGCGGCAGTGAGAGCCTCAGCGAGCGGCATCACTGAAACGGAGCCGCGAGAAACGGCGATATGGAAACGACCCTCTAACACTCCCATCTGTCACTATCTACGCGGCCCTGGGGCGCGCCCCTCGCCGTTGACCACCACCCCGGCGATGCTGCCGAGGGGAGTCGGCGCCACGACCGGCAGCGGCTCCATCACCAGCTCCACGGCGGTCGTGCCGCCGGCCTCCACGCGCACGCCCTCGCGCACGGCGCGCCGGAACCCGGCCTTCTCAGCGACGAGGACGTAGCCCTCGCCCGCGGGCACTTCCGCGAAGGCGAAGGCGCCGTCGGTGCCCGTCCGGGTCGCCTTGACGGGCCTCCCCAGCCGGCTGAGCACGACCTCAGCGCTGGCGACCGCCTCGCCGCTCGTCGAGCGCACCTTTCCTTCGATGCGGCCCGGGCGCACGCCGCCCCCGTCGCCGTTGCGCACGAGCACGCCGATGCCGGCCTCACCCCCGTTGCCCGCCGCATCGCGAGCGGCGGCCGACAGCCGGTGCTCGCCGTTGGGCACCACGGTCGTGTCCCACTGGAAGCCGAAGGGAGCGGAGTCGTCTTCGGCGGCCAGTCGGCCATCGACGAAGAAGCGAACGCTCACGACACCGACGTTGTCTTCGGCGGCGGCCGCGACCGCCACCGTTCCCGCGACGACGGCGCCCGGCGCGGGGGCGGTGATCCGCACGACCGGCGGCCGCGAGTCGCCCAGCGCCTCCAGGCGCAGCGTCACCTCCGTGGTCTTCCCCGCCTCGACCCGCGCCTCAACGGGGGCGCCCCGGTAGCCATCCTTGCCCGCGCGCACGACGTAGGCGCCCACAGGCAGCCCGTCGAAGAGGAAGCGCCCGTCGGCGTCACTGGTGCCGCGGGCGAAGCCAGCGCCCTCGGCATGGACCGCGGCGCCCGCCACCGCCCGGCCTTCGGTGTCCACCACCCTGCCGGCGATAGCGCCTCTCCCCTCGGGGCCACCCGTGCCGGAGACCGTGACGACGGTGGTGACCGTGGCGCCGTTGCCGGCGGCATCGAACGCCGCGGCGGTGATCCGGTGCGGCCCTGGCCGCGCCCGCCGGGTGTCCCACTCGAAGGCGTACGGAGCCGCCTCGCGGACGGCGACGCGCTCGAAGTCAATGGCGAAGACGACCCGAGTGACGCCGACGTTGTCGGTGGCGCTGGCGCTGATGGCGACGATGCCGGACACGGCGGCGCCGTTGGGAGGCGCGAGCAGGGAGACGGTGGGGCTGGTGGTATCGGTGCTCTCCGCTGCGGCGGCGGCAGCCACCGCGTAGAAGCCGAAGAAGCGGCGCACCGGCGCCTGCACCACCCCGGTGGCGACATCGGTGGTGCTCTCCTCCACCTCGCGCCAGGATCCGGCCGCCGGATCGTAGTTCCAGAGGCGCCGGGGACCGGGGGCTCCCCCGGCGACGCTGACCGTCACCGGCTTCAGGAAGTCCACGCCCTGCGGGCCGAAGGCGTAGACGGCTCCAGCCGCGGCGCGGCCAGAGGGGGGCGCCAGCGCATCCGATACCAGGCCGACCGTCACGGTCGTGTCGCCGGTGAGCGCGCCGGGTGGCACCAGGACGCCGCTGCCGTCGTCGGTGACGACGGCGCCGCCGGTGTCGGCGCTCACCACGTCGCTGCGGGCGACGGTGACGGAGGCGAGCGCGCCTCCGGGAGAGGCGGCCGGCTGGCTGCCGTCGGGAGAGGATGCGGAGCCGGGGGCGCTGCGCCCGCCGCCGCACCCGGCGACCACGAGCAGACAGAGTACACCACCCAGGGCGAGAAACCATGACCTGCGTTGCTCAAACACGTCTGGCCTCCTATGGACGCACATGCGGGGGTCCCGTTTACGCGGGGCGAAGCACCGCAAGACGCGGTTCCAGAACATGAGGGATTCCGCTCGCGATGCTCCGCCCCGACAACCACTTGCCGGTTATTTGACGAACGGCAGCGCCCGCTGGTTCCACACAGGCCAGTCAGGGGCGGTGGGGCGCGGTCATCGCGCGGGGGCGCCGGACGCGCCGCGGCCGCTCCACCCACTCCCGCGGCCCCACCAGGCCGCACGCGCCAACGTCCATCGGCCGGAAGCCGAGCGGGAGCGCCGGGGAGTCGGGGCGGAGGCGGAAATCGAGCCGGCGGGGGTCCATGAAGCGCGGGTCGGCGACGAGCGAGTGGGGATCCTGGCCGGATGCCTGCCATTCCGCGAGCGCGAGGTTGCCGGGGAAGCGCACGGGCTCGCGCCGGGCGTGCCAGTAGAGGTTACGGTCGGCGCGGATGGCGCCGCCGCCGGTGAGGAGGGCGCCGCTGTCGTAGTAGACGATGTTGCGCTCGAACGCGAACCCGACATCGCCATCGCCGCGCCCCTGCTCTACCTGGCGATCGCGCCCGAAGGCGAGAATGTTGTTGCGAACGATCAAGTCCTTCCCGTCGGAGACGGCGAGACCGCAGCCGACGGTATGGGCCACCACATTGTTCTCGATGAGGATGCCTGCGCTCCCCTCGCCGGCGCGGATGCCCGCGGCGGCGGAGGACTCGCCGCCCCCGATGTCGTGGATCAGGTTGTTGCGGATGACGGTCCCGGTGGCGACGCCCCGGACGACCAGCGCCCCGGCGTCGTGGAGGGCGCCGGACCCCAGGTGGTGCAGGCGGTTGAACTCGATGCGGTTGCGCCGGCAGGCCGACGGCGCGTCGCCGGTGGCGCAGCCGATCACGATCCCTGCGCCGCTCAGATCGCAGACCTCGTTGTGGGCGATCACGTTGTCGGAGCTCTGCCCCACCCACACGCCGGCGGCGTCGGGGCGGACCTGCCCGGCGTCGTGGATGAAGTTGTTGGCGATCACGTTGCCGCCGGTTTCGGCCATCGCTCTTTCAGGCGGGCTCGCCTCGCCCAGGCGCACGCCGCCAGCGCCCAGATCGTGGAGGTGGTTCCCCACCAGGTGGTTCCAGGTACACCCGCGCTCCAGCCAGATGGCGCAGCCGCCCACCCGGGCGACCTCACACCGCTCGAAGGCGCAGGCCTTGGCTCCCCGTGCCTGGATCGCGCCGGTGATGCCCGGCGCCGCCTCCCGGCCAGCGTCCTCCTCGGGGAGCTGAGGAGACTCCGCGTGTTGAAACGAAAGCCCCTCGAACTTCAGGTGCGAGACGAACCGGCCTTCGTCTGGATCGCCGGCCAGCGCCAGGAGCGGCGCAGCCACCGGCGTGATCACCATCGCCCCGCGGGGGTCCACGCCTCGCTCCGGGAGGAGCGAGAGAAGGCCGGAATCACGGTCGAGCTGCCACGTTCCGCGCACGCTGAGGGGGCCTCCCCCGGGCGCGGCCAGGATCTGACGCCGGCCATTGACAAAGAGCTGGCGGAAGGGGGAGCGGCCGTTTCGGGCGTCGGGCGCGTCGGTGGTGTAGACGCCGCGCGCTCCCTTCGCCCAACCGACGAGCACCCGCCCGCCCGAGATGACCGGCGCCTCGCCGGGATAGGCGGCGTAGGTGATCGGCCCGTCGGTGGTGCCGGAGTCCTCGGGGGTGAAGACGAGCGGGGTGGTGATCGGATAGGTGCCGCCGCGGAGGAACACCGTCACGGGCCCGCCCGGCCCGCCGTCGGCCTTGCGCTGCCGCAGCGCGTCGCGGGCGCGGGTGATGCTGGCGAAGGGGCCGTCGGTCCGATCGCCGTTCGGCTCCGGCAGGCGCCCGCTCCAGGTGTCGCGGCCGGCGGGGGAGAGGTAGAGGGTGGTTGAGCATCTGGGTGGTTGGGTGGTTGGGTGGTTGCCGGGAGCCTCGGCTGCCGCGGCGGGCCACAAGCTACCAGCAGACACCACCGCGGCAAGGAGGGCCATCTGGGATCTCATTCTCATCTATCGGCTCCTCATCGGGCAGACGCCGGGGCTCCGAGGGGCTCCGCCGGGCGTGCGCCGGGCGGGCGTGGGGCGCGCCCGCCTGCAACCGGCACGCGCCGGGCTCCGCCGGGCGATGAATCGCCCGGCTCCCAAGCGGCGCCGGATCAATCCGGCTTCTCTTCCTTGCGCGGCCCGGTCAAGCCCGGTTCACCGGGTGCTGTTTGTCGGCTCCGGGCGCGCCCCGGACGCGCGTCGAACCGCCGGGCGTGCGCCGGCCCCAAAGGGCCTCCCTACAGCACCTCCAGCCGCAACTGGCGGATCTCCTCCTGGATCTGGCTGCTTTGCTCATTCAGCGCCGAGGTCAACTCGGCTTTGCCAACCGCGTCGTTGATCACCTGGAGCACCTCGTCGGGCGGGCGCGTCTGCACCAGGCCCCCCACCAGGTCGAAGGAGTTGCGGAAGAGCTGCAGGTGCAGCGTCAGGTTCTGGGCCATGGTGGCCACGCGCTCGATCAGCGCCCGCTTCTTCTGCAGGACATCAATGTTCTGCTGCACCACCGAGCGCGTCCGATCATCGTTGGCGCGGCGGAGCTGGTTGTTCAGGCGCTCGAGCTGGTCGTCGCAAAGCTGGGTCAGCCGCGTCGCCAGCTCGGAGACCGCGAGGTCGCGCCCGCTCCGGTCGCCGTGGAGGTGGGCCAGGTAGCGGTGGTACTGGACAATCTGATGGGTGAAGAGGAGGTACTTCTCCAGCATGTAATCGAGCTGGCGGAGCATCTCGCGGCTGGTCGCCTCCTTGGGGTCCATGCTCTCCCCGATCGTCTCGCGAGCGCGAAGCATCGCCTCGTAGCCGCGCCGCGTCTGGCTCTCCGCCCGGGGGAGCACCGCCTCCTGCAGGCGGGCGCGATAGAATCCTTCGGCGGCCTGCTGCCGGGCGTGCAGGCGCTTCCGGAACCACGAGGACTCCGGCGCGAAGAGGAGGTAGGCCGCCTCGGCGGCCAGGCCGACGAAGGGGACCGCCAACATGCCGGAGGCCGCCCACGCCGCCGCGATCGCCGCCAGGCCCACCTTGTTCACGTCGTCCTTGATCGCCGCCAGGAACCGGTTCGGCGGCTTCGGCGGCTCCGGCAGGCCCGATGCTCTGTTCTGCTCGCTCATCCCTGCCTTTCAGAGCGTCACGCTCAACTCGCCCACGTTCGGGGCGCCCTTGAGGAGCCGGAGCAGGTGCCCCTGCAGGTCGGAGAACCGGGGGTCCTGCACCAGGACCAGGTCGCGCGGGCGCGGGAAGGGAACCTGGAGGTGCTCGACAATGTGGGCGGGCCGGGCCGAAAGCACCACGATCTCGTCGGCGAGAAGGATCGCCTCGGTGATGTCGTGGGTGACGAAGACAACGGTGCAGTTCACGTCGTCCCAGACGCGCAGGAGCATCTGCTGCATCCCCTGCCGGGTCTGCGCGTCGAGGGCGCCGAACGGCTCGTCCATCAGGATGATGCGCGGCTGGGCGGCCAGGGTGCGCGCGATTGCCACCCGCTGCTGCATGCCGCCGGAGAGCTCGCGCGGATAGGCGCCCGGACGGTCGTCCAGTCCCACCATCCGCAGGTACTCCAGGGCGCGCTTCTGTCGCGCCTCGGCCGCCGCCGAGCGGATCACCAGCCCGGTGAGCCGGTGGATCGGCGAGACGCGGTCGCGAATCTCCAGGGCGAAGGCCACGTTGCCTAGCGCGGTCCGCCAGGGGAAACAGGCGTACTGCTGGAACACCAGCGCCGTGTCGGGGTTGGGGCCGCTCACGGGGCGGCCGAAGGTGCTCACCTCCCCGGCATCCGCCGAGAGCAGCCCGGCCAGCATGAAGAGGATGGTGGACTTCCCGCACCCGGACGGGCCGAGGAGGACGACGAACCTCCCCTGCGGCGCCTGCGGCACGCGGAGCGACACCTCCTCGATGGCGGTGACGCGCTCGCCGCCTTTCCCGGCAGGCTCGAAGTGCTTGCCGACCCCGGCCAGCTCCAGCGCCGGGGGGGCGGGCACGGGTGCCGCGGATGGTGACTCCATCGGACTCCTCTTCAGTAGGCGAACCAGCGCGCCTTGACGCGCCGCAGCACCCAATCGGTACACACCGAGATGACGGCGATCAGGATGATCCCCGCGAAGACGCGATCCGGGCGCTGCATGCGCGACGCCGTGTTGATCAGATAGCCGAGGCCGCTCTGGGCGTTGATGAACTCCGCCAGCAGCACGTAGGTCCACATGATGCCGTTGCAGACGATGATCCCGTCCCAAATCTGCGGCATCGCGGCCGGCAGGAGCACCGAGAACACGGTGCGCGCGCTGCCCGCCCCCAGGTCGAGCGCCGTGCGCACGTGCTC
This sequence comes from Armatimonadota bacterium, assembly GCA_016199585.1. Taxonomy (GTDB): domain Bacteria; phylum Armatimonadota; class JAAZEB01; order JAAZEB01; family JAAZEB01; genus JACQGM01. The sequence continues at coordinate 6,211 of JACQGM010000150.1, forward strand.
CTCACGAACCCCCAGGATCGCGTCGCGCACCAGGAGCAGCATGAAGAAGATGGCGCCCAGGAAGAGGAACACCACCTTGGCCCGCTCGCCGATCCCGAACCAGACGATCACCAGGGCGATGAATGCCGTGGTGGGCACCGCCTTCACCCCGGCGACGACCGGCGAGAGGAGCGAGTCGAAGAGGGCGAAGCTCCCCATCAGCACGCCGAGCGGCACGCCGATCGCCACCACCAGCAGCAGCGCGTGCCAGATCCGCTTCAGGGTGATGAGCACCGCCGGGAGCAGGTCGCCCTTCCCTGCCACCTCCGCCGCCGCCCGGGCCACGGAGACGGGCGACGGCAGGAACGCCGGCAGCACCAGCTTCGCCGCCGTCACCGCCGCCCATGCCAGCAGCAGGAGGGCGATGAACCCCCATCCCACCCACCGCCGCACCCGCGGCGGCAGCTCCGCCCGCACGCGGAGCCACGGCACGGGCGCCACCTTGTTCCTTTCCAGCGGCTGTTCCACACCACTCGCCATCGCGCTGCCTCTCATAACGGCTTCAGGCAGGAATGAGACGGATCACGGCCGACCCGCCAATCCGAAATCTGAATTCGGAAATCCGAAATCGTCATCACTCCTTCGGGATGATCATGATGTCGGTGCGCCGGTTCTTCGCGCGGCCCTCCTCGGCGTTGTTGGAGGCGATCGGCTTGAAGGGGCCATTGCCGCGCGTGGTGAAACGGTTGGCGTCCAGCCCGTGCGCCGCCACCAGGTAGGCCACCACTGAGTCGGCGCGCGACTTCGACAGGCGCATGGCGAAGGCGTTGCCGGAGCCGACGGTGTTCCCCTCGACGCGCACGTAGGCGTTCGAGTAGGCCTGCAAGAGGCCCGCTACGGTATCCAGCGTCTTCTTCGACTGCACCGTCAGCGCGGCGCTATCCGGGGCGAACTGAATGCGGACCTGCTTGGTGAGGAGGGGCTTGGCCGTCTCGGCGCGGGCCTTGGCCTGGGCCGTCGCCTTGAACTCCTGCTTCGGCGGCGCGACCGGGTGGCGCGCGTAGACATCGCGCAGGAACGAGTCGTCCTTGGCCTCTTTGGCGGCCACGGTGTAGGGGATGTAGCCGCGCTTCAGCCAGGCCCTGCCGGCGCGGTCGAACAGGTCGTCGAAGCGCGGGCGGCTCCCGTCCAGGCCGAAGACGCGCGTGTTGTCCGTCAGGTCCGTCAGGCGCACCTTGGTGAGGCCGTCGCGGGTCGCTTCCTCCCCCAGCTCCTTGTAGAGCTCCTCATTCTCCATGAGGAGTTTCACGGCCAGGGAGGGATTGCGGTTTGCCTCCACGGCGCCGTCCAGCCAGCCCTCCACGAACGCCTTCACGGCGGCGCGGTGCTCCTCGATGAACTTCCTCTGGGTCACCATCAGGTCGGCGATCAGGTCGGTCGCGGTGGCCGAGGAGACGAGGACGTGCGATCCGGGGCGCTCCAGGGCCGCGGTGACGTCCGGCTCCCAGATGACGCTGGCGTCCACCTGCTTGGCGACGAAGGCGCTCCGCGCGTCCATGGTGGAGCCGGAGCTGACCAGGCTCTTGACGATCGCCTCCTGCTGGCTCTCATCGAGGCTGGAGTTCTGCAGGTTGAACTCGAGGAACCAGTGGCTGGGGGTGAACTGCACCAGGCTGATCTTCTTCCCCTTCAGGTCCTCGATGCGCTGGATGGAGGCGTCGGCCACGATCGCGTCGCCGCCGCGGCTCCAGTCCACCTGCATGATGGCGGCGGCCTCGATGCCGCTCTTGTTCAGCCCCGGCAGCTCGTTCGCCCAGAAGTCTACCGTAGACCAGACCACGTCCACGCCATCGGGGCCGCCCTTGGCGAACGCCTTGCCGCGCACGTCAATGTCCTCGAGGAGGAGGAACTCGACTCGCAGCTTGTGGTTTTTCCAGAAGATGCAGTCGGTGTTGGGCTTGAAGCCGTTGTTGGCGACGATGCCGCCGGCGTAGCCCGGCCAGGAGACGATGCCGACGCGCAGCGGGCGGTCGAGCACGGCGCCGGTGGTGTCGGCGCTCGGGGTACTGACGGGGGCGGTTGATCCCCCGGGCGTGCCCTTGTCGGCGGTCTCCGGCCCCTGTGTCAGGTGGCGGTAGAGCCCGAAGAGACCCCCGAAGAACAGCAGGAGAAGGATGGCCTTCCCGGCCGGTGTCAGCCTCATGGTGAACCCTCCCTACATGGAGCCGCCGCACGCCGAACCTGGCTGGGCAGGCGGCTGCTGGCTCGGAGCCCCCGCGGTGCGCGCGGGCGCGAACATCTCCGTGAGCCGCTTCAGGCGCTCGGCCTCCGCCTCGCACTCGGCGGCCACCTGCTGGTGGCGCACGCGCGCCGACTGCAGCGCCTGGCGCTTCTCCTCGATCTGTGCCATCAGCGCGGCGATCTCCTGCTCCGTCTGCTGGCTCTGCCGGGCCACCTGGCGCTCGTGGGCGTCCTCGTAGGCGGCCAGCGCCTCGATCTTGATCGCCGCGTCGGCCAGGATGTCCCGAGGCGACTGCCCGAGCGCCTCCAGGATCATGCCGATCGTCTGGCGGCGCTGCTCCAGGGGCATCGTCTCGGGGAGCACGCGCAGCTTCTCGATGACCTCCTCGGCGGTGAGCAGGCGAGCGTCCTCGGCATCCAGCGGCTGCACGCCCGCCTCGGCATAGATGCGCTGCCGGTCCACCCCGCCGTCGGCCCGGGTCGCCTCGGGCAGCGTCTCAAAGGCGACCTGGTCCAGGTTCGGCCCCGGGGCCTCGCGCACCACGTCCTCCAGGGTGACCTGGCGCGGAGACTCGCCCTCGTCCTCGGGAGACAGCTCGACGACGACGCCGGCCACCGAGCGGAGGAATCGCTTCAGACTCATCGGCAGGCCCTCTCCTGCTCACGGATTCCAGACGGCGGATCCGCCGGCGGCCTCGGCCGGACCACTCGCAGGGAGATCCCGATGGGGAGCGGGCGAGCCGCGCGCGGCGCCGTTGGGCGTACAATACGCCGCCGGGGCGCGAAATCCTGCCGCCTCGGCAGCGAAGCCACCAGTGTCGGTTTCGCCTTCGGGCAGTCTGCGATGGCTGTTGCTCCGATGCGGTTGCCCAGTTATTGCCGATGCGGGCCTGGCCGGAGAACGGCCCGCCGGTCGCCCACCAGGCGGGTGGCTCTCCCCGGATCGCTTCGGCCGGCGCCGCCTCTATGGCGCCCGCAGCTTCAGAATCCCCCGCACCATCCAGTTATTCAGCGTCACCGGCGTCTCCAGCCCGGATGAGCAACCGTTGAGCTTGCCGGTCCGCCCGGCGATCCCGGGCACATCCTCCACCCACAGGACCTCCCGCTTCGGCAGCAATGCCTTGGCGCAGCCCGACTGCGGTGGCTTCACACTCCGCCACCGCCGTCGCCCCGCCGCGAGGGCCTCCCCGGCCAGGTATTGGCTGCCTCGCATGTCCTCCTTGCTTCCCGCTCAATCCAATTGCGGGTGCGCTTGCAGCGGTCTTACGCCGTGGGGATGGCGTCCTCGAACAGCGGCACGCACCCGGGGCCCGACGGCGTGCTCCCTCTCCGCCGCGTCACCACCTGGCTCGCGCCAGTGCCGCGCACACCTCGGCCACCTCCTCCTCAGCCACCGTGCGCATGTCGAGGAGCAGCAGGTCCCGGTGGATGCGGCCGAATACCGGCGGATCCCCCCGGCGCAGCGCGCGCGCCACGTCTTCGGCGGGGAGGCCCTCCACCTCCACCTGCACGGCCGCGCTGGGCAGCTCCTCGGTGGGCAGCGATCCGCCCCCCACCTGCGAAGCGGTCTCCACCACCGCGAGACGCACCCCGGGGCGGCTCACGCCCTCCACCACGCGCTGCGCCAGCGCGCGGACCGCATCGGGCCGCCGCGTCAGGGCGCGCAGCGTCGGGATGGCGCGCAGCGCGGCCTCCGGGTCGAAGTAGAGGCGGAGCGTGGCCTCCAGCGCCGCGAGGATGAGCTTGTCACAGCGGAGGACCCGCATCAGTGGGTTGCGGGTCACGCGCCGGATCGCGGCCTCGCTGCCGAGGAGAAGCCCGGCCTGCGGTCCTCCCAACAGCTTATCGCCGCTGAAGGTCACGATGTCCGCGCCGCTGGCGACCACCGCGGGCACCGTCGGCTCCGGGGGCAGACCGACGCGCGCGACGTCGAAGAAGGCGCCGCTCCCCAGATCCACCATCACCGGGAGGGAGCGCGCGCGCCCCAGGGCCACCAGCTCGGGGAGCGCCACTTCTTCGGTGAAGCCCACGACGCGGAAGTTGCTCGGGTGCACTTGCAGCAGCAGCGCGGTCTCGGGGGTGATGGCGGCCTCGTAGTCGGCGAGGCGCGTCTTGTTCGTGGTGCCCACCTCCACCATGCGGCAGCCGCTCGCCCGGATGATATCGGGCATGCGGAAGGACCCGCCGATCTCGACGAGCTGCCCGCGCGAGACGACCACCTCCTTCCCGGCGGCCAGGGTATTCAGCGCCAGAAGAACCGCCGCGGCGTTGTTGTTGGCGACGGCCGCCGAGGGGGCCCCGGCGAGGAGCCGCAGCAGCCCGCGCACGTGCTCCAGGCGCGAGCCGCGCCGGCCGCTCTCCACCTCGATCTCCAGGAGAGAGTGGCTGCCCGCCACCTCCGCCAGCGCCGCGACCGCCGGCGCCGCCAGCACGGCGCGCCCCAGCCCCGTGTGGAGGATGATCCCGGTCGCATTGATCGCCCGCCGTAGCGAGCGTCTCCCCTGCGCGGTGACGGCCGCCGCCGCCGCCGCCGCCACCGCCGGCAGGGAGACATCCGCATCCTCGCCGGCCCGGATCCGCCGCCGCAGGCCCTCCAGAAGGGCGCGCACCGCCGCCGTGGCCAGCGGCCGCGGCGTGCCCGCCAGTAATCGGGCCACCTGCGGGTGGCTCAGCACCACGTCCACCGCGGGGATCGCCCGCAGCCGCTCCTGCACCTGATCCTCGTCGCTCACGGCCTCGGTATCCGACATCGTCCCCTCCTGCCGGAGGATTCGGCGCTCGGTCGGGCGTTCCTGTGTCACCACGAGAGGCGATCCCGCGTCCTGCGCTCGGCAGGCAGAGGATGCGCCCCGCATCCTCTCTCACCGCCCCGGCACGCGGTGCGCCCGCGCGGCGAGCGGGTCTCGGCGGCCGCTGCCCCCGGGCTTCGAATGGTGCTTCATTAAAGATTTCTAATCAAACTCTAATCCAATTCTAATGTTGGCCTGTTACAATGGGAGGCGCCAGCGGGTGAGCGGGCGCTCGTCCGCCTTCCCCGCCCAGCCGGTGTTCGCTCCGGGTCGTTCGGAGAGGAGGAACGAGAGATGCTGAGAGGCACACGCGTTCGGGAGGCAGGAGCACGAAGGGGCTTCACTTTGATCGAGTTGCTCGTCGTGATAGCCATCATAGCTATCCTGGCGGCGATCCTCTTTCCGGTCTTCTCCCGCGCCCGGGAGAGAGCGCGGGCCGCGAGCTGCCTGAGCAACATGAAGCAGCTCGGCACCGCGTTCACCATGTACATGCAGGACTACGACGCCGTGATCATCGAGCAGAC
>JACQGM010000151.1 GCA_016199585.1 Armatimonadota bacterium
CCGCGAGGGCGCTTGGCGGCTCCGAGCCGCCCCGCAGACGGGTATGTCTATATGCCCGGCCGCTGGCTTGTCCCCTGACGGTTCCTCAGATAGGAATGCGACCAACCCGGGCCGATGCGTCCATGCGCCGCGCCCTTCCGCCGATCTGCAATCTGCGATCTGCAATCTGCGATCTGCAATCTGAAATCGTTATCACTCCCCGGCGGCCCGTTTCAGCTCCCCGAGCGTCTCTGAGAGGCGCTTCATCTCCGCGCCGTAGGCGGCCCAGTCGCCGCGGCGCAGGGCGTCCTGGGCGCGGCGGTACTGCCCGTCCGCCTCGCCGATAAGCTGGCGCACGCGAGGGGTCACCGGGGTGCCGCCGGCTGCGGGGGGCGCCGGCGAGGGCCTAGCGGCTGCGGGAGGCGTGCCCGCGGGCGGAGCGGGGGCCGCCGGCTCGGCCCCCGGCACGGCGGCTACAACGGCGCTGCCGGCGCCGACGTCGCCGCCGAACACGGCGGCCAGGCCCGCCTGTAGGTTGTCGGCCATCACCACCTGCCCGGCATAGGCGACGATCACCTGCTTCAGCTCGGGCATCTGGCTCCGCTCCGCCTGGAGGTAGAGCGGCTCGACGTAGAGGAGCGACTCCTCGATCGGGATCGCCATCACCGGCGCACGGTTCACCTTCGACCCGGCGCGGTCCCACAGCGAGAGCTTCTCGGAAATCTGCGGGAGCTGGTCAATCAGCGCGTCTACCTGATAAGGACCATAGACGAGCTTCTGCTTCGGGAACTTGTAGACCACCAGCTTCCCCAGGTGTTCCCCGTCGTTGCGCGCGGCCATCCAGGCGATCATGTTCTGCTTGTCGCCGATGGGGGTGAAGGGGAGCATCAGGATGTACTCCGCCCGGTCGCCGTCCGGCAGCTCCATGATCACGTAGTAGGGGCGCATCGGGCGCTCTTCCTGGATCCGGTTCTGGCCGGTGAGCGTGTCCTTCACCTCACGCTTGGGGCGGGCGCTGTGCCACATGTCCTCGCGATTGTAGAAGACGCGGGGGTCGGTCATGTGGTAGACGCCGTAGATGAATGACTGGACGTTGAACAGGTCTTCGGGATAGCGCAGGTGGCCGCGCAGGTCTTCCGGCATCTCGCTCAACGGCCGGAAGAGGCCGGGGAAGGCACGGCCGAGGCCGGCGGCCACCGGGTCCTCGGGATCCGCCAGGTAGAAATGCACGGTGCCGTCGAAGGCATCCACGGTCACCTTCACCGAGTTCCGCATGTAGTTGAGGACGCGCTGCTGCTGGTCAACGGGAACCTGGCGCGAGTACGGATACCACCGCGTGGTGGTGTAGGCATCGAGGATCCAGACGATGCCGCCGTTGCGCACCACCGGATAGGGGTCGCCGTCGAGGCGCAGGAAGGGAGCGATGCGCTGGACCCGCTCGCGGATGTTGCGGGCGAAGAGGATTCGACTATTCTCGTTGATATGCCCGCTCAGGATGATGTTGGCGTCGCCGAAGCGGGCGGCGAAGGCCAGCCGGCGCCCCATGCCCGCAAGGGAGACGCCGGCCTTGCCCGCGTACGCCGTTGTGACGTTCTCGTCGCCGGAAGGGTAGTCGAACTCCTTCTCGGTGCTGCCCACGATCACGTAGTCATCGGTCAGCTCGCCGAAGTAGATTTGGGGGCGCGTGATCTCCAGCCCCGGGGGCGCCTGCGGCGGGAAGTCCTTGATGATCAGCTCCGGGAGGCCGCCGGGGGCGACGCGGTCCACCGGGCTCATGCAGAGGCCGTAGCCGTGGGTGTAGATCAAGTGGCGGTTGATCCAGCTACTCTCGGCGCCCGCGAGTTGGTCCGCCTTCAGTTCGCGCACGGAGAGGGCCACCTGGCGCACGCCGTCCGGGAAGCGATAGCGGTCCACGTCGGCGTTCTCGAAGGCGTAGTAGCTGCGGATCGTCTGGATCTGCCGGTAGGCTTCCAGCAGCGGACCGTAGTCCCACAGGCGGATGTTCCTGACTGTGTCGCCGTTCGCGCGGATGTCGGCGGCCGTCAGGTTGCTATCGGCGGGGAAGTTGTGCTGCGTCACTGCGTGCAGGTTGAAGGCGGTGCGCGTCGCCTGGATGTTGTGACGGATGAACGGCTGCTCGGCAGTGAGCTCGTTGGGGGTCACGCGCAGCTTCTGAACGGCGGCGGGCAGCACCACGCCACCGGTGACGGAAACAGCCAGCCATGCCGCCAGCGCGAAGAGCGGCGCGCGCAGGCTCCGGAAGCGGATATTGGCCAACAGCACGAGCCCGGCCATCACGGCGAGCACCGTGAGCAGGGCCAACGCGGGCAAGCGCACGTGTACGTCGGTGTAGCCGGCGCCGGAGAAGAGGCGCTGTTGAGCGAACGGCAGCTCGTAGCGAGCCAACCAGTATCCCCACGCCTTCACCAGGAGCGCGATCCCCAGCAGCGCCGAGAGGTGGGCGCGCGCGCGGGGCTCGATGCGGATGGTGGTCCGGTCGCCGGAGATGATGTCCACCGCGCGATCAACGAAGTAGACGAGGGCGGCGCCGATGGCGCTGAGGATGACGGCCAGCATCACCCACCGGTAGAGGAAGCGCAGGAAGGGGAGGCGGAAGACGTAGAAGGCGGCGTTGCGCCCGAACAGCGGGTCGCTGTCCGGGAACGGCACGGCGTTTCGGAAGAGCAGGAAGTCGTACCACCCCACGGCAGCGGCCAGACCCACCGTGAGGCTGATCACCAGGGCCGAAACCAGGAGGAGGATGGAGACGCTGCGGCGGCTGATGTCGCCCAGCGCCACGCGGAACTCGTGCCGTTCATCCAGGTAGAGGCGGGGGCGGTCGCCGGCGAACCGGGCGATCCGGAGGTTGGCGTAGAGAATGGTGAAGAACACCGCGGCGGCGGCCAGCATCAACTCCACCTTGATCAGGGTGGTGCGCAGGAAGACGCTCCGGTAGCCCGCATCCAGGAACCACAGCCAATCGGTGTAGAGCGCGACGAGCTGCGGGCCGAACAGCACCAGGGCGGCGAATAGGCCGATGAGGGTCAGGAGCGCGGCCCGGCGCGCGCCCCCGCGGCCGGCCATGCCGATCAAATAGGACTTCATGCTCATAGCGCCATTATACTCCCCGTGCGGAGGTGGCGTCAACCAACGTCGTGGCACGCTTCTTGCCCTGAGGCATCCGGCGTGTGAGGATCAGGGGATGCGGCCGGGGCGGCCGTCGCCGAGCATGGGGGAAGGGGAGCGTGGGACGGTGAGCGACCGGACGCGGATCTTGATAGCGGATGACGAGCAGAATCTGTGCCGGGTGCTGGCGGCCAGGCTGAGAAAAGACGGCCACGATGCGGACACCGTCCACGATGGCGCAGAGGCGCTGGCACGCCTTGCGGCCGCCATCTACCACCTGGTGATGCTCGACCTGCGGATGCCGATCCTGGGCGGCATGGACGTGCTCGCCGAGATCCGCCGCTGCTACCCCGCGACCGCCGTGATCGTGATGACCGCGTACGACAGCGAGGAGGCTGTCCACGCGGTGATGGCCGCGGGCGCCCACTCCTACGTGACCAAGCCCTTCGACCTGGACCGCGTGGCGGCGGAGGTCAGCGAGGTGCTGCAGCGCTCCCGGGTGTCCGGCAGCCCGGGGGGGTGAGCATCAGGAGAGCCGCGGGAGTCGTTCAGACCTACTCCTCCGGCGCCGTCGCGTCCTCAGTCAGGTAGTAGACATCGATGGCCGCGCGGTCGCTCAGAGCGTTCTCGAGCATGGCGACCAGCTCGGCGGACGCGCCCTCTTCCTTGAGGTAAGCGAGCGTGTCCCGGTCAATGTAGTAGTCGGTATCCTCGGTATCTTCCTCTTCCAGGCAATCAATGAGAAGGGCCAGATCCTCCTCGGTGATGCTTCCGATCTTGGAGTCATCTTCGCTCAGGTACAGGTCTACCATCGGGCGCATTCCTCCTCACACGCACTGCCACATCCGTTCGCACTCCGCGCGGGGAATCCTCTTGCCCCGGCCCGGGGCGATCACGGCAGCAGGCGCCGGAAGCCGTGGCCCAGGACGAGGACGAGGAACACCAGGTTGCGGGCCAGAACCCCGCCGGCCCCGAGCGGGATCGGCGGGCGCGGCTCGCCGTCGGCGCACACCTCCGCCAGGCGCGCCGCCACTCTCTCCATCCAGGCGACGCTCCGGGGCCACTCCCGAAGCCCGGAGAGCCACTCGCCGGGGATGCCCGCCTTCCCGACGCCGGCGCCGACGATGCCGCCGGTGATCGCGGCCGCGGTGTCGGTATCGCCGCCGCAGTGGATCACGGCGAGCACGGCCGACCGGAAGTCGCCGGGGTGGGCCATCCAGGCGTGGAGGGCGGCCGGCACCGTTTGGTATACGTAGCCGCTGATCCCGTGCTCCCACCCCATCTCGGCCGCAAAGGACGCGGTGGACTGGCCGGCGGCGGCGCTCGCCGCGGCCTTCGCAACCAGGGAGAGGAGCTCGCCGGCGGGCTCCCGGACCAGCGCCTCCTCCAACCGCGCCCGGAACGACTCCGGGGCGACGGCGGCGCCCGGGCTCGCGGCGGACAGATGGGCGGCGAGGGCGGCGGCCAGCGCGCCGTGCTCCGCTCTCGGGTCGGTGTGCGTCAGGCGCGTGCTGGCGCGGACCAGCGCGCGGAGGCGCTCCAGGTCGTGGCCGCAGCAGACGCCGAGGAGAGGCGCCCGCATCGCCGGGCCGTTGCCCGCGGAGCGCACGCCGCTGCGGTCCGGGGAGAACCCCAGCCAGAGCTTCAACCCGGCGCGCAGCGTCGCGTACCCGACGCCGGCGGGCAGCGCCGCCAGCCACCACCGGAGCTGCCGGGCGAGGCTGGCGAGGAAGACGTGGGGGTCGCCCGCGGAAGCGATCAGCGCCTGCGCCGTCATGCAGGCGTGCTCGGTGTCGTCCGATACCATCCCCCTGCCGAGGAAGAAGCGGTGCCGATCCAGGCCGGGGAAGCGGCGCTGCTGGCGCTCGCGACTCAGGCCCTCGACGGGAAGGCCGAGGGCATCTCCGGCGGCCGTGCCCAGAAGAGAGCCGGCCACCGCCGAGGGTGTGGCAGCGGAGAGAGGCGCCTTCATGGTGACGGCCGCGCGGCCCGGTGTCGCCTCCTGTCAGGACGCCGAGGCTCTCCCACATCCCCCGCCGTGGCCGCCTTGCGCAAGGCGGCCACTTCCTTCTGGCTGAGATACCGCCAGGCGCCGGTCGGCAGCTTGCGCGTGCTCACCGGGCCGATCGCCACGCGGCGGAGGGCGTCCACCGGATGGCCCACCGCCTCCAGCATGCGGCGGACCTGGCGCTTGCGCCCTTCACGGAGAACCATCTCCAGCACGGCATCCTCGCCGTCGGTGTGCAGCACCTTCACCCGCGCCGGAGCCGTGACGCCTTCCTCCAGGCGGATCCCGGCGCGGAGCCGCTCCAGCGCCTTCTCGCCCGGAACGCCCTTCACGTGCGCCACGTACACCTTTTCCACCTCGTGGCGGGGATGGGTGAGGAGGTTCGTGAACCCCCCGTCGTTGGTGAAGATCAGCGCGCCTTCGGTGTCCTTGTCCAGCCGGCCGACGGGGTGTACCGGCACCGCCACCTCATCCATCAGCTCCATCACCGTGTGCCGGGCGTGAGGGTCGGACCGGGTGGTGACGAAGCCCTTGGGCTTGTTCAGGAGCACGTAGACCATGCGCTCGGGGAGGGCCACCGGCCAGCCATCCACCAGGATGCGCTGGCGAGCGGGATCCACCTTCACGCCCATCTCGGTGATCACCCGCCCGTCAACGGCCACCCTCCCCGCGGCGATCCACCGCTCCGCCTCACGGCGAGAAGCGACGCCGGCGGCGGCGAGGACCTTGTGCAGCCTTTCTTCCATAGCGTGCCACCGTCCGCAGCGAGAAGAACGTCAGGAGCGCCGCCACCCCGGAGACGGCCCAGCCCGGCAAGGGAGCCTGCGGTCGCTCGTCCATTCCGCTCGCGGCCAGCAGCAGCGTGCGGCCCACCTCGGTGTCGCCCCGGCGCACGACCAACGTGCCCACCGTGGCGCCGCGGGTGAGCGGGGCGCGCACCTTCCCCGCCTGCGTGCGGGTGCGCAGGTCCACCCTGGCCCCGCGGGGCGCCAGCACCGACAGGGGCTCGGCGGCCACCGCCCGGAGGGTCGGCCGCATGCCACCCACCACGGGCACCGCGACCACCGGGGCATCCCGCTTCGCCACGACCACCTCTTGGTAGGCGCGGAACCCGTGCTCCAGCAGGGCGCGCGAGTCGGACCAGGAATCGCTGCTCTTCAGGACCACCGCGATCAGGCGCCAGTCGGCCTGCGAGGCAGACGCCACGAGGCAGTGCCCGGCCTGGCGAGTGTAGCCGGTCTTCACGCCGTCGGCCAGATCCCAGCGGAAGAGGAGGCGATTCTTGTTGACCACCACCACGTCCTGCTTCTCGACGGAGCGGTCGATGCGCCTGCGCTTCCGGGCCACCATCTCGGCGAAGCGGGGGTCCCCCAGCGCATGGCGCGTGAGGATCGCCAGGTCGTAGGCGGAGGAGTAGTGGTCGGGGTGATGGAGGCCGTGGGGGTTCATGAAGTGGGTATCGTTCATCCCCAGCGCCCGCGCCCGCGCATTCATCATGGCGATGAATGCCTCCTCGGAGCCAGCGACGTGCTCCGCCGCGGCGACGCAGGCATCGTTGGCGGAACGGAGGAGGATCGCCCACAGAAGGTCCTCCACCCTCACCTGCTCGCCCTTGCGGAGGTAGAGACCGGTGTAAGGCGTGTTGGCGGCGTGCTCGCTGGCAGTCACCGCGTTGTTCAGCCCCCCGTGCTCGATCACGAGCAGGGCGGTCATGATCTTGGTGGTGGACGCCATTGGTCGCCGGGCGCGCGCGTCCCGCTGGTAGAGCACCGTGCCCGTGGCGGCATCCATCAAGATGGCGCTCTGGGCGGAGACGGGCGGGGGCGCCGCCACGGGCGTGGCCGCGATGGTCACCTCCGTCACCGCTTCCGTTCCGACCGCAGGCGCGCCGGGGCCGGTGCGCGAGCGCAGCAGCGCGAACGCCGGGGCGCAAAGGAGCAGGAGCAGGAGCAGCCAGCGCCCGGCGCCCGAGGGTCGCCTCCTTGGAGCGAACAACCTGTCTCTTCGCATTACCCTTCCAACTGCGGCAGCTCGGCGAGATCGCGGATGCCGAGGTGCCGCAGGAACTCGTCCGTCGTCTCGTAGAGGATCGGGCGTCCGGGTGCCTGTCTCCGCCCCGCCTCACGAATCAGCCCGCGAGCTTCCAGCGTATCAATCACTCCATCCACGGAGACCCCCCGGATCGCCTCGATCTCCGGAGCCGTCACCGGCTGCCGGTAGGCGATGATCGCCAGCGTCTCCAGCGCGGCCCGGGAGAGCCTCTGCGGCTGTATGTGTAATAACCGCTCAACGCACGAAGCAAACCTCGGTCGCGTGCAGAGCATCCAACCCCGGGCCACCTCAGCCACCTGAAGACCGCCCTCCTGGCGCGCGGCCATCGCCCGCAGCGCCTCAGACACGCGATCCGGCGGCGCGCCGGTGGCGTCCGCCAGCCGCGCCGCCGGCACCGGCTCTCCCGCGACGAAGAGCAGGCACTCCAGGGCGTCCGTGAGATCCGCTTCTCCCATGTCGTCCGTCATCCGTGATAGGCCGTCCGTGAGCCGCGCACCGCCGCGGACCCCGTGGGCGCGCGCGCGATGCGCAGCTCCCCGAAGGCGTGCTCCTGGCGCACGCGGACGCGATTCAGGCGCAGGAGCTCCAGGAGCGCCAGGAACGTCGCCACGACGTCCGCGCGCGTGTAGGGCGGCGCGAAGAGGTCGCGGAAGGTGATCCCGTCCGGGCTCGCCAGGAGGCGGCGCCAGAGCGCGGCGAGCTTCACGCGCACGCTGACCCGCTCCCGGCGCACGGTCGTCACGCCGTGCTCCTCCTCGGCCTCCAGGAGCACCTGCTGGAGGGCGTCCACCAGGGCGTTCACCGAGAGGTTGGCGAGTTCCACCTCCGGGACCAGCCCGGCCACGTCCGCGGGCAGATCGCCGCCGCGCGCGAACACGCGGCTCCATGCTTCCGCTCGCGATCGGAGCCGCTCCGCCGCCTCCTTGTAGCGGCGATACTCATCCAGCATCTGCGCCAGCTCGGCGCGCGGGTCGGGGCCTTCCTCTTCGCCGTCGCCTCTCGGGGCGGGCGGGAGCAGCAGCCGCGACTTGATCTCCATCAGCGTGGCGGCCATGACGATGAACTCGCCGCCCATCTCGATGTCGCAAGCCTGCATCGCTCGCAGGTGAGCGAGGTACTGGTCCGTGAGGCGCGCGATCGGAATGTCATAGATGTCGATCTCGTGCTTCTGGACCAGGTGCAGCAGCAGATCCAGCGGCCCCGAGAACGAACCCAGCTCCACCTGATAACCCAAGGCCTGCCCCACTTCACACCGCCGGTGCGTGCGGAGACGCGCCCGTGGCGCCGCGATGCTCCGCGCGGCGCCGGGCCGGCCTTCCGGGGAGGATCGGGGCGCGCTTCCACCGTGCCCCCATTATACCGGGTGGGTGGGGGGCTGTCAAACAGCCGGCGGCGGTGATCGTCGTCGCTCGTTTGGTTGACAAGCCCCGAGGGCGTCAGTATAATAGGCTCAACACGAACCCTGGAGGACTCACGCCAGCCGTGCGCAGAATCGCCGTCATGGGCGGCACATTCGATCCGGTACACACCGGCCACCTGGTGGTCGCCGAAGAGGCGCGCGCGCGCTTCGCGCTGGATCAGGTCATCTTCGTTCCCGCCGCCGTGCCGCCGCACAAGCAGCGCGCCGACATCTCCTCCGGCGAGGATCGCTATGCGATGGTGCTGCTCGCGACGGCATCGAACCCGTTCTTCGCGGTCTCGCGGATCGAGCTGCAGCGGCCCGGGCCCTCCTACACCATTGACACGATCAGGGAGTTCCGCGCCGCTTTCGGGCCGGAGGCGGCGCTCTACTTCATCACCGGCGCCGACGCCGTGCTGGAGATATTGACCTGGCACCACCCGGAGGCGATCATCCGGGAGTGCCGGTTCATCGCCGCCGCCCGTCCGGGGTACGATCTGCAGCAAATGACGCGCCGCCTGCCGAAGCATTTCCAGGCGGCCATTGATACGCTGGTGGCGCCCGGGGTAGATGTCTCCTCGAGCGAGATCCGCCGGCGGGTGCGGGAAGGAGTGCCGATCCGGTATCTCACTCCCGAGCCGGTGGAGGATTATATCCGAAAGAATAATCTTTATGTGGGATGATCTGCCGCCGAGACGAAGCCCGCCCGTGACGGCGCGCCCGCGCCCGGCTGCCGTGCCGGCGCCGCGCCGGGAAGCGCCCGCGCGCGGGAGGTTCCCGCGCGCGCTCGCCATCCTGCTGCTTCTCGGGTTCGTGGCGGCGGCGGGCGCCGGGGTGTGTGTCCACCGGATCCTCACGCTTCTGGGCGGCGGGCGCGACGGTGCGCCGTCGCTCGCCGCGCCGCCCTTCGGCGGCAAGCGGAAGGTATTCGTGCTCGTGCTGGGTGTGGATGAGAAGAACCGTCTGCGCCGGAGGGACCAGCGCCGCAGCGACACGATGATCCTGGCCGGGATCGATCTGGACGAGAAGCGCGTGGCGGCGCTCTCCCTGCCGCGGGATACCCGCGTGCAGATCCCCGGGCACTCGCGGCACGACAAGCTGAACGCGGCGCACACCTACGGCGGCGCCCCGCTGGTCCGTCAGACCGCGCAGGAGCTGCTCGGCATCCCGATTGACCGCTACGTCAAGACCGACGTGAACGGCTTCCGCGCCGTTGTCGATCTCATCGGGCCGGTGGATGTGGATATCGAGAAGCGGATGGACTACGACGACAACTGGGGCAACCTGCACATCCATCTGAAGCCGGGCCGCCAGCTCCTGGATGGCGAGCAGGCGATGGGCTACGTCCGTTTTCGCAGCGACGCCGCGGGCGACCTCGGCCGGATGAAGCGCCAGCAGAAGTTCCTTCGCGCCCTGGCGCGGAAGGCGCTCACGCCGGGCGTGCTCGTCCACCTGCCGCAGGTGATCCAAAGGGGCATGGAGTACGTCGAGACGGACATGAGCCCGCGCGAGCTGCTCGATCTGGGGTCGGTGTTCCGCGACATGGCGCCCTCGCAGATCGCGATGGCGACGCTCCCCGGCACGGCGCGCTACATCGGGCGGGTGAGCTACTTCGTCCTCGATGAGGAGCGCACTCCGGACGTGCTCCAGAAGCTCTTCTTCAGCGCGGCGCCCGCGGTGCGCGCCGACGTCTCGGTGCTCAATGGCAATGGCCTGCCGGGGATCGCCGGCGAAGCCGCCCGGCGGCTGGCGCGGGCCGGCTTTCAGGTTTCACGCACCGGGAACGCGGCCAACTATGACTTCGAGCGGTCCGAGATACGAGTCACCGAGGGGCATGCGGCGGAGGCGCGCCGGGTAGCGGCCGCGCTGGAGCTTCCCGAGGAAGCCCTGGTGATGGCGCGCGCGCCCGGAGGTTCCCGTCCGGAAGCCCGGGTAACCGTCGTGCTGGGGAAGGATTATCGGCCGTAGTTCCGATCTGCGATTCGCGAGCCTGGCGGCGCAACCGCGGACAGGAGGCTGCAGATCGCGGATCAGGAGGGGATCTCTTGACGGCAGAGGAGAAAGTGAGCCTGATTACCGAGGCCGCGGACGAGTTGAAAGCCGATCGCGTCGTGGTGCTGGACGTGCGCGGGCAGACGCAGATCGCCGACTTCTTCATCATCTGCAGCGGCACGAGCGACACGCACATCCGGGCCATCGCGGACCGGATCATCGAGAAGATGCGCGAGCACGGCGTGGAGAAGCCGCGAAGGGAGGGCATGGACGTGGCGCAGTGGGTGTTGCTGGACTACGGCGACGTGGTGGCGCACATCTTCGCGCCCGAGGAGCGGGAGTACTACAACCTCGAATCGTTCTGGAGCGGCGCCCGGGTGGTCGAGCTGGTGGAGCGCAGCCGCACGCGTGAGGAAGCCGTTGTGTGAGGCGCGGAGCGATGGATACCGAACGAACCGCGGAAGAAGTGAGCCGGCTCTTGCGGGCGGCGAAGCTCCATCAGATGCGCAAGGCGCTGGATGAGGCGTCGGTGGCGTGCCGTCAGGCGATGGAGCTGGACCCGGGGAGCGCGGATGCGTGCGAGCTGATGGGCGACCTCCTCGTTTCCCGGGGCGAGCTGGAGGCGGCCCTGGATCACTACCAGCGAGCCATGAAGCTGCAGCCGCGCGCGGCCACGGAGGAGCGGGTGGCGCGCTTGGCGCTGCGCATCGCCGAGGAGAAACAGCGGAGCGCCGCTCCCGACACCAGCCCGGTGGCGGTGGCTCCGCGCCGGGCGAATCCCTCCGTCGCCTGCGCGCTCAGCATGCTCTGGCCCGGGCTGGGCCAGCTCTACAACGGCGAGCACCGAAAGGGATTGGCCCTCTTCGCAGCGTACTTCTTCGATTTCGTCTTGATCGTGGTCATGGCGATCCCGCACGTGCGCGCCCTGCGCTACGCGGTGTTCGGATCGGGGCGCGCCATGGGGGGTGGTCCGCCGGTGCCGGCGCTGCTGTGGCTCCTTCTGCTGGTGGGCGGCGGCCTCTGGATCTACGCCCTCATTGATGCTTCGTTAACCGCCACGGCGCTCTCCCGCGGCGAGCGGCGGGGCGCCAAGACCGGTTGGGAAGTGTAGGGGGCACCTCGCCTCCGATCCCGGCGGCTCCGCCACGACTCCCTGCGGCTGCTTCGCCGCAGCGGAAGCGCCCAGGGCTGCGGGCGGTATCCGCCCGCCGGAGCCGCGCAGAAGGGTCCCTGGCGGCGGCGCTGCCCACCTGGGCACTCGCTGAAAGCCGGTGCCGGATGGCTAGATCCGGCACCGGCTCCGAATCCGCACGACGCTGCCCGCGCGATCCCGGCCTCCGCAGGGGGGCCTGGTTCCCACGCTCCCCCGGACGGATGGGGAGCGGGCCGCCGACAGGGACGCCGCCCCGCCGGAAAGGCCGGACGCGCGCCATCCCCTCCTTCTCAGCACTGCGCGAACAGGCCGCGCCTTGGGTCGGCCGGCCCCGGCGACGCAACTCGGCACGCAACCATCTCTCTTGCGCGGCCCTCAGCCCTGCCGCCACGGCGGTGCGTGCGCCGGTGCCGCGGGGCACCACGAAACCCGCGCCGGTCTGACGGCAGTCGCTTCGCCGGTCGGGTCGGATCACCGCTGTTCAGGGCACGCCCGCGGCCACCTTCTCGGACTCCTTGGCGGCCTTGGTGGCAAGCGCCGCCTGGCGGGTGTGGTCCTCAATGGCGATGAGCACCATGATGGCCTCAGCCAGGCACAGCAGGCACAGCCAGGTGATGACACCGGTGACCAGCATGACCACGCCGCCGCCCGACGTGGCAAATGGCAGAAACTGCTCCACCGTGTCGGTCGTCTGGCCGATGACGGCGAGCTTGCTGGCCAACCCCACGGCTCCGGCGAAGAAGGCCGCCAGCACCAACCACGCAACCACCCTCAGGCCGACCGAAACGCGGCGGAGCGTGCTAATCGAACGAGTGACGTCCATCCGAACCCTCTCTTTCCTGAATGCGCCCCGTCGGCCGCCGATGGAGCGCTATTGCAGCCAGGCACGGCGCCCGACTGCCTCCAAGCCCAGATGCACAGGGGAGGTGGCGAAAGGCACAGCGAAAACCCGGTGCACGGGCACTTGGCCACGTTGCCTGCCGGCGCGGGAGAACCACCGACGACCCCGGGCCGCAACGGACGCGAGATCCGCGCCGCCGTAGCTTGCGCGGGGGGGTCGCCTGCGGTGCTCACCCAACGTGAAGGCAGGCCGCCAGTGATATTACTGATGAGACACGTACTGTGAGCACAGACAGGCGAGGGCCTGCGGCACCATCGCTTCACTTCACGCCGGCAGCCCCGGACTCCTCCTCGTGAGTTCGAGGAATCGGGTCCCCTCCCGTCGTGGGTACTACTAAGTGCCGGCTCGACGTCACCCACACACTTCTTCTCCGCCCGGCGAGGGATTCCTTCTCCGCCCGATGGGTAACTACCTGCACGCCCGTTACACGCCCGCAGTTCGACGGTGCGCGCCCGATTCCTTCCTGACTCCCCGGGCCTCGAGACCCTCGCGGAGATCAGGCACCGGTGAGAATCTGCGCAGCAACGATCCGCACAGGGTGGCGGGAAGTGAGTGGTGGTGCCGGTTTGGTCGGTGATGGGCGAGGATGCGCCGGGGGTGACGTCGAGCCGGCCCGAGTTCGAGAGCCGCGTTCAGCGCGTCAACTCAATTGAGGGAGTCGTCAGAGAGAAGGGGCGGATCCTCTATAAGAGCCGGCACTGAGGAACTCGCCGAGTGGATGCGGAAGGCGAGCGCCGATCCTCTCTCAGCGCGCATCCTTGTGGGCCACGGATCGGGGGTGCTCGATGCAGCCGCGTCCCATTGCCGGCAAACAGTGGAGAAGGCGCTGAAGGCGTACCTGGTCTGGCGGGGCATCGCCTTCGAGCGCGTCCACAACTTGACTTACCTCCTCGATGTGTGCGAGGCCGACGATCCGTCGTTCGCGGGTTTGAGGGAGAAGGCGGAGCCGTTGACACCGTTCGCCGCGCAGGTGCGTTACCCCGGCCCGTCAGCCGACCTGTCGGTTGAGGACGTTCGGGATGCGCTTTCCGGTGCGGAAGCGGTGTTCGCCCATGTGCTGGCCCTTCTCCCGCCAGGTGTTCAGACGCGCGCCTCCGCGGCGTGATGCCGCACTCGGGCTGCCGCCAGCCGCTCGTTCAGGCGGCGCATCAACCACTGGTTGTCCGCCGGCACCCCCAGCGACGCGACCTGTACGGTGTAGCGACCATGATGGAAGCCCACCGGCCCGGCGGCGCGAGGACCCGTGCAGTGGAAAGCCCGTATCGCCTCGACCGCGTAGGCGCGGCTGACGGCGATCGCCCCGATGCGCGCCACGTGCCGGACGCGCGCCCCCTGGAAGGCCCAGTAGTGGCGGATCCGCGGGCGGAGCGGGCCAAGAGCGAGCCATGCCCCACCCATGAGGAGTGGGATCACCGGCCAGGCCGGGAGGCCGGCCGCGAGCCAGGCGGCGCCCAGGAGCGCCGACCCGGCGGCGACGGCATGGGCGGCAGCCAGGGGGAGCGGCGAGAGGAAGCTGACGACGGCATCGTCGCAGCTCGCCGGGGTGCCGCCGGGAGGACACGCCGTCCATCGGTCGGGGATGCCGGGCGCGTCCGGCAACGCCCGCCGGCAGCCGAGACAGGCGAGCGCGCCGGGGACAGCATATCCGTCCTCGCTGCGCGCCCTCACGCACCCCTCGCAGGAATCCGGCTGCACCTCTTCCTCCGAAGCCGACGCTCCCTGAGCCCCGGCCCCTTCCGTCGCCCCTCATCAAGCCTTTACCACAGACCGTATCAGTGCCAAACACGCCGGAGGGAAGGTGCGTCGGGGCGGAGCCTGCGCCCTACGAGGGCCACCCTCCAAACCCGTCATCCTGAGCGAAGCGAAGGATCTCCGCCCGGGCGACCATCAGAGGTGCGCTCCTGCGCGGGAAGCCCTGCGAAGATGCTTCGGCTCGGAGCCTCAGCATGACAGGTGTGCGGGCCGGAAGGGCGCGGGGCCGGGCGAACCAGCGTGTTCGCCCTGCCCGCGCACGTGTTCGCCCCGCCCCCGGCGCGTGCGGCCCCCGGCAGGGCGAACACCCTGGTTCGCCCCGCCCCCGGCGCGTGCGGCCCCCGGCAGGGCGAACACCCTGGTTCGCCCCTACGACCCGCGCGCCGGGCGACAGACCGCGCCACGGCGGCCATCCCCGCGAAAACGCCCGCGCTCCGGGCGCTGGCGCGCGCTTGCAGAGGGTAAAAGGGATCAAGGGTAACTTTACGGGTTCGAGGACCTGGCGGCGCGGAAACCGAGGTCGAGGGCGCGGTTCGTCGGATCAAACCCGGTTCGGTACGCCGCGCGCGCGGGCACACGGTTGTCGTGCCAACACCCGCCGCGAAACACGCGCGAAGAATTATCGTTTGTGTTTTCGCGCCCATCATCCGCCCGGTAGGGATAGGGTTCCCAGACGCTGCTGCACCACTCCCAGACGTTCCCCGCCATGTCCAGGCACCCGTAGGGCGAGGCGCCCGCCGGGTAGCTGCCCACCGGACGAAGCGCGTCCGCGAGGCGGGTCTTCCTGCCGCCGCCCTCCCACCAGGCCCTCCAGGCGTTGTAGTCGGGAAACGCACGGCCGGCCAGACGTTCTGCGGTGTTGCACCTCGCAGAGTCCCATTCATTGCCCCAGGGGTAGATCCTCCCATCCGTGCCCCGCGCTGCCTTCTCCCACTCCGCCTC
>JACQGM010000136.1 GCA_016199585.1 Armatimonadota bacterium
GGCGCCGCTCTGTCTGCGCCCGCGGTCAACCCCCGTACTCGCAAACCTGAGCTGTTACTGAGGAGGCAGACGATGGGCACGAACAGGCTTTCGCGCCGGGACGCGATGCTGGCGAAGATCCACGGCCGGCGGGTCGAGCGCATCCCCTTCGCCACCTACAACTTTCATCCCTTCGGATCGCACGCGAAGGACCCCTCCTATGCCGCGCTCCTCGAGCTGGTGGATGCCAAGGCCGGCATGTTCATCAAGCACGGCGTCCGCCGCGTCGGCACGGACGCGGCGACGCGCGAGCGCCGTGTGGAACAGACGCGCGCCGAGACCCGCACCACCACCCTCTGGCACACTCCGAAAGGAGACTTGCGCTCGGTGTTCGTCGTGCCCCGCGGGCAGCCGGGATACACGGTCGAGCACTTCATCAAGACCAACGCGGATGTCGAGCGCGTGCTCTCCGTGCCGCACGCGACGCCCGATTTCGACGCGGCCGACACGCGGCGCTTCCTGGAGACGCTGGGCGACCGGGGCGTCGTCGCCGTCACTCACCCGGACCCGATGGCCGTCGCCTGCTCCCTCTTCGACTTCGAGGAATTCGTCGTCCGCTGCATCACCGACTCCGCGCGCATCCAGGCGCTCATTGACTACCTGGCTGCGGGGATCTACGCCGAGGTCGAGCGGATGGCGGTCGTCTGCGAGGGTCTGCCGATCATTTTCCACACCTCCGGGCCGGAGTTGGCCACGCCGCCGATGCTCTCGCCCGCCGTCTTCGCCCGCCTGGTGACCCCCTGCCAAAAGCGCATCAACGAGATCCTCCACGCCCGCGGGCACCGCTCCTGCATCCACTGCCACGGGCGCGTCCGCCTGGTGCTGGATGAGATGCTGGAGACCGGCACCGATGCCCTGGAGCCGATCGAGCCGCCGCGCCAGGGCGACATCACCCTGGCGGAGCTGCTGGAGCGCGTGGATGGCCGCCTCTGCCTCATCGGGCACATCCAGGACCAGGACTTCTACCTGGCCGCGCCGGGGGAGATGCGCCGCCGCGTGGCGGAGATCGCCGCGGTGGTGAGCCCCGCCTCCCGTTACATCATGACGCCCACCTGCACGCCGTTCCAGCACCCGGCCTCGCGGCAGTACGTGGCCGCCTACAGCGAGTGGATCGAAGCAGCCGCCGAGCTGCTGCCGTAGCGGTGGCGCCGGAGATCGCAGGGGTCGTCGCTCCGTCTCGGCCCGGCGCGATTGCATCGGCTCTAACAATTTCTTAATAGCGATCCGCTCCTCTCCCCTTGCTCCTTTGTGCTATACTAACAATGGAACGCGAGGACATCGGTTCTCCCCACGGTGAAAGGACCAGCTTCCGGATGCCAACACCCATGCAGATCGGGCGCCATCTCTTCGCACTGCTCCTCCTGTTCTCTGCCGCCGCCGCGGCCGCTCCGGCAGAAGATGCAGGCCGGCCCTGGACCCTGGAGGAGTGCATTCGGACCGCCTGGGCGCGGCACGGAGACTCCCTGGCCGCCGATGAGAACACCGAGGCCGCCCGTGCCCAGCTCCGTGGCGCCTCCTCGTCGCTGTGGTTCCCCACGCTCTCGGCGCGCAGCACCCGTAACCAAAGCCATACCGAGGCGCAGCAGGGCGGCACATCCATCCGCAGGACGGGCGACACTTCCGACACGCAGCACACGCTGACCGCAACTGTGAGCCTCTGGGACGGCGGCACGCAGCACCTGGCGGTGCGCCAGGCGCGCGCCGGACAGATCTCCGCGGATGAGTCGCGCCGGCGGACGCGCCAGCTCCTGGCCTACTCGGTCACCAGCGCCTACGTCGGCCTCCTGCGCGCACAGCACGCCCTGGATGTTGCCAACCGCGAGATCGAGCAGGCCCGGGAGACGAAGCGCGTGATCCAGGGGTTGATTGACGCGGGCACCCGCGCCGAAGTGGACATCTACCCGATTGACGCGCAGCTCGCCAGCGCCCGGGTGAGCCAGATCCGCGCCGCCAGCGACGCGCGCGTCGCCGCCTCCGCCCTGCGCAACGCGATGGGCCTCGACGCCGGGCCGGCGCCGAAGATCCAGGAGATGCCTCAGGAGCTTCCGGAAGCGCCCGCCCTCGATCAGTGCCGCGAGCAGGCACTCGCCGACCGCCCCGACGTGCTGCAGTCTATGGCCTCGACCGACCGCAATCGTGCGTCGCTTGCGCTCGCCCGCCTGCGGACGCTGCCGCAGCTCACCTCTGGCGCCCGCTATGACCGCGGGCTCGGTAACTCCAGCGTGAATATGCAGTGGAGCATCAACGCCGTGCTCTCCTGGAGCTTCTACGACCGCGGCGACCGCGCCGCGGTGCAGAGTACCGAGGCCGGCTTGCGCGCCACGGAAGCGCAGCACGACCAGCTCCTCAGAGACATCGTCGCGGAGATCGAGCAGGCCCACCTCGACCTGGCCAGCGCCCGCGAGCGGGTGGACGCCGCCCGGGCCAGCGTCGCCGCGGCGCGCAAGAACCTCGATGTCGTCCAGGCGAGGTTCGAGCAAGACCTGGCGATCCCGCTGGAGATCGTGGACGCGCAGGTGACCCTCCGCAACGCCGAGCTGCAGGCGATCGGGGCGCGCTACGACTACTTCCTCGCCCGTGCCCAACTCGACCGGGCGATGGGGAGGGATTACGAGTAGCGCGTGATGCGTAACGCGTGATGTCCAAACGGCCGCACCTCACGTTCCGGACTACGGATTACGAGTCACGCATGACGCACAGCGGATTACGAGTTACGTCTCGGAGAAGGACGCGATGCTGAAGAAGATCGTGCTGATACTGGTAGTTGTCGGTGCCCTCGCGGGAGGCGTGGTGTCCCTGCGCCTGCGGGCGAAAGCCAAAGAGAAGCCGGAGATCCAGACCGCCAAGGTGGAACGCGGCGACGTGGTGGAGACCGTCACCGCCACCGGCAGCCTGCAGCCGCTCACCACCGTGGACATCAAGTCGAAGGCCGGCGGCCGGGTGGACGTGCTGGCAGTGGACGTGGGGAGCGAGGTCAAACCGGGGGACCTGATCGCCAAGATCGATCCCACGGACACGCTGACCAACCTGCGCACCGCCACGGCGGACGCGGATGCCTCCAGGGCCCGGGTGGACCAGGCGCAGAAGAACCTGGAGCTGCAGCGGACGCAGCTCCGGACGCAGGTCATTCAGGCGGAGAAGGCGCTGGAGGCCGCCCGCTCGCGCCTGGCGCAGGCGAAGAAGCAGGCGGTGCTCCAGCCCAAGCTCACCAGGAGCAGCATCGCCCAGGCGCAGGCGAACCTGGTCTCCGCGCAGCAGGCGAAGCGGGAGCTGGACGAGGCGACGATCCCGCAGGCCCGCGCCTCCGTCAAAGCCGCTTACGACCAGGCCAAGGCCAACCTGGAGACCGCCGAGGCGGCGCAGACGCAGCTCAACGAAGCGACTCTCCCCTTGCAGCTCGCGCAGGCACGGACGGCGCTGGCCCAAGCTGAGGCCAACCTCGACATCGCCAAGAAGGAGATGGACCGCCAGAAGGAGCTGCGAGACAAGAAGTTCGTCGCCCAGAGCGCGGTGGACACTGCCCAGAACCGCTACGACCTGGCCGTGGCCCAGCGCACCTCCGCCACCGAAAGGATCAACACCATCGAGGCCGAGCGATCAGGCGACCGCCGCGCGGCGGAACTGCGCGTCACTCAGAGCCAGGCCGCACTGTCAAGCGCCAGGCGCAAGCTGGATACGCTGGACACCGAGCTGGCGGCCCAGCGCGCCGCCGCGGAGGCGCGCGTGACCCAGGCGCAGGCCCAGCTCGACAACGCGCAGGCCAACTCCGTCCAGGACGAGCTGCGGCAGGAAGACGTGGCGGCGGCGGAAGCATCCGTGGCCCAGGCCGAAGCCAGCCTGGAATCCGCGCGCGCGAACAAGCTGCAGACCGACATCCGCGCCGCCGACATCCAGACGGCCCGCGCCGGGGTGGCCGGCAGCGAGGCGCGCCTCCAGAACGCAAACACTCAGTACGAGCAGACCACCATCGTCGCCCCCCGCGCCGGGATCATCCTGCAGAGGTACGTGGAGCAGGGCACCATCATCACCTCCGGCACCTCGGCTATCGCCCAGGGCACCAACCTCGTCCAACTCGGCGACCTGAGCCGGATGTTCGTCGAAGTGCTCGTGGACGAGACCGACGTCGGCGCCATCGAGGATGGCCAGGCGGTGGACATCACCGTGGACGCCTACTCCAACGAGCTCTTCGAGGGCAAGGTGACGCACATTGACCCGCAGGCGATGACGACCCAGAACGTCACCACGATCAAGGTGAAGGTGGAGGTCGAGAACCCCGACGCGCGCCTGAAGCCGGGCATGAACGCCTCGTGCGAGTTCATCATTGACCGCGCCGAGAACGTGCTCTACATCCCCGGCGAGGCCGTGAAGGAGGACGACAACGGCCAGTTCCAGGTGACGCTGCTGCTGGCCGGCGACAAGCAGGAGACGCGCAAGGTGCAGACCGGCATCACCGGGGGAGACAGCACCGAGATCAAGTCCGGCTTGAAAGAGGGCGACACGGTGATCACGGCGATCATCGAGCCGACCACTTCGCGGTCGAGCGGCACGGGCGGCCGGGGCGGTACCAGCCGGTTCATGACCGGGCCGATGGGCGGGATGCCCCGCGGCGGTGGCGGCGGCGGCGGAAGACGTTAGCAACGCGCTGGCGGCCTGCTCCGTCTAAGGAGCAACCTGTGAAGCCCGACGGCAGCCTGCCCATGCGAGACCCCCGGGCGCTGCCGAGGATCGCGCGGCGCGACGGCACGGAGCGGCACAGGTTGGAAGGAAGGCGTGCGATGCGAAGAGAGGTAGAGAGAGTAGCCTGGATGGTCGCGGGCGCGGTGGTCGCGCTCGGGATTGTGCTGGCGTGCGGGATCGCGTTCGGGCAGCAACCGGATGCGCCGGGCCGAGCCCCGATGCCGGGGCGGTTCCCGGGTCGCGGTGTGATCGTCGGCACCGTCGCCCAGAAGGACATCCAGAACAACGCGGTTCTGGTGCGCTCGAATGACGGGCAACAGCAGTGGGTGCAGCTCCTGCCGGAAACGCGCATCCAGAAGCAGGTGGACGCGAAGCTCGAAGAGATCAAGGAGAAGGAGCCGGTTGCCGTCACCGGCACCCCGGCGGCGCTGACCGCGGCCTCTTGCGTGCTCGGCGCGCCCCTGGCGCAGGCGGGCGCGGGGGCTCCCGGCGGGGGTCCGTTCCCCGGTGGCGCGGGGGCTCCCGGTGGGCCGGCGGGCGCCGCCAACCGGCCGGGCCTTGCCGCCGCGCTCCAGGCCCGCGACACGTCGCGGGTCGCCGGAACGGTGGAGAGTGTGGACCTCGAGAAGCGGCAGTTCGTGCTCGTGACCCCTGAGAACACCAAGGTGGTCGTCACGGTGCCCGAGAACGCCCGCGTCGGCCGGATGCTGCAGGTGGGCGTCAACGAGGTGGCTCTGGGCGAGCAATTCGCCGCTGCCGGTGAGCCGCAGCAGATCGGCGAGGCCACCATCATCCGGGCGCGCATGGCCGCGGCGGGCGACGTGAGCGCCCTGGGTGGCATGTTCGGCATGTTCGGCCGCTTCCAGGGCGGCGGACGCGAGCGCCCCGGCGGGGTCGGCGGACGCGAGCGCCCCGGCGGCCGGCGCGGTGGCGGGGACCGCCCGCAACGAGACCAACCGCCCGCCGATCAGTGAGCAGGAGTGACGAGAGTGACCGGAGTGCCCGGAGTGCGGAGTGTTGAGTGCGGCGCAGAGAGGGCACCCCGGTCACTCCAGTCACTTCCCGAATGGGAGCAATGATCGAAGTCCAGGATATCCACAAGACCTACCGGATGGGCGACGTGAACGTCCACGCGCTGCGCGGCGTCTCCCTGACGATCACTGCGGGGGAGTTCGTGGCGATCATGGGGCCGTCCGGCTCGGGGAAGTCCACCTTCATGAACGTGCTCGGCTGCCTCGACCAGCCGGACTCCGGCCTCTACCGGCTGGACGGCGTGGACGTGGGCAAGCTGAATGACGACGGGCTGGCGGTGATCCGCAACCGCAAGATCGGCTTCGTCTTCCAGACGTTCAACCTCCTGCCC
>JACQGM010000142.1 GCA_016199585.1 Armatimonadota bacterium
ACTAAGTATGTAGCTGAAAGTGTACGTCACTTTTCGGTGTGGCATCGCCAAGCACCGTGCGGCGAACGCCTATCCAGAAGTGACGGGGACTTACGGCTACTTACTTAGCTGCGGTAAGAGCCCGGGCTGTATGAGCACAGACACACCAGGCGGGCCGGGACGGAGCAACGGCCCCTACGGAATGCCCGGGGTGCGTAGGGGCGCCGCTCTGGCCCGCGGTCAACCCCCGTAGTCACAACCTCCCGGGCTGTTACTGGCTGCGCTCCCTGATCGCCCGTTTCCTCTCCTGGCAAGGCACGTCGGCGGATCGTTTCTATCGGTGGCGCCTCGGGTACATCGCTCACCGGAGCCATGACGGTACATTCTCTCTCGGGGGAGGAGGTCGCATAGTGACACTGGCAGATTGGGGCGCGGTCGGGCTGATCATCATCGCGGTGGTGAACCTGCTCTTGCTGGGCGGGCTGGTCTACCTGGTCTACATGCTCCGCAACCAGCTCCAGCAGCTTCGCCGGCAGGCCGACCCGGTGATCGCCGAAGCGCGCTCGACGCTCAGCACGGTGAAGGAAGTCGCCAACGACGTGGGCCGGCGTGCCGAGACGATCTCGGAGCGCGCCGAGCAGGTGGCGATGGACGTTTCGCAGCGCGCGGAGGCGGTCGCGGCGCGCGTCGAGCAGGTGACGGGCGACGTCACGCGGCGCGCGGACCACGTGAGCGCCGACGTGTCGCACCGCGTGGAAACCATCTCCGGGGACGCCACGCAGAGCTTCCAGCACGTCACGACGAGCGTGACGCAGGCGTTCGACCGCGTGGCGTCGGACCTGACGCGCCAGGCCGAGCGGATGATGGACCTGACTGATCGGCTGGCGACCCGGGTGGCCGAGCGCGTGGATACCACCACCTCGGTGATCGAGGAAGCGGTGACTCGGCCGCTGGTGAGCCTGGCGGGGGTGCGCGCGGGCGTGCAGAAGGGCCTGGACGTGTGGCGCCACCTCAAGGAACGGGGCGACGGGCAGCAACACGAGGCCCGGGCCGGCGGCGGCGAGGAGGAACAGGCACGCCGCATGATTGAGGAGGGTTCTCCGGTAATGGTGCCGCAGGCGGACACGGTCGAGGGCTGATTCGCCGGCGGCGCGATGAGCGAGAGACGGGAGAGGCCCGGGGCGAGAGCCTGCCCCGGACCTCTCCGGCACCACGACGGCGGTGCCGCCCCGGCCGCCGTAGGGTCGCACGGGTCCGTGCCCTTCCGCGGGAGCGCGCCCCGACGGCCGAACCGAATGGCCGTTCGCACTCATGTTTGGTATCCGGTGGGAATGGGTATACTCTCTCCACGGTGGACCGCGTGCCTGCCTGCCCCGCGTGTCACCGAGGGGCGTCGCGGGCGGCGCACGCGTCCGACCCCAGGGGAAAGCGATGAGAACCACCGTCCTGCGACTCCTGGAAGCTCGCGATACCACATCGGGCGAGAGGGTATGGGAGGCATCTGAGCGCCGCCCTCGGTATCCGCGTTGGGGGTTTCTGTTGGCCGCCGCCGCAGCGGGCGCGCTCCTTGCCGCCGGCCTCTTCGCCGGGCGACCGGCGTACCACGATCCCGAGCCCCGCTTTCGGGAAGTCACCGTCAGCCGGGGCGATTCGCTCTGGTCCCTCGCCCGCCGGCACGCCCACGCGGGGCAGTACCTTCCCGATGCCGTGGACGGGATCCGCCGCGCCAACCACCTGCGCACCTCGCGTGTCACTCCCGGCCAGAAGCTGCGGATCCCCGTGGATGCGCCCGCGCGGATCACCTGGCAGCCGGGCGCCGCTCTCGCTCGCGACCGGTAGTCCGCGCGCCGAGAGTCGTCCGGCTCCCTCGCCGGGCGTGCGCCGCCGTGCCGGCCAAACTCGCCCCTCTTCTTGTCACCACCGGGGCTTTTCGGTATAATGGGGTTGCCACGGGCAGATGAAGTGAACCAGATGGCCGGCGCGGCAATCTAAGAGATCGGTGGACCGCATCTTCTTGAGGCATTTCGGGGGCACATTTCCGCTGCGGGAACGCCCTGCGGGGAAGTTGAGGACGAAGCATGCGCAGAATCCGTAGCAGAAAGCTCCGCATGGCCTGGAACATCTTCAAGGTCGCGTTCCTGCTGGCCATTGCGGGCGTGCTGGGCCTGGCCGGCGCCACCTTCTACAGCATCTCGAAGCTCCTCCCTTCCGGAGACGAGATCGTGGTCACCGAGCCGCCGGAGACGACGCGCATCTACGCGTCTGATGGCTCGCTGCTGGCGCGGATCTACCAGGAGAACCGCGAGAGCGCCGACATCGCCGAGATCCCGAAGGTCCTGCAAGATGCCACCGTCGCCATTGAGGACTCGCGCTTCTACACCCACGCGGGCCTGGATGCCAAAGCGATCGTGCGCGCGCTCTACGAGAACATCCGCGGGGGACGTTGGGCGCAAGGGGGGAGCACGATCACCCAGCAGCTCGCGCGGAACATCTTCCTCTCGCAGCGCAAGACGGTGTCGCGCAAGCTCCAGGAGCTGCTCCTCGCGCGCGAGATCGAGCGCCGGCTGTCGAAGGAGGAGATCCTCCAGCGCTACCTGAACACGGTCTTCTACGGCAGCGGCGCCCACGGCGTGAAGGCGGCGGCGCGCGTCTACTTCGGCAAGCTCCCCGCGCAGTTGACGCTGGCGGAGGCCGCGCTGCTGGCGGGCCTGCCCCAGCGGCCGTCGCGCTTCTCTCCCTACGAGGACGAAGACGCCGCGGTCAACCGGCGTGACGTCGTCCTCAACCGCATGGCCGAGCTGGGGTATATCACCCGGGCGGCGGCCGAAGATGCCAAGAAGACTCGACCCAAGCTCGTGGGGATCCGGGCCAGCCGCACGCGCGTCCGCAAGGGGCCGCACTTCGTCGCCTACGTGGTGAGCCAGTTGGTGAACCGGTGGGGACCGGAGCAGGTCTACGGCGGCGGGCTGCGAGTCTACACCACGCTCAACACCGAGATGCAAGAGGCAGCCGAGCGCGCCCTGGCGCGGCAGGTGAAGGTGGCACAGGGACGCGGAAAGAAAGTGGGTCAGGGGTGTTTCGTGGCGATTGACCCGCAGACGGGCCACATCAAGGCGATGGTCGGCAGCCTGGACTACTACGACAAGGACAACAAGGGCGAGTTCAACCGGGTGGTGCAGGCGCGCCGCCAGCCGGGGTCCGCCTTCAAGCCCTTCGTCTACACCGCTGCCTTCGACAGCGGTTATCGCCCGGACGATACGCTCGTCGACTCGCCGCTCTCCTTCCCCGATGGCAAGAACACCTGGCGCCCCGGGAACTACGATGGCCGCTTCCGCGGCCGGGTGACTCTGCGGCGCGCGGTGGAGATGTCGATCAACATCCCGGCCATCCGCATGATCCACACCCTTGGCGTAGACACGGTGATCGCCTACGCCCACCGCATGGGCATCAAGAGCCCTCTCGGCCGCGACCTCTCGCTCGCCATCGGCACCTCGGTGGTCTCGCCACTGGAGCTGGCCTCCGCCTACGGCTGCTTCGCCACGAACGGGGTACACGCCGAGCCGATGGTGATCGCCCGCGTGCTCGGCCGCGACGACCGCGTGATGGAGGACAACCGGCCCGTCCTGAGACGCGCCATCCCGACCGAGACCGCCGAGACGATGGCGGATGTCCTTCGCGGGGTGGTCACCCGGGGCACCGGCACGCGCGCCGGCGCCATCGAGGGGGCGTGCGGCAAGACGGGCACCACCCAGAACGACCGCGACGCCTGGTTCGTCGGGTTCACCCGCGACCTGGTCGCCGCCGTGTGGGTGGGCAACGACGATGACACGCCGATGGGCGGGTCGGTGTTCGGTGGCACGGTGTGTGCACCCGCGTGGGCGAGCTTCATGGAGACGGCGCTCCCGATCGTCGCCAAGGCCCGGCGGCAGCAGGGGAACGTGGCGGTGGCCCGCGCCGAAAGTGAGCGTGAGCATCGCACGAGCAGAGAGGAGCGGCAGCGCATCCGTGAGGAACTGCGCGAGAACACGGTGATCGCAGACATCTGCCCGGAGAGCGGCGTGTTGGCGGTACCCGGGTGCCCGGTGAAGAAGCGCATGGGCTTCCCGCGCGGCGGCGAGCCCCGGGAGCGGTGCCCGATCCACGGCTCCTACAGCCAGCCGCTGGGAGGCCAGCCGCTCGAGTCGCCGGACACCGGGCCCGCGGCGGTGGCCGCAGGCGCTCACTTGGCGCCGGAGCCGGCCTCGGGCCAGCCCGCCCGGCCCGGCGGCGCAGAGTCGGGCGGAGCGGCCGAGCGCCGGGAAGAAGTCACCATCTGTGTTCAGTCGCAGAAGCGGGCGAATGAGTACTGCCCGGAGGTGGTGATCCGGCGGCTCCCCGCGGCGCAGGTGCCCGGCATCTGCGCCGCGCACGGCCCCGCTGCCAGCGGCAATGGCGTCCAGTAACCGCAGTAGATCAACTCTGGTGGCCTTGAGCCAGCGGGTGAAGGAGACGGGGGAGGCGCAGGAGCGTCTTCTCTCGCTTACGCTGGTCGTCGCCGCCTTGTTCCTGGTGCTGCTGGTGCGCTTCTGGTACCTGCAGATCGCTCGCGGTGAGTACTACCAGCGGGAGTCGGAGCGCAACCGCACCGCCAGCATCGAGCTCCCGGCCCCGCGCGGCATCATCCGCGACCGGAACGGGGTCATCCTGGCAACCACGCGCCCGGCCTACTCCGTCACCGTCCTTCCCGCCGAGGTGGTGAACCTGGACGCCCTCCTCGCCCGTCTCTCGCAGATCCTCGGGCGCCCCGCCGCGGAGCTGAAAGAGGACTACCACAAGAAGCGCATCGGCCGGTTTCATCCCGTGCCGATCGCCCGCGATGTCCCCCTCGACGTCGTCACCGCCCTCGAAGAGGAGAAGCCCTACCTGCGCGGCGTCCTCGCTGCCAGCGAGCCGGTCCGCGCCTACCCTCGCGGCACCTTCGCCAGCCATCTCCTCGGCTACGTGCGCGAGATAGATGCCGGCGAACTGGCGAAGCTGCGCGACAAGGGCTATCGGCCGGGCGACCTCGTCGGCAAGACGGGCGTCGAGAAGACCATTGACGAGTACCTGCGCGGCGAAGTCGGCAAGCGCCGGGTGGAGCGCGACGCCCACGGCAACCTGCTCCGCGTTCTGGGGGCCATCGAGCCCGTGCCCGGAGGGACGGCCACGCTCACGCTCGATGCCCGCGTGCAGAAAGCGGCGGAGACCGGCCTGGCGGACCAGGGCAAGCCGGGCGCCGCCATCGCAATCGACCCGCGCAGCGGCGATGTGATCGCGCTCGCCAGCAGCCCCACCTACGATCCCGGGTGGTTCACCCGCCGTCTGACCCAGGCCGAGGTGCGACAGCTCTACCAGAACCCCCTGCACCCGATGATCAACCGCGCCATCGGCAGCGCCCAGCCGCCGGGGTCCACCTTCAAGATCATCAGTGCCACCGCGCTGTTGGAGCGCAAGACGGTTTCGACGCGCTCGCACGCGTTCTGCTCCGGCTCGCTGCGGATCGGCAACCGGCCGAAGCGCTGCTGGTCGACTCACGGCACCGTAGACGTCTACCTGGCGCTCGCCAAGTCGTGTGACGTCTTCTTCTACCAGTACGGCATGATGCTCAGCGCGCGCTCGCCGGCGCCGATCTCGGAGTGGGCGGAGCGCTTCGGCTGCGCCCACCGGTCCGGGATACCGCTCCTGGGGGAGGTAACGGGGAACGTGCCCCACCTGCCGGAGAAGGGAGGCTGGTGGCCGGGCGACACAGCCAACCTGATCATCGGGCAGGGCGCCCTGAAGATGACGCCGCTGCAGGTGGCGCAGATGACCGCCGTGATCGCCAACGGGGGCACGCTCTACCGCCCGCGCGTCGTCCGCGAGGTGGTCAGCGTGGATGGGAAGCAGCGCCAGCAGTTCCCTGTCGAGGTGGCCGGGAAAGTGCCGATCCACCCCGAGGTGCTCGCCATCGTGCGCCAGGGGTTGCGGATGGTGGTGACCAGTGGCACCGGACGCACCGCGAGTCTGGATCAGCACCAGATCGCCGTCGCCGGGAAGACCGGCTCGGCCGAGCACCACCGCGACAAGAAGGCGCACGCGTGGTTCACCTGCTACGCCCCCTACGAGAAGCCGACCATCGCCATCGCCATCCTCGTCGAGGAGGGCTGGCACGGCGCCACTGCCGCCGCCCCCATCGCCCGGGCGATGATGGAGGCCCACTTCGGCCTCACCAAGACCGCGCCGGCCCCGGCGCCGGCCGGGATGCTCGGTGACTGAGCGGCGGCAGCCCTGGCCCGCTGCCTGTCTGCTCCCCTCTCGGGGAAGGGATCGCCCTCGCCATGGCGAATAGCGAATAGAGGGACCGTGCGCCGACGCCGGCAGGTTTCCGCAGGCCCGCGCGCCCGTCTTCGTGGCTTCCTACTGGAGAGGGGATACCGAAATGTCTACCCGGCTCGCCCTGGCCGTCGCTTGCCTCGCCCTGGCCGCCGCCCTCCACGGGTGCGCCAACGCGGCCCGGCAGATGCAGATTCTCACCGACCAGCCTCAGCCCGCCCGCCTGGTGCCCGGCGAGCACTTCGGCCTCGTGCTCCGGGCTTCGCCGGCAGCCGGCATGGAGTGGCAGTTGGCCGAGCCCCTCAACGAGCAGATCGCCGTTCTCAGTTGGAGGACCTACCACCGGACGAATACGTTCGCGCCGGACTACGTTCCCGGTTACGAAGGCGTTGAAACCTGGGTCTTCCAGGCGGTGGGACCGGGCGAGGCCTCCGTGCGGATGAAGTACGTCCGCAAGGGGGTCCCCGGCGCGGCGCCGACCATCACATCCGACTTCGCGCTCATCGTCGCCGCC
This sequence comes from Armatimonadota bacterium, assembly GCA_016199585.1. Taxonomy (GTDB): domain Bacteria; phylum Armatimonadota; class JAAZEB01; order JAAZEB01; family JAAZEB01; genus JACQGM01. Next base: position 6,824 of record JACQGM010000142.1, read on the forward strand.
CGGTGATGGCCGGGGGAGCGACGTCTCCCGCGACCGGCATCCCGTTCGCAGTGGCTGGCGTTAGCTGGCTGATGGACCTTGAAGAATGAATAACGTGTTTCTTGGCAGCACGACGTCCGCGTGCCACTGTGACGTGCGCACAACGCCGTCCATCCGGCTGTCACCAGCCGCGCGGGCCGGCCGGCGCCGGAGTGTGGCTCGAGACGCGTCTGGCGGGCGTAGCGGATGGCCGCGCCCCGAAAGAGCGACGGGCGCTCGCAGGCGCCGTTGCACGCGCACGTTCTCCGCCAGTGCGATACGATGCGCGTGTCGCTCCTCTCCAGCTCGCCAAACAGACAGCCCGAGAGGAGCGCACCCCAGACGCCAAACACGCTATTCATTCATCAAGGTCCATAAACCGCGGGCAACGAGGCCACGACCTCGGAAGCCGAGTCGGCGCAGGCCGACTTCGTGCCGTCGTCGCCCGCGACCTCGGTCGCCGGGACCCCGGGCGGAAGGAGATAACGGTGCAAGTTCAGGCGCTGAAGCTGCAGGATGTGCAGTTCGGGAACCAGTGGTTCGATGAGGTGCTCGACCACTGGGGATACGACCAGATGAAGGCGGACCCCGCCTGGCGCAAAGGCTGGGTCAGCTTCGATTCGGCGCTCTACCGTCCCGAAGACGACCGCGTCTACCTCGGCATCACTTCCTTCGACGCGGACATCTTCAAGGCCTACGACCGCGCCACGGGCCGGTTCGTTGACCTGGGCTACGCCCGTGTGGCAGACCCCTTCGACGCCAAGTTCCACCGGTCACTCGTCCGCGGGCGCGATGGCCGCCTCTACGCCGCCATCGCCCTGCTGCACGACGTGGACCGCTATCTGGAGGCGCCGGGTGGCGCCATCGTGCAGTATGACCCCGAGTCCGGCGGCATCAGCAAGCTCTGCGTGCCGATGCCCCATACTTACATCCAGTCCATCGCCCTGGACTTGGAGCGAGAGGTGCTCTACTGCCTGGGGTTCCCCCCCGAGAAGCTCGCCGCGTTCCACCTGAGGACGGGCGAAGTGCGCGAGCTGGGCATCATCGGCACCTATGGTGAGTTCGCTCAGGGGGAGAACATCGTCCTCGACGACAACGGCGGCCTCTGGTGCAACTGGTCGCTCACCCGGGCGTGGCAGAGCGCACCCGGCGTGGACGCGCTGCGCCTCTGCCGCTACGACCCGGATCAGGGGAAGATCAAGTTCTTCCCTATAGGTCTGCCCCGGCCCGACGGCGCCTACGGCACGGTCAAGGCGGAGGCGTTCTTCAACTTCCACGACGGCTTCCTCTACGCCAGCGGCGCCAACGGCTCACTCTTCCGCATCGATCCGGAGACGGCGAAAGCCGAGCACCTCTTCACCCCCACTCCCGACCGCCCCAGCCGCCTCTCCTCGATGGTGAAGGCGGAAGAGGGGTTCGCCTACGGCGTTACAGGCCGCGAGGGCCGGTGCGAGCTGATGCGCGTGGACTACCGCAAGGCGACGTTCGAGAAGCTGGGGGAGATCCGCGACCAGGACGGCACGGTCCTCTGGCAGTGCCATGACCTCGTGCTCACCAACGATGGCGTCCTCTACATCTGTGAGAACGACAACCCGTACCGCAGCTCCTATCTCTGGGAGGTGAAACCCTGATGCTCACCTTCGAAACGCAAGGACCTCCTTTCGAGCGCGGCCGGCAGCAGGCGTTCGCCTGCGAAGCCGTGGCCCACCGTTGGGCGGAGCGCGTGCGGGCGCGGGTTCGGGAGAGCCTGGACGCGGAGCGCGTTCGCGAGGAAGTCGCCCTCATGTGCCGCGAGATGGCGGAGATCTACCCGGAAGGGTACGAGGAGTGCCGCGGCATCGCCGCGGGCCTCGGCCTGGAGGAGAGCGACTACTTCACCGCCGCCGGGAGCCTCCGGCTCTTCCGGCGCCTGGCGAACTGCACCGTCGTCGGCTTCCGCACCCTCGGAGGGCGGCCGGTGATCGGGAAGACCGACGACATCCTCTGGGAGGAACTCGGCAGCAACGTGCTCGAGGTGACGCGCCCGGACCGGGGCTACCGGCACGCTCACTTCCACTTCGCCGGGAGCATCTGGAGCGTGGCGGGGATGAACGAGCGCGGGCTGGCGATGGGGATGAACGGCATCGCCGGGCCGACCCTGGAGCGCCCCGGGCTTGCCTCGCTGGAGGCCCTGCATACGATCCTGCCCGCGTGCGCCACCGTCGCCGAGGCGGTGACGCACATCCGTCGCCTGCCGCTCAGCCACGGCGGCTTCAGCCTGACCCTGGGAGACGCAGAGGGGGGCCTCGCCGTTGTGGAGCGCACGGCCGCCGGAATGGCGGTTCTCCCCTCCGGTCCTGACGGGTGCTTCGCGCACACCAACCACATCCTGGATCCCTCCTTCGCGGCGCGGAACCCCCCGCAGAAGGAACCCGTCGGCACCAACGGCCGGCGGCGGCTATGCACCGCCCTTGCGCGCCTCAGCCGGGTGCCCCGCTCCGAGGAAGGAATGCGGTCGCTCCTGGGAGACGCCAGCCCCGCCGGGGCGATCTTCCAGACGGGAGAGGATGGGTTCCACACCGACTTCGCGGTCATCTTCGCCCCGGTGGAGAAGCGGCTCACCTGCTGGGACGGCCACCCGGAGCGCTCGGAGCCGCGGCGGCTGCTCATGGCAGAGCTGTTCGCTTGAATGGAGAAGTTCCTATGGAAGAAGTGCGAATCGGCGTAGCAGGCCTCGGAGGACGCGGCCGCGGCTGGGTGCGTCTGCTCCAGAAGGTGCGCGGATACCGGATCACCGCCCTCTACGACTGGATCCAGCCGCTCCACGAGCCGGCCCTCGCTCTTGTAGAGCGGAAGGATGGCGTGAGGCTCCACAGCGACTGGGAGTCCTTCCTGGCGGATGATCAGGTGGATGCGGTGGCGCTCTGCGTGCGCTGCCGGGAGCAAGGAGCGATGGCCGCGCAGGTCCTTGAGGCGGGGAAGCACGTCAACTCGGAGGTGCCCGCGGCGCACACCCTGGAGGACTGCTGGCGCATCGTCCTGGCCGCCGAGCGCTCCGGGCGGGTCTACCAACTCGCCGAGCAGACGCGCTACTGGGGGTTCGTTGAGGCGTGGCGCGACACGGTGGCGCGCGGGCTCATCGGGCGGGTGACGTTCTGCGAGGGGCAGTACATCGGTTACTATGGCACGCGCCAGTTCTTCCAGGACACGCGCACCGGGCGGTTCTTCGGCGTGGAGGAGATCCCGGGTCACCCGGAGGCGAAGCCGACGTGGCTCCACGAGATGCCGCCGATCCACTACCTCCCTCACGAGCTGAGCCCGATGCTCAAGGTCCTGGACGACCGCGTCGTCGAGGTCACCGCCATGAGCACCGGCGCGCCGAGCCACTCCCATCCGGAGATCGGTCAGCCGGACATCCAGGTGGCGCTGATGAAGACCGAGAAGGACGCCATCCTGCGGATGGCGACCGGCTTCACGCAGCCCGTTCCCCACGCGCGCGGACACCACTGGTACCAGGTCATGGGCACGCGCGGATGCCTGGAGTGGCGGCGGTCGGGGCACGAGCGGCCGAAGATGTGGCTGGCGGACGGACAGATGCACGACCTCGCGGACGTGGACTGGCGTGCCGAGAGAACCGACGCCCCCGCCGAGGCGCGCGCCAGCGGGCACGGCGATGCCGACTACTACGTCCACGTGGCCTTCCGCGATGCGGTGCTGGGGGTCAGGCCTCTCCAGTTCGATGTCTACCGCGCCATGGACACGGCGGCGCCCGCCATCCTGGCCGCCGACTCCATCGCCCGGGGGAGCCAACTCCTGAAGGTGCCGGACTTCCGTCCCGGCGCTGCCAGGCGCGCGGGCGAGATGCCGAAGGGGGCGTGATCGGCGGGCTGTCCGGTCGGCCGTGAGAGGAAAGACCAGTGGAGATCCTGTTCAACATCCAGGCGGATTGCGAGGCGACCCAGACTTCCATCCGCGACGCCGCCCTCGGCGAGCGCGCCATTCGGGGCCTGGGAGAGATCCTCGCCGAGACCGGGATGAAGGCCACGTTCGCCGTCATCCCTCCCGACATGGCTGCCCACGCCGCCACCTACCGCGACCTGGAGTCGCAGGGGCACGAGATCGGACTGCACGTCCACCCGAACGAGCAGGGATTCGACGAGTTCCTCGGCGTCTACGGCATCGATGAGCAGGTGCGGATCGTGCGCCAGGCGATGGATGCCTTCGCTCAGGGCATGGGCCGGGACCCGGAGTGCTTCACCCCCGGCTACTGCTCCGCGAACGACCACACCTTCCCGGCGCTGGAGGCGGTCGGCCTGAAGCACGGCCTCGTCTCCATGCCCACGCGCAACCTGCCGCAGTGCGCCTGCGTCTGGGGGAACTCACCGCGGGACGCCCACTATCCCCACCGCCACAACCGCTGCCTGACGGGCGACGTGGACTTCGTGGACGTGCCCCCGACGGTGGACGCGGAGTCGCGGATGTGGGGCGGCGCCCACCCACAAGACCTCCGCATCGAGTTGGTGGATGCGAAGAACCACTGGTACACCATCCACAAGAACGTCCTGCGCCAGTTGGCCGCGGGCGACGCGATCCCGGTCAAGTACATCAAGGCGGTCACCCACAACATCTTCGACTACAGCGACCCACGCAACTTCCGCCGCGAGACGCTTCTCGGGGTGATCGCTGCCGCCCGCCGCATCTGCGAGGAGCAGGGGTGCCGGTTGGTGCCGGCGACCACGGCGGAGATCGCCTCCGCCTATCGCGCCCGAGTGCCCATTCCCGGGGGCGGCGAGCGGCTGGCGCTCGACACGCGCGGCAGGCAACCGGGCATCGCTTCGTAGGGCGCGGGTTCCGCCCCGCGCCGGTGGACACAGCCGGCGCGGGGCGGAACCCGCGCCCTACGGAAGAGGATCGCGAGGGCCGCTATCGCCCCATCGCCGTGCGGAGGCGGGCCTGGGCGACGCGGCGGTCGAACTCGGCAAGGAGCAGGTCGGAGCGGGCGCGAGTCAGATCGGCCTGGGCCTGGAGCACGTCGGTGAGCGGCGTCACCTGGTTCCGGTAGCCGATGGTCGCCAGCCGGTGGCTCTCCTCGGCGGCCGCCACGGCCGCCTGCGCCGCGGCGATCCTCTCCCCGGCGCTCTGCGCCTCCAGGAAGTGCTGCGTCACATCCAGGCGCACGCCGTTCTCCAGCTCGGCGCGCGCCGCCTCGATCCGCTCTGCCTCGGCCCGGGCCTGCTGGACCCGCGCCGCCCCGGCACTGCCATCGAACAGGCTGTGCGTCAGCACCACCCCGGCGGAGAACGTGCCCGTGCGGGGCATGTAGGTCGGCCGGTCGAAGTCCGACTGCACGAAGGCGTTGACCCGGGGGCGCAGGGCGCTCCGGGCCGCCTGCACCGATGCGTCGGCGGCGGCCAGGCCGGCCTGCACCTCTCGGAACTCGGGCCGCCTCCGCAGCGCCTCGGCTGCCGCCTCGTCGAGACGGCTCGGCAGGTCCGGCTCATCGAACTTGCCGGAGAGGCGCAAGGGAGTATCCGCCGGGAGCCCCATCGCCTCGGCCAGCGCCGCGATGCCCACCGCCTGGTTCGAGCGGGCCCGCGCCAGCCCTTCCCGCGCGGATGCCAGCGCGGCGTTGGTGCGCAGGAGATCGATCTTCGTCACCACCCCGGCGTCCAGCATCTTCGTCACGGCGGCCTGCTGCGCCTCCAGCGCCTGGACCTGCGCTTCCATCACGCCGATCATGCTCCCCGACTTCAGCGCGTCGAAGTAGCGCTCCGCCGCGCGCAGGCCCGCCTGCTGCGCCACGCGGTCGCGTTGAGCCAGCAGCGCATCCAGGCCGGACTCCGCCTGCCGCCGCACCGCGCCCAATCGGCCGCTGGTGTAGAGGGGATACTGCAGCGAGAGGGCGGCCGTGGTGTTGTCCCTCTCCCCGAAGACCATCGTTCCCAGCGGGGCGACCTGGAACTGCGGCGGGTCCTGCAGGTATGAGTAACCGAGCGTCGCTCCCAGCCGCGGCATCGCCGCGGCGCGCGCTTCGCGCACGCCGCCGGCCCCCTGGCGCACGGCGGCCTCGGCACCCGCCACCCGCGGGTGGCTCGCCATCGCCATCTTCACCGCTGATGCCAGGTCATACTCCGTGACATCCGCCGCGACGCCCGCCCGGGCGGCCAGCAGCAGGGCACCCAACAAGCCCAGGGGGATCCACTTGGCCCGTCGCATGGTTCTCCTCCTCCGTAGGACGTATCGGACCGTGTGCCGCTCGTCTACTTCAGGCCCGCCTTGCGCAGGATCGCCATCATCGGGCACCAGTTGGTGAACCCGCTCTGCAGCAGGTTCAGGCCGACGAACGCGGTGAAGTAGAGCCATGCCGCGCTGTGTACCTGCGCCAGCACCACACTCAGCAATACGAACGTTCCAGCGATCAGCCTCAGTGTTCGTTCGATGGACATCTTCCTTCCTCCCGGTCCAGCCCACTGGCGGGCGGGCCCTGTTCCCTCAGCATCGGTTGCCGTGGTGTTAGATACCGTCTGGGCGTAGCGGATTCGGTGGTGCGTGTGCCCTGGTAGTAGCGCCACAGCACGGGGAGTCCGGCGGTTCCCGGGTCTTACCTTGGGCGTACCGGTAGGAGACGGATGTCGGGCGGCGAAGAGTCCGAGCAAGGGAGATAACGCTCGCAGGCCGACGGCTGGCTTGCCCCTCATGGAGGTTGGGAGATGAACAGCGCATGTCTGCGTTCGCAGTAGCCGGGTTCAGCCGGCTGAAGCGAGCCACTTCGAACCGGCGTGCGAATGCGCCATTCATCTCTCAACCTCCATGAGGGGGAGTGGAGACACGGATGAACAGGAAGCGACCCAAGCCCTCTGATGGCGCGCTCATTGAGGCACACGCACTCCTACTGCTGGGTTCCATTGTCTACCGTGCTGGGGGGAACCCCCTTGGCGTCTTCTTCGGGCTGCTAACCTACCCTTTCCTCCTGGCGTTCTCTCGCGCGATCCAACTGGGGATCCGCGCGGGTATGCGAGGCCGACCACTCCGCAACGCCGTGCGAGTGCCGCTCTACTTCAGCCCCATCGTCATCCTTCTGCTCGTCAACCACTTCCTTCCGGACCCGCCGAATCAGGCATCTCCCTCACGCTCGCCCAGCGGTCGGTACGTGATGCGAATGTCCATTGTGGGCAATCGGTGGATCGTCTCGATCCGTGGCGGCGGCCTGCCTCGGTACCGGGACCGGGACTCGGACTTCGTGGGCCACCTGAGCGTGTACTGGCATTGGGACCGGCAAGACAGGTTGTGGCTCTACAACAGCGATACTGGCGGTGTGTATTACTGGCACGCAACCCCGGATGGCTGGCAGAAGGTGGACTGGGGGTACGGGCACACGGGATCCAAGGACGATGGGACCCGCCCGCCCGAGGGCCTCTTCCCCGACTACGCACGAAAACAAGTTCATGGCTGACGACGCATACAAGAACAAGGTGACGGCCGTGTTCCGGGACTCCTTCCCCAACGGGTACGTGGATGTCTCCGAGGGATACCACGGCCTTCTGCACTTACTGGTGGTTTGCCGCGCATTCGACGGCATGACCGAGCGCGAGAAGCAGGCGCGGCTTTGGGAAGTCGCCCGGGGCGGGCTGGCAGACGAGACGACGGGCATCTCCCTCCTCATCGGCTACAGCCCGGACGAGCTGAAGTAGGTTCCCCCGAGGAGACCTCCGTGCGGCGCGAGGGCGACGTCATGGGCCCGCGCCGAACGGGAGATCCCGCTGTCGCCCTTGCCGACGGTCTGCCGAAGACAAGGGCGACGACGAGGACGAGCGCGAGATCACGCAACACGCATCACGCGTCCACCATTGGCTTCACCCGTGCGTTCGCCATGTAGTAGAGCACCGGCACCGCCATCCGGCTGAGCAAGGTGCTCGCGACCTCGCCGGCCATCAGCGAGATCGCCAGGCCCTGGAAGATCGGGTCGAACAGGATGACCGCGGCGCCGACCACCACCGCCGCCGCGGTGAGCAGCATCGGCCGGAAGCGCACGGCGCCGGCATCCACTACGGCGTCGGCCAGGGGCATTCCCTGCTTCACACGCAGCTCGATGAAGTCCACCAGGATGATCGAGTTGCGCACGATGATCCCCGCCCCGGCGATGAAGCCGATCATCGAGGTAGCCGTGAAGAAGGCGCCCATCAGCCCGTGCGCCGGCAGGATACCGACCAGCGTCAGCGGGATCGGCGCCATGATCACCAGCGGCGTGATGAACGACTGGAACCACCCCACCACCAGGATGTAGATGATCACCAGCACGGCGGCGAAGGCGATCCCGAGGTCGCGGAAGACTTCGTAGGTGATGTGCCACTCGCCGTCCCATTTCATCGCATAGCGCGCGCTGCTGAACGGCTGGCGCGCCGTATGCTGGGCGATGCGGTACCCCTCCGGCATCGGGATCCGGTCGATGGCTCGCCGCATCTGGAGGATCGGGTAGACGGGGCTCTCCTCTCGCCCCGCCACGTCGCCGATCACGTAGGTGACGGGCATCAGGTTCTTGTGGTAGATGCTCTTCTCGCCCGTGGTCTGCTCCACGCGCACCAGCTCTCCGAGCGGCACCATCGCGCCGGTGGGCGACTGCAGGGCGATCTGCGCCAGGTGGGAGGCATCCGAGCGATCGCCCTGCGGCAGGCGCAGGAGGATCTCCACGTCTTCCTTCTCGGCCGGGATGTGGGCCAGGCCCACGGGCATGCCCGCCACCGCCATGCGCAGCGCCTCGGCCCCCTGCGCCGTCGAGATGCCGTTGAGCGCCGCCTTCTCCTTATCCACCACGTAGCGCAGCTTCGGCTGGTCGTCTTCCACGTACCAGTCGACGTCCACCACCCCCGGGGTGCGCTCGAACACCTCCTTCACCTGGCGCGCCAGGGCGCGCTGGCCCTCGGTGTCGGGGCCGTAGACCTCGGCCACCAGCGTGGAGAGCACCGGCGGGCCGGGGGGCACCTCGGCGACCTTGACCCGCGCTCCGTAGCGCCGGGCGACCGGCAGCAGCCGCTCGCGCGCCTCGCGGGCGATGGCGTGGCTCTGCGCCCGGCGCTCGTGCTTCGGCAGGAGGTTTACCTGAATGTCCGCTACCTTCGGCCCGCGGCGCAGGTAGTAGTGGCGCACCAGGCCGTTGAAGTTGAAGGGCGCCGCCGTGCCGGCGTAGATCTGGTAGTCCACCACTTCCGGGAGCTGCGCCACCTGCTGGGCCAGCGCGCGAGTCGCCTCCGTCGTCTGCTCCAGCGTGGTGCCGTCGGGCATGTCCACGATCACCTGGAACTCGTTCTTGTTGTCGAAGGGGAGCATCTTCACCGCAACGACCTTGAAGTAAAGGAGCGAGACCGACGCCAGCAGCAGCAGCGCCACGCTCCCGAGGAAGAGCCACCGCTTGAGGGGGCTCCGTAGGAGCGGCGTCATCATCCGGCGGTAGAGGCGCGTCGTCCAGTCGTCGCCGGAGTGCTCGTGCCCGTGTCCGCTTCGCTTGAGGAGCCGCACGGCAGCCCACGGCGTGACGATGAAGGCAATCAGCAGCGACCAGATCATCGCCGCGGTGGCGCCGATCGGGATCGGGCGCATGTAAGGCCCCATTAGTCCGCCGACGAAGGCCATCGGCAGGATGGCGGCGATCACCGCGAACGTCGCCAGGATCGTCGGGTTGCCGACCTCGTTCACCGCCTCCACCGCGACCACTCCCGGGCCGCGCTCCCGGTTCGCCGGCATCCGCATGTGCCGGACGATGTTCTCCACCACCACGATGGCGTCGTCCACCAGGATACCGATGGAGAAGATCAGGGCGAAGAGGGTGATGCGGTTCAGCGTGTAGCCGTAGATGTAGAAGACGAAGAGCGTCAGCGCCAGCGTGCCGGGGATCGCCACGGCCACCACGCCCGACTCCCGCCGCCCGAGAGCCAGGGCGATCAAGAGCGTCACCGAGAAGACGGCGATCGCCATGTGCTTCAGTAGCTCGTTCGACTTCTCCGTGGCGGTCTCGCCGTAGTCACGCGTCACCGTCACCGACACATCCGCCGGGATGACCGTCCCCTTCAGGCTCTCCACCTTGCGCAGCACTGCCTCGGCGATGACGGCAGCGTTCGTGCTCTTCCGCTTGGAGACCGCGAGCGTCACCGCCGGCTCGAGCGGGGGAGACCCGTGCGCGGCGCCCCTGCCGAACAGCACGTAGCTCACCGGCTCCTCGGGACCATCCACCACCTCGGCCACGTCCTGGAGGTAGACGGGACGCTGTCCATAGACCCCGACCACGACGCGGGCCACGTCTGCGGCGCCGGCCAGGAAGGAGCCGGCCTCCACCAGGTACTCGCGGTTGCCGATCGGCACCGAGCCGGCGGATGCCTGCTGGTTGGCTTGCGCGAGCGCCCCCATCAGAGCGGACGCCCCGACGCCGCGCGAGGCCATCCGGGCGCTATCGAGGATCACCCGGATCTGACGGCGCTGCCCCCCGATGAGCGAGGTCTCCGAAACGTTGTCCACCTGCTTGACCGCGCCGTCCACCTCGGCGGCGATGCGGCGCAGC
>JACQGM010000163.1 GCA_016199585.1 Armatimonadota bacterium
CCGCGAGGGCGCTTGGCGGCTCCGAGCCGCCCCGCAGACGGGTATGTCCATATGCCCGGCCGCTGGCTTCCTACCGCAAGGCTGACGGGAGCGATAGGACGCCGATCACGTCACCCCCTCACCGCCATTATACCACGACTCGCCGCTACGGGTGGTCTCCCGATCGTTCTAGTCGTCGGCGCGGCGGATCGAGGACGACGACGAGAACGAGGACGATTGGGGAGACGCACGCCCCTACGGGCCCCGATGAAGTCGGGCCTATCGGCGGCGTCTGCCGGGCGGGTGTTCGCTGGGCGGGGGCGGCGTTCCTGCCCGGAGACCGCCTCTCGCCCGACGACCGTCGGGCGTGCGGTGTCCGGGCAAAGCCGGGTGGGTCACGGGGCATCGGGGGCTGGAGACGGCTCGGCCTGCGGCTCCCCAACGACGAACACCCGTCGGTCCCGCGCAATCGGCATCCCGGCGGCGTCGTAGAGGGTGGCTTCCAGCACGTGGCGGCCCGGGGGAAGGCCGCTCACGTCCAGGCGATGTCGGTAGGGCGCGTTGGCGGCGGCGCGCGGCCGTCCGTCAACGGCGAGAACCACAAATCGCCCCTCGGCGTGCCCAACCGCGCACTCGACCAGCACCTCGCCGCGGGCGCGGTAGCCCGGCGCCGGATGGCGGATGGCGAAGGCAGGAGCGTTCGGGGCGGTGGCGCCCGCCGCGCCGGGGGGCTCCGCCGGACTGCCATCCGCCGGTACCCACCGGTCCTCGATCACCGCGTCCACCTCGCCGTGTCCGGTGGGAGATGCTTCACCGTCGAGCACCGCTCCCTTGGCGTCGAGGGAGAGACGGAGCTTCACCCGGGTGAAGAGGGGGACGCCGGTCGCCAGCGCATGCAGCGCCTCGATGGTCGCCAGCCCACGCACGCGGATGGCGCCCGCGGGGCCGGCCGGCCCCGCGGCGGCCGGCACGGAGGGAATCACCACGTCGGTGACAATGCGCGCGCAGGGATGCCCCATGAAGTCGCGGGTTTCCGCCAGGCGCGACTCGGTGGTGAGCACCATGCGCTCGTCGCGCACGCTCACCTCCGCGCGGGCGCGCCACCGCGCCCCGATCCGTACCGGATCGGGTGGAAAGCGGGCGAAGGCGGCGGGCACCAGGTCGGGCCAGCGAATGCCGAAAGGCGTGAGGTCGGCCAGGAAGCCCCCCTCCGAGGCGCGGCGGGCCCCCAACGGGCTGACCTGGACTTCATCCGGCCCGAGAGGGGGCACCGGGAGCGGCCGGCCGTTCAACTCGGCGCGCAGCACCTGGCTCTCCGCAACGCGATAGGAGCCGTTGGGGAGCACGTCCTCGACGACCTGGCGGACCCGTCCGCGCACCACGAGCTCCAGGCGCACGGCATCCTGCCCGCCCGCCGGCGCTCTCTCGCCGCCCTCCGTGTGGAAGCGCGCCGACGCGCGAACCGAACGCGCGTAGACCAGCACCTCGCCCGGGTTCAGGCGGTAGCGCAGGAACAGCCCCTCATCGTCCGGAGCGGCCCCAACCGCCGCGGCGCACACGCACACTCCCAGAAGCGACAGCCCCCATCGCACCCCGGTCATCGCACACCCCTCCAGGGGGCGGGGGGTGCATGAACGCTGCCACCGGGGTGGAAGAAGGAACGCCGACGATGCGCCATCGTAGTCCGTCGTCACGGTTACGGATTGCGATGACGCATCGGGAGCAGGGAGCGTCAACGGGTCTGGATCCGCCTCCCTCCGGCGCGCTCGGGAGAGACCTCCTCCTTGCGGGCGGCGGGCACCGTGATCGTCTTCGGGTCACCGTCGCTGACGTAGCGGCGGCCCGGCTCCGCGACGAGCTTCTTCAGTTGCGCGCGCAGCCGCAGGTACTCCGGCACCTCGGCCACATCGGTCGCCTGCACGCGCTCGATGCGGGCGGGGTTGAACTCCTTGTCGTAGGGCGACCGCGCGGGGACCGAGCCTACCAGGAGGACGGCGCGGTGGTGGTAGCTCATCCCGTTGGACGACCCCTTGACGGCCAGGGGCTTCTCGCGCGGGGCGATGCCGAGCGGCAGGGCCAGCGAGAAGAACTCGTAGCCGGGCACCGCCTCCTGCACCACCTTCTGCGCCCCCGCGAGCTCCTCCTGAACCTTCGCATCGCTCAGCTTCTTCAAGTTGGCGTGGGAGACACTGTGGTTCCCCAGCTCCATCCCCTTCGAGGCGATGTACTGGAACTTCCGCTTCGTGTGCTTGCCCTGGCCGAAGCCGTAGGGCAGCACGTAGAACGTCGCCTTCAGGCCGAAGTCGGGGTGCTCGCGGTTGAACTCCTCCAGGATGCCGAGAGCGCAGTCCGGGTCAATGACGAGCTGACCGTTCCGCTCGAGGTAGCGGAACTGCCCCTCGTCGGCGTCATCGAAGGTGAAGACCACCGGGCTGGCGCCGCGCGGCAGGTTGATGTTGCCGGTGACGTAGTCCTGCATCGAGACGGCCCGGAAGCCGTTCTGGTAGAGCCACTCCAGGTCCTTGCGGAAGTTCTCGGGCGTCCGGGTCCAACGCCCCTCGGATGCGGCGAACTTGTGGTATTCGAGCACGGGCACCCGCCCCAGCTCGTTGGGCGGGGTATCGCTGACCGGGGCTGCCGGCGCGGCCGTGGCCGCCGGCGTGGCGACCTCGGCGGCGCCCGCCGGGGTCCTCTGCGTTTCGGATGCCTGCTGCTGCCGGCAGCCGGCGGCGAGCAGCAGGGGTACAACGAGCAAGGCGGCCCATCGGCCGCCGGCGAGAGCGCGATGCCGCTTCACTGCTTCCTCCCTCTTCTCACACACTCCCGGACACGCGCCTGCGCGCCGTTCTTCATCTTATCCCATCGGCTGCGGGCCGCCAAACATCCGGTCTACACAGCCGCGCATTCGGTATGATATAATGAGCGCCAGGCCAGGGATCCGGTTCCGGGCCGAGCGTTCGGTAGAGGAGAAGGGCAGTGCCGCGCCCGCTGCGCGCGGCTTCCAGGCCGGGCGGCGGCAAGGCGACCAGCCGGTCCGGTGGCAGGGAGCGGAGGTGCGCGGCGGGTGTCCTGCTGAATAGGGCGTTTCCCTTGCTCCTTTCCGAGGAATACTCCGAGGGATCCCGGCGGGGGTGCGCTTCCATCCCGAGGGGGCGCCGGGCCGGGCCGGGACGCGATTTCGTCGTCAGGAAGGCAACGCTGTGAGAACGCGTGGCGCGGCCGCGCCCGAGGCCCTGCGCCGGCTCAGACGCCCGGCGAGGACCAGGCCCGGTCGCTCCGAGGAGGCATGGAGGAGGCTAGATTGAAGAACGCCCAGCATCTCGTTATCGCCGTCTTGCTGGCAGCCGTGGCGGTCGCCGGCTGCCGCAGCGGCAGGCAGGCCGGCGAGACGGCCGCCGCGACCCCGGCGGCTACCGCCGAACCGACGCCCCCGCCCAAGCCGCAGAAGGAGTTCATCGAGGCGCGGGGCATCTACCTGACCGGCTGGAGCGCCGGCGGGAAGCAGAAGATGCAGAACATGGTCGCCATGATGAAACGGAGCGGCCTGAACGCCGTCGTGATCGACGTGAAGGACTCCGACGGCGCCATCACCTTCCCGATGGACATCAAGTGGGCCCGGGAAGTGGAGGCGAAGCGGGGGAAGATCAAGGAGATCAACCAGTACGGCTACGCCCAGCGAGCCGCGAACATCGATTGGACGATGCAACTCCTGAAGGAGAACAACATCTACCCAATCGCCCGCATCGCCGTCTTCGCCGACGACATCCTGTCGCGGGTCCGGCCCGACATGGCGGTCCACAAGCCCTCGGGGGGCATCTGGGAGAACCGGAAGAAGGAAGCCTGGCTGAACCCCTACAACCAGGAGGTGTGGGACTATCAGGTGGCCGTCGCCGCCGAGGCCGCGAAGAAGGGCTTCAAGGAGATCCAGTGGGACTACGTCCGTTTCCCGACGGACGGCAACATGGGGGCGCTGGCGTTCCCCGGGAAGACCGACAAGGGGCAGGCCGATACGATCGCCGCCTTCCTGGGCTACGCGCGGGAGAAGCTGGCGCCCCACGGCGTGGTGATCTCAGCCGACATCTTCGGCCTCACCGGCCTGGTGAAGGGCGGCATGGGCATCGGCCAGGTAATCCACAGGGTCGCCGAGAATGTGGATTACATCTGCCCGATGGTCTATCCTTCGCACTACCATAAGGGGGAGTACGGCATCGCCAACCCGAACTCCGAGCCCTACCAGATCGTCTTCGTCAGTCTGCGCGACGCGAAGAAGCGGCTGGCCGACACGAACTGCAAGATCCGTCCGTGGCTGCAGAACTTCAGCCTGCCGGACCGGGGGCGCTACGGCGGCTCGACCTACGGGCCATCGCAGATCGCCGCGCAGATCAAGGCGGCGCGCGATAACGGCATCACCGAGTTCCTGATGTGGGACCCGAAGAACCGCTTCAACGGCCTGGAGGAGGCGCTGGCGCGCGTGGCCAAGGAGAAGCCCGCGCCCAAGCCGGCACCGGCCGCGCCCAAGCCGGCGGGGAGCGAGGCGAAGCCGGCGGGGCAGTAGCGAGAGTTTGGGGGTATGGGGGTATGGGAGTGTGGGAGTGTGGGAGTGCCGACTGCTCTCCCTTGCTGCCACACTCCCATACCCCCATACGCCTCGTGACTAAGCAGGATGGCGGACTGAAGGGGCAGATCGCGCACCCCCGTGACGAAACCGGGGCGTGTAGGGGCGGACCGCGTGTCCGCCCGGATGTGGCGCACTCGCGGTGCCGGGCGGACACGCGCTCCGCCCCTACATGGAAACTGCCCCTTCACTCCACCGACCTGCTTAGCCGCATCTCGCAGGACAGGTAGCTCTCCGAGAGCCGGGGGTGGGTGATGGCTACGGTGACGTTGGAGGTGCCGGATCGGCTGCAGGAGTTGGCCAGAGCGCAGGGCAAGACACTGGAAGAGCTTGCCCGGGAGCTGCTGGCGCGATCCGTAGCGGAGGCGCTGGAGGACGCTGAAGACGCGAAGGTCGCAGTTGATCGGCTGAGGGACATCGATTCGGGCAAGGTGCGTCCCCTCTCGCACGAGGAGTTCTGGGGAGAGATGGATGCCCTAGGAGCCTGTCTGAGTAACCCGATCTGGCCCCACTGTGGGGTCGGAAGGACGCAGGCGCCACTACATATCGTATGGCAACGGGCGAAAGACGCCTTACTCAGACAGGCTCCTAGCGGATTGAGTATGACCCTCGGGCGCGCCGAGAGGTGCGCTGCGCCCGCGCCTTCTACCGTAGTGCTCTGAAGCGGCACGTCGAGGGCCTTGCCGAGAACCTCTTTCCAGGAGAGGCGGAGCCCCTGCGAGACTACCCCGACACCTACAGGAGTCGGTTCCGTGATTGGCGCTTGGTCTACCGTGTGAACTCGGCCGACCGGGTGGTGACCATCGTGCGCGTTGGTCTGAAGGGCGGCCCGGAGTTCTGCGAGGGCCTGCCAACCCCCGATGCCTGAGCCGCGCAGGGGCACCGGCCAGGGCCGTGCAACGCCCGACGCACGGACGGTGCGCCTACTTACCGGAAAGGATGCGCATGTACTCACACCGCGGTCTCATCGTCATTCTCGCTTGCTTCACGGTCGTGCTGCCTACCGCGGCACAGACCCCCGCCGGGCCGGAGTTGACGCCGGTCACGCTCCGCCAGGGAGACCTGGCGCGCGTCCGCTTCCAGATCCCCGAAGGACGAGAGGTCGCCAAGGCGTCCGTCGTCTTCGGCGGCAGCACCTTCCCCTGCTTCCAGCGTGATGGCGAGGTGGTGGGTCTCTTCGCCGTCGCCGCCCGGACGAAGCCGGGCCCGCACGCGGCCACGCTCTGGGTGCGCTATGAGGGCGGCACCACCGACAGGCTCCCCCTCTCGCTCACGGTGGGGAGCGCGGGGTTCTCCACGCAAAGCATCCGCATGCCGAAGTCGAAGACGGGGCTGATGTCGGACGAGATCCTGGCGAAGGAGCGCGAGATCCTCTATAGCGCGATGGAGAAGACCGCTGGCGAGCCGCTCTGGGAGGGGGTCTTCGCGAACCCCGTGGAGGGGCGAATCTCCTCGCCCTTCGGGCGCACCCGCTATGTGAACGGGCGCTTCTGGTCGCAGCACTCCGGGCGCGACGTGGCGGCGCCGACCGGACGGCCGGTGAAGGCGACGAACCGCGGGCGCGTGCTGGTCGCTCAGAAGCTGTGGATGCGCGGGAACACCGTGATGATTGACCATGGCATGGGCGTGTTCAGCCTCTACAACCACCTCTCGGCCATTGACGTGCAGGAGGGCGAGGAGGTGGCAAAGGGGCAGGTGATCGGGAAGGTGGGCGCCACCGGGTTCGCCACCGGGCCGCACCTGCACTGGGAGATCCGCGTCCACCGCACCCCGGTGAACCCGGCGGGGCCGCTGGCGCACGGCATCGCCCTCGGTGAGTAGCACCCCTCGCTGACGCGCCATGCCGGACGGCGCCTCACGCGGGCGCGCATCCCACAAGGAAGGTTCTTCGCGCAGCGGCGCGGAACAGAGGAGCGTGCGGGCGCGCCCGGGTCTTCCGCGCGCCCCACGCAGACGAGCAGGCGCACGGTGTTCGAGAGCGTCCTGATGCCGCTCGCTCTCGAACTCCCGGCACGCTGCGCCGCGAGGAGGGAACATCATGGAAAGGGAGAGTGCGGTCGGACAGGCTTCCGTCCCGCCCCGCCCGCTGGCAAGGCCAGGCGAGGAGAACGCTTCGAGGCCGGACGCCCGGCGATCTGCAGCTCACGCCATCCGGCTCGCCGTGCCCCTGGCATTGGCCGGGGCGGCGCTGCTGGCGCTTGCTGTCGTAGGGCGCACGGCGGACGCCGTACGCAACCTGGCGCGCAACCCTTCGTTCGAGCAGGAGAAGGAGGGCGTGGTGATGGATTGGCGCCCCATCGAGCTCTGGACGCAGAGCCGCACCAGTCGGTGCAGACGCGATCCCCGGGTGTTCCACACCGGCCAGGCCGCTGGCCTCATCACCCAGGGCCACGTCTACGCCTCGGTCACCGGAACGGCGGGCTGGCTCCAGGAGAAGATCGTGCCCAAGGGCGCAGGGCGCACCTTCCAGGTGAGCGTCTGGGCGCGCGCCGGAAAGCCGGCGCCGAGCAGATGGGATGATTACATCCAGGAGGTGTTCCCCACGCGCGTTCGCCTCTACCTCTTCGGTGAGGACCCCAAGATGGGCGCCGACTACTCCGGGGCGGCCTCTCCCGTCTTCGAGATCGGCCCCGAATGGCGGAAGATCACGCACACGAACGCCTTCGGGCCGAACATCGGCGCGGTGAGCGTGGTCCTGGCGCGGCTGGCGCAGGTCGGCGGCGGCGATGTGTGGTTCGATGACGTGGAGGTGGTGGAGAAATGACACGCCCACTCGCTACCGCGATTCTTGCGCCCGCGTTCCTCGGGATCCTCTTCGCCGCGCTCGCGGGCGCGATCGGCGCGCGCGCGGCGGCGCAATCGCCGAACCTGGTGCCCAATCCGGGTCTGGAAGCGATGGCAGACGGAAAGCCGCTCCATTGGGACTTCCAGGGCACGACCGGAGATGTGCCTGCATCGGGGGGCCTCAGCACGTCAGCGCACTCCGGCCGGAGCGCTCTCTGGTGCCAGGGCAGTGACGGCTCCGCGTCCTGGCAGTCTGACGCCTTCACCGTGGCGCCGGATGCGACCTACGATGTCAAGGTGTGGGTGAAGGTGGACCAACCGGCGTCCACGGGAGACGTCGCCCTCTACGTGAGATTCGACACCCACCAAGCGCCGGGCCGCACCGTCGTTCTCACTCCGGGCAAGTGGCAGGCGATCACGGATACCGTGCGCTCCTGGCCGAAGAGCCAGACGGCCCGGATCCGGATCGCCGCCTACAACTGGGAAGCCAACGTGTGGCTCGACGATGTCTCCTGCCGCAAGAGTGACACCGACTGGATGGAGCGATTTCCGCGCACGGACCTGAGCCGGCTCAAGTTCCGCGAGCGCCACCCCCGCGCCGTCCTCAGCCCCACGGAGGTGGAAGAACTCCGCGAGGCGATCCAGACGGAGGCGTGGGCGCAGCAGTGCTATGCACGGTGTCTCGAGAGCGCCGACCAATGCGTCGCCGAATCGCCCTTCACTCTGCCGGAGACGCCGGATATGAGCCAGGTGACCTGGACCTCGTGGGTGGCGGCTATCGTCTACCAACTCTCCGGGGACGACAAGTACGCCCGCTCCGTCGGAGAGCGGCTGCTGGCATCCGCCGAGCGGCACCCCAAGGGGGATATGACTCGCGGCGGCTACGGCTTTACGACCGGCTACGCCCTGGGCAATGCCGCCAGCGCTTACGACCTGATCGCCGACAGCGACGTTCTGAGCCCGGACGACCGGGGCAAGATCGAGGCGATGCTGCGCGAGGGGTTCGCCGGGATGAGCCAGCACGGCGACGTGATGGGGGTCAACAACCGGGGCGCCGTCTGCCTCGGCGCGATGGCCACCATCGCGGTCTGCCTGCGCGACCGGGAACTGGTCGAGTGGACCATCAACGGCCCCTACGGGTTCAACTACCACGTGCACCAGGGCATCGGCGACGACGGCCTCTGGATCGAGGGGATCAGCTACGGCTACATGGCCCTCGGCGCCGGCCGCGCTGGGGCCGGCTACCTCTCCGTGGCGGAAGCGGCCTACCACGCCGGGATCGATCTCTACTCACACCCCCGGCTGAAGCGGCTCCTGAATGCCCCGCTGGAGTATGCCTACCCGGATTTCACCCTCCCCGCCAACGGCCACTGCGGCTATGATGAGTCCCTCCTGGGGCAGCAGGAGGCCCGCCGCTACATCAAGCCTTGGACGCGCCTGCGCGACCCCCGCTACGCCTGGCTCGTCTCCGAGGGACTCCAGGTCAAGGACTGGCTCCCCCTGGGCGGCCACTGGGAGGACCTGGTCCACATGGCGGGGAATCCCAAAGCGGTCTTCCCCGCCGGCCAGCCCCCGAACCTGACAACGAAGCTCTTTCCGGACATCGGCCACGCCATGCTCCACGCCGGGGAAGGGGAGAAGGCGATTGCGGTGCTGCTGGACTACGGGGCCTTCGGTAGCCACGGCAACCCCGACAAGCTGAGCATCTCCCTCTACGCCCACGAGCGACTCCTCTCTCCCGACGGCATCACCGGCTACTGGTGGCCCACCACCTTTCTCTACGAGTGCGTGACCCTCGGGCACAACACCGTTGTGGTGAATGAGACGACGCAGTTCCCCACGGCGGAGAAGACGCTGAACGCCTGGATCCCCGCCGGCCCGGTGACCATCGTGGACGCGGAAGACAGCGACGCCAACCCGGGAGTGAGGATGCGCCGGACGCTGGCGCTCACCGAGGGCTATCTGGTGGACCTCTTCGCGGTGGAGAGCCGCCAGGCGCGCCAGTACGACTGGGTCTACCACAACTCCGGGCCGCTGACGCCTCCCCCCGGGCTGGCGCCCAAGGCCGGAACCCTGGGCATCCGCGACGGTTACGAGTACCTCACCGGTATTCGCCGGGGCAAGGTGCCGGGCACCTGGAGCGCCGAGTGGGACATCAGCGGCATGAACCGGATCTGGAACCCCTCTTTCGAGCTCCAGACCGGGCCCGTGTGGGACACACAGGGGTGGCGAGTCGAATCGTCGGCGTGGCGGCCCTGGATCAGCACGGACACCGCCGTGCGCCACGGCAGGGAGCGGAGTCTTCGCATCGCCGTTCCTGAGGGGAAGCCGGACGCCGTCCGTCTCCTCGCCGTTTACAAGCGCAACCGCTTCCGGGCCGGGAAGGAGTACCTGCTGGAGGCCTACGTGCGCGTGGACGACGCGCGCGCTACCGAGGGTGACGTCGGCCTCTGGGTGGGTGAGGAGCCGGTGTGCAAGCTCTCAACCGAGCAGGCCGACGAGGCCACTCGCGGCTGGGTGAAGATCAGCGGGGTGTACACGCCCCGGGCTGACAACAGAGAGCTGGTCGCTATCGGCACGCGAGGGACAGGCGGGTACAGCGTGTGGTTCGACGACATCTCGCTGCGGACCCGCGAGGCGGTGCCGCGCTCCCTGCGCCTGACGATGCTCGGGAGGCCGGGCACGCAGGTGATCACCTCCAAAGGGGAGGGAATCCGCCCCTTCGACGAGCCGGTGGTGATCGCCCGGCGCCGGGGCAAGGCGACGCTCTTCGCCAGCGTCCTGGAGCCCTGCCGGGGCAAGCCGGCCGTCCAGTCCCTCCGCCCCCTGCGCCTCGGATCCGCTCGCGGGCAGGCGGGCCTCGAAGTGACGACCACCGGCTCGGTGGACCGCTTCGCCGTCTCCTGCGCGGCGGAGAGCAGCGGCGCGCCCTCGTCCGCGGGAGGCGATCAACCGCCCGCGCTCACATTGGCGGGCATGGTCGGCGCGCTCTCGGTGAGCCGCCGGTCGGGCGGGCTGCGCTACCTCTGCCTGGGGCAGGGGACTCGCCTGGCGGGAGGGGGGTGGTCGGTGAACACCTGGCGCCCCGCCAGCCTCTCCCTGAAGCCCGAGGGCGGAGGGTATCTGCTGCAAACGTGGGGTGCGTATGCCGGGCCGGTGAGCGTCCGCGGCCCCGGGCTGCGGGGCTTCCGCGTCCGCCGGGTGGACGCAAATGGCAAGGAGGCGGCGGTGCGCGCCATGCCGACCGCGGGCGGGCTGCGGTTCGAGGTCCAGGCGGGGAACACCTACCGGCTGCAGAGGCCCTGACGTTCAGTGTCGAGGGGCGAATCACGGGGCTCCCATGGTGGGCGCCCCGCCACCCCTTCACTTCAGCTCCTGCCGGTGGGCCCCCTTCTCGGCGTGCCCCTCCCACGCTTGCTGCGGGTGCGGTGGGGAGTTCTCCGCCGGTCCGGGCCGCTCTCCTCCTTCGGCTGCCATGCGGATTGCCGACCACGGGCTTGGTTTGGCCGCCGGCCAGAGCGGGAACAGCGGAGCGCGCCGCGGTGGCGAGCCGGCGGGGAAGGGTGCGCGATGGCTATGGACCCGGAGCGCGAAGCGACCATCATCGAGGAGGCGAAGGAGATCGAGCGGTTCGTGGACGAGGCCCGCGAAGCCACGGATCACGCCTATGCGCTGCTGCGGGATGGGAGCGCCGCGGCTTGTGCCCTGGCGGATGCCCTGCCGACCAGCGTTGGGGGGCTGTTCGAGGCGGGGCACGGCCCGCAGGCGCGCGCTCTCGTGCAGCGGCTCGCGGAGGCGCTGCGCGCCGATGAGGACACCGATTCCGAGGGCTTCGCCCGCGGGCTGCAGCTCGGCTTCGCCGCCGGGTGCCTGGTGCAGTGGCGCATCCTCGAGTACCTCGTCGGCGAGGAGATGCCGCTGTGGCCGGTGCAGACCTTCTCGGCGGAACAGCAGGTGGACTGAGCGACGTCGCTCTTCCTCAGCCGCTTCCGCCGGGAGACCGCGGCGCCGCGGCGCGGCGCTCGAGGAGGGTGATCAGGCGGTCCACCTTCGCTTGCAGCTCCTCGGACGTGCCCGCGCGCTCGGAGGCGGTTTCCTTCAACTCCCGGTCGGTCTCGCTGATCTCCGGGTGCGGCTGCATCTGCTTGCCGACGAAGTAGGAGGCGAGCACGGCCGCGATGTAACCGATGACCGCCATGCCGTAGAGGTAGACGATCACCGCCAGGAAGCGCCCCTCACCCGTTACCGGGGCCAGGTTGCTGCCGACGGTCGTGATGGAGGCGGCGGACCACCAGAGCGCGTCGCCGAAGGTGGTGATCTGCGAGTCTGGCGCCCCCTGCTCCAACAGGTACATCCCGACGGCGCTCACCACCGTGATCAAGAGGGTGCTCAGCGCCACGTAGCCGGCGCCGCGCACGCCCAGCACGGCGCCGACCTGGCGCAGCGCTCGCCCGCTGATGGCGGAGAGGCGGAAGAAGCGGAGCGCGCGCAGCGCCCGGATCGCGCGGAAGATGCGCAGGACCCGCAAGAAGGGGAGAGCCACGCTGACCGCCGCCAGCCAGTTGCGCCGCAGGTAGCGCCGCTTGTCGTCGGCCAGGGCGAGCTCGACGATGAACTCCGTGGTGAAGACGATCCAGATCCCCCACTGCCCCAGGAGGACGCGCCGAGTCCAGGCGGGCGGCAGAGGGACCAGGAGGTCTACCAGCACCAGCCCCAGGAAGACGAAGGAGAGGAGCGCCATCGGGATGTCGAGAGCATCCTCGATCCACTCCCGGATGCGCAGCGCCCCCGGATCCCTCTCGAAGCTCCCCGCCATCAATGTAGGGCGCGGGCTCCGCCCCGCGCCG
>JACQGM010000144.1 GCA_016199585.1 Armatimonadota bacterium
CCCCACACCCCCACACTCCCTCGCCGGCCTCTCCCTCGGCGAATACACGGCGCTAGTGTGCGCGGGCGCCCTGAGCGCACGGGACGCGGTGCGCCTCGTGCGGCGCCGGGGCCTCTTCATGGAGGAAGCCGGCGCGGCCGGCGGGGGGACGATGGCCTCCGTGATCGGGCTGGACCGGGAGGCGGTGGATGCCGCGTGCCGGGAGGCGGGGGGAGTGGTCGTCGGGGCGAACTACAACGCGCCGGGGCAGATCGTCATCTCCGGTGAGCCGGAGGCAGTGGCGCGCGCCGCGGCACTGGCGAAGCAGCGCGGGGCGCGCATGGTCCGGCCGCTCAACGTGAGCGGCGCCTTTCACTCGCCGCTGATGCAGCCGGCCGCCGAGCGCCTGTCGGCCGAACTGGCCAAGACCCCGTTCCGTGACGCGCGGATTCCCGTCGTCGCCAACGTCACGGGCGGCTACGTGCGCACCGCGGACGAGATCCGCGCCGCCCTCGCCGCCCAGGTCACCGGCAGCGTGTTGTGGGAGGACTCGGTGCGGCGGATGGCCGCCGACGGTGTGACCACATTCGTCGAGGTGGGTCCGGGCCAGGTGCTCTCGGGCCTGGTGCGGCGCACCGTGCCGGAAGCGCGCATGCTCCAGGCGGGAGACGCGACGGGAGTTGCAGCCGCCAGAGAGCACCTGTCGGTGATCGGCGGGCAGTGAGCAGTCATTCATCTGCAGCGACCGGGGAGTCGCGGTCCGCTCCTGGTGGTCTGCCACCCCTGTCGTGCTGAGGCGCCGCGCCGAAGCATCTCCGCCGGGAATGCGGCGACAGGTCCGGGCCTGTAGTGGGTGCCCCGGGGGAGATTCTTCGCTGCGCTCAGGATGACAGAGCCGGCGGCTCAGGATCACAGGGCCGGCGGCTCGGGATGACAGGGCCGGCGGCTCGGGATGACAGGTTGGGAGTAGAGGGTCGGTACGGGAGTATGCTCAACACGGTTCAGATTCAGAAGGTGCTTCCCCACCGCTATCCCTTCTTGCTGGTGGACCGCATGCTCGAGGTGGATATCGGCAAGCGCGCCGTCGGGGTGAAGAACGTGACGGTGAACGAGGAGTTCTTCACCGGCCACTTCCCCGGCGCCCCGGTGATGCCGGGAGTCCTCATCCTCGAGTCCATGGCGCAGGTGGGCGGCGTGCTCCTCCTCTCCGACCCTCGCAACGCCGGCAAGCTGGCGATGTTCGGGGGGCTGGACAAGGTTCGCTTCCACCGCCCGGTGGTGCCGGGAGACACGCTGCGGATGGAGGTCAACGTCCTGCGCGACCGGGGAAGGTTCGGGAAGGTGCGGATCACTGCCCACGTGGAGGCGGAGCTTGCCGTCGAGGGCGAGTTCCTCTACGCCATCGTCGAGCGGGCGGCGATAGCGGGCGACGAGATGCCGGAAGGCGCCGAAGATGGCCATTCATGAGACGGCGATCCTCTCGCCGCAGGCGGCGATCGGTGTGGACGTAGCGATCGGGCCCTATTGCGTGGTCGGGCCCGGGGTGCGGATCGGCGCCCGCTGCGTGCTGGGGGCGCACGTCGTCATCGAGACGGGCACCACCCTCGGCGCCGATTGCCGCGTCTCCAGCAACGCCGTCCTCGGCGGCCCGCCCCAAGACTCCAAGTACGGGGGCGAGGAGACCTTCCTGCGCATCGGCGATCGAAATATCATCCGCGAAGGCGTCACCATCCACCGCGCCACGGGCGAGGGCAACGTCACCCTCGTCGGCAGCGACAACATGATCATGGCCTTCGCTCACGTCGGGCACAACACGGTGGTCGGGAACCGGGTCGTCTTGCCGAGCTACGTCGGTCTCTGCGGGCACGTGGTGGTGGAAGACCGGGTGGTCTTCGGAGGGTTCGTCGGGGTACACCAATTCGTGCGCGTGGGGAAGATGGCGATGGTGGGGGGCATGTCGCGCGTGGTGCAGGACGTGCCGCCCTTCATGCTGGTGCAGGGAGAGCCGGTGCAGCCGCACGGCCTGAACGTGGTGGGTCTGCGCCGCGGGGGCGTGAGCGTGGAGGCGCGCGACCAGCTCAAGATCGCCTACCGGCTGCTGTATCGGTCGGGCCTGAACCGCCAGCAGGCGCTGGCGCGGGTGGCGGCGGAGGTGCCCCCGAGCGAGGAGCTGACCTACCTGTTGGAGTTCCTTGAGCAGACCGAGCTGGGGCGCAACGGCCGCCAGCTCGACCGTCCACGGTGAGGAGAGAGGATGCGGTTCCAGGATAGGGTTGTGATCGTGACCGGCGGCGGATCCGGCATCGGGCGGGTGACTGCCTCGTTCTTCGCCGCCGAAGGCGCGCGCGTGGCTGTTCCCGACATGAACGTGACGGGCGGCCAGGAGACGGAGCGGGCGATCCGCGATGCGGGAGGCCAGGCGCTCTTCGTAGAGATGAACGTGACCCGTGCCGAGGACGTGGAGCGCATGGTGGCGCAGGTGATGGAGGCGTGGGGGAGCGTGGATGTGCTGGTGAACAACGCCGGCATCACCCGCGACAGCCTGATCCTGCGGATGAAGGAAGAGGACTGGGACGCGGTGCTCGACACCAACCTCAAGGGCGCGTTCCTCTGCTCGAAGGCGGTGCTGAAGGTGATGCTGCGCCAGCGCTCCGGGCGGATCATCAACATCGCCTCGGTGATGGGAGAGATGGGCGCCGCCGGCCAGGCCAACTACTCGGCGGCCAAGGGCGGGATGATCGCCCTGACCAAGGCGCTCGCCAAGGAGGTGGCTAGTCGCGGCATCCTGGTGAACGCCGTCGCTCCCGGCTTCATCGAGACGGCGATGACCCGCGCCCTCGCGGAGGAGATGCGCGCCAACTACCTGGCGGCGATCCCGCTGCAGCGCTACGGCACCCCCGAAGACGTGGCGCGCGCGGTCGCCTTCCTCGCCAGCGACGACGCCAGCTACATCACCGGGCAGATCCTTAACGTCTGCGGCGGACTGGTGACCGCCCGCTAATGCCGAATATATTGCCCGATAACACCGAGAAGACAAGATACGGGTGCCTACAGGAGGAGGACTTTCGTGAGCGATAGCACTTTCGAGCGTGTGAAGGCAGTGATTGTGGACCAGTTGAAGGTGAGCGCGGATGAGGTGACGCGCGACGTGAGCTTCGCCGACCTCAACGCCGACTCGTTGGCCGTCGTGGAGATGGTGATGGCCTTCGAGGAGGAGTTCGCCGTCGAGATCCCCGATGAGGAGGCCGAGAAGCTGAAGACCGTGGGGCAGGCGGTCGAGTACATCGAGGCGAAGATGGCCGAGTAAGAGACGAGCATGTCAGAGCGCAGAGTAGTCATTACCGGGCTGGGTGCCATCACCCCGCTCGGCAACAGTGTGGAGGCGTTCTGGGAAGGGATCGTTGCCGGGCGCTCGGGGGCGGGGCCGATCACGCGGTTCGATGCCTCGAAGTTCACCACCCGCTTCGCCTGCGAGGTGAGGGACTTCGACCCCGGCGCCTTCATCGAGCCGCGCCAGGTGCGGCACATCGACCGGTTCGCGCAGTTCGCCATCGCGGCGGCCAAGGCCGCGGTGGCGGACGCCGGCCTGGCGGTGACGGAGGCGAACGCCGAGCGCGTGGGAGTGCTCGTCGGCTCCGGCATCGGCGGCATCGCGGCGTGGGAACAGCAGCACGCCATCTACTTGGAGCGCGGCCCCGGACGGATCAGCCCCTACTTCGTGCCGCTCATGATCTGCGACATGGCCTCGGGCCACGTCTCGATCCTGCTCGGCGCGCGGGGGCCCAATACGGCCGTGGTGACCGCCTGCGCCACCGGCACCCACGCCATCGGCGATGCCGGGGAGATCATCAAGCGCGGCGACGCCGACGTGATGATCGCCGGCGGCACCGAGGCCGCTATCACCCCGATGGGGGTCGGCGGGTTCTGTGCCGCGCGCGCCCTCTCCACCCGCAACGACGAACCGGAGCGCGCCAGCCGGCCTTTCGACCGGGAGCGCGACGGGTTCGTGATCGGCGAGGGCGCCGGCGTGGTGGTGCTGGAAGCCGAGGAGTGCGCGCGCGCCCGCGGCGCGCGCATCTACGCGGAGCTGGCGGGATACGCCATGACCGCCGACGCCTACCATATCACCCAGCCCGCGCCCAACGGCGAAGGCGCCACGCGCGCCATGGCCCTGGCCCTCAAGGACGCGGGCGTGGCGCCCGAGGAGGTAGGCTACATCAACGCCCACGGCACTTCGACCGAGCAGAACGATGCCGCCGAGACGGCGGCGATCAAGCGCGTCTTCGGAGAGCACGCCCGGCGGCTGATGGTATCCTCCACCAAGTCCATGACCGGCCACCTGCTGGGAGCGGCCGGCGGCGTGGAGGCGGTCGCCTGCGCCCTGGCGATCCAGCGGGGCGTGGTGCCGCCGACGACCAACTACGAGCACCCCGACCCGGCGTGTGACCTGGACTACGTGCCCAACACGGCGCGCGAGGCCCGGGTCGGCGTCGCGATGTCGAACTCCTTCGGGTTCGGCGGGCACAACGCCTGTCTCGTCATGCGGGCGGTCTGGTGACGCGATTGCCCATCTGACGAATGACCAGTGATGAGTGATGCGTGAGCTTGGGCCTCACCGGTGACGGATTGCCAGTTACTGCTCCTGCAGCGCCCGCTCCTTCGCCTCCACCGAGGCCGCCAGGCGCGCCTTGAACTGGCGCACCTTCTCGCGGACCTGCGGGTCTTTCACGCCCAGGATCTCGGCGGCGAGGATGCCGGCGTTGCGCGCCGCGCCGATCCCCACCGTCGCCACCGGCACGCCCGCGGGCATCTGCACGATGGAGAGGAGGGAGTCCAGGCCATTGAGCGCCGGCGATTGGATCGGCACGCCGATGACCGGCAGCGGCGTGAGCGCGGCCACCACCCCCGGCAGGTGCGCCGCACCCCCGGCGCCGGCGATGATCACGGCGATGCCCTTCTCCTCGGCGCCCTCGGCGAACTCCATGGCGCGGTGGGGCGTGCGGTGCGCCGAGAGGATGTGCCGCTCCGTGGCGACCCCCAGCTCCTTCAGCACCGAAACGGCTTCCTGCATGACGGGCAGGTCGGAATCGCTGCCCATGATGATGGCTACGGTCATATGCTGCTCCCAGAGAGAGACGGAGACGCAGGGCGGGGAACGTAGAGGCGCTGAGGTCTCAGAGGACGCTGAGGACTGATGACCAGAACCTCCTTCGCCCTGCACTGCCGACGTGCGGGAACGGAAAACCCCTGCCATCTCCACCGCACGTAGGGTCGCCACTCTGTCTGCGACCGGGCCGAGACGGAGCACGGCCCCTACGACCGCTCATGCGCTGCTCTGCGTTCTCCGGGTCCTCTGCGCCTCTGCGTCCGTCCGCTCTCAGCGTCTCCCCCCTTCTCACACGCTCTCGCACACGGCTCCCACGGGTTCACGGCGGGGATCCTCGTTCAGGTCAATGCCGCCGATCACCGGCAGCCGGTGCCCCAGCTTGAGGCCGAGCAGGATCCAGTCCTCCAGAGCAGAACGCAGTTCCTCCTCGCAGGCGCGCAGCGTGTCGGCGAAGGCTGCCACTCCCGGGCAGTGGGGGATCCGGCCGGCGAACGTGCCGTCTTCCAACTTGTCGTAGACGGCCTGCGCCAACGCGCACTCCACATAGTCGCTCAACACATAGCGCGTGACCATGCTCGGTCTCCCTTCCCGCGCCGTCTGACCGGTTCCGGCCGGCACCGGCGAGTCGGCGCTCCATCTCATCATGCCCCATTTCATGCTGCTGGCTGGATGTCCGTTGCGATACATGGATGCCGGCAGATCACGCCGCGAGGTGCTCACTGATGCGTTCCAGTATGGACTCCACGTTGGCGGGCGTGACCGTCCTTACCTCGGGCATCGTGTGTCCATCGGACAATCCGGCTAGCACCTCGCTCGTGTTCAGGCACTCGAGGTCCGCGTACCTGGCCTCCCTGACGAAGACCAGAGCCACACCTCCCTCGGCGGATGGTGCGATGCGGTCAGGGCGCAGGCCGAACGTGGCAAGGTCCCGCAGGATGCGCTTGGCGTTGCGCAGGGCCAGTGCGTTCGGTGCCTCGGCCCCGTAGGTGTCCCAGTTCGGCGGTGTTGTCGCCAATGCCCTCACCGCAGCCTTGGCCCGCGAGAGCCAGCCGGGCTGCGGGTGTGCCCGCGCCACCCGAACACGCCGTCTGATTGTCCTCTTCTCACTCATGGCGCGCTCCGTGCCGGAACCGGCAGGCGGCCTCTGGCCGGGATGTCCCGCCCCGCCTATTGTACCCGCCGAGGCCGGGGTGCGTCAATGGCCCGGAGAGCCCGGCGAACTCAGGCGGGCAAGCTCCTCACGGATCCCTTTGAGGTTCTCCTTCAGCTCATCGCGGGTACGCCCCTGAGTCTGGTAGTCGGGGTAGTCCTCCAGCCAACTCACCCACCACTCGCCATCCTGGTAGTAGATGAACCGCTTGGTCTCCATCGGTGTTACCCCCCGTGCGTGCTGCTGCCGCCCGCTCACTGCCTCACCGCGGCGAGGCACACCACCCTCGTGTGTGTGCCGTCCGATGCCGGGCGCCACTTCACTATGCCACGATCGGCGCCTCTCATCGGCCCTCCGGCTCAGCGGTCGCACAGGGGGCAGCGCCGTCCTCGCCGGGGCGGACACGCGGTCCGCCTCTACACGGCAGGCCGAAGGAGGGCGCTGGATGCGCGCCTACCCCCGCACCCGCGACCCGATGTCCTTCCGATACTGCATCCCCTCAAACCGGATCTTGCCCACCGCCTCGTAGGCGCGCTTCGCCGCTTCCGCATGGGTGGGGCCGGTGGCGGTCACGTTCAGGACGCGCCCGCCGGCGGTGACGACCTTGCCCTCCTCCAGGGCGGTGCCGGCATGGAAGATCGTCACGCCGGGCACCGCGGCCACGTCCTCCAGGCCCTCGATGACCTTGCCCTTCTCGTACTCGCCGGGGTAGCCGCCGGAGGCGAGCACCACCGTCACCGTCTTCTCATTGCGCCACTTCGGCTGGAGGCGGTGGAGACCCCCCTCCATCGTGGCGATCATCACGTCCACCAGGTCGGTCTCCAGCAGCGGCAGCACCGTCTGCGCCTCCGGGTCGCCGAAGCGGATGTTGAACTCGAGCACGCGGTAGCCGTCCGCCGTCAGCATCAGGCCAACGTAGAGCACGCCCCTATAGTGGATGCCGCGCACGTCGAACGCTTCCAGGATCGGCTCGATCACCTCTCTCTGCACCTGCTGCACCAGGGCATCGGAGACGGCGGGCACCGGGGCGTAGCAGCCCATGCCGCCGGTGTTCGGGCCGGTGTCGCCGTCACCGACGCGCTTGTAGTCCTGCGAGGGGATCATCGGCCGGGCGGTCTCGCCGTCGAGGAAGAACATCAGGGTGGCTTCCTGACCCTCGAGGCACTCCTCGATCACCACCCGGTCGCCAGCGGCGCCGAAGACCTTCTCCTCCATGATCTGGCGGATGGCGGCCTCCGCCGCGGCGGGGTCCTGGCAGACGTGAACGCCCTTGCCGGCGGCCAGGCCATCGGCCTTCACCACCAGGGGACGGCTGGCTTGCCGGACGTAGTCGGCCGCGGCGGGCGCACTGTCGAACACCTCGAAGGACGCCGTGGGGATGTTCAGGCGGGCCATGAGCCGCTTGGCGTAGACCTTGCTCCCCTCCAGGCGCGCCTGGGCCTTGCCCGGGCCGAAGATGTACTGCGTGCGCGCGCTGAAGACGTCCACGATCCCGGCGACAAGGGGCGCCTCGGGGCCGACCACCGTGAGGTCAACCTTGTTCTCCAGGGCGAACTGGGCCAGCCCGTAGAGGTCGTCCAGGGGCAGGGTCACCAGCTCGGCCTGCCGGGCGATGCCGGCGTTGCCCGGGCAGGCCAGGATCTCGGTCACGCGCGGGCTCTGCCGCAGCTTCCAGACGAGGGCGTGCTCACGGCCGCCCCCACCAAGCACCAGGACCTTCATCAGTAGTCGCCTTCTTCCGCCTTGTCCTCGAACTTCGCGTAATCGGGGAGGAACAGGAGATCCACGGTGCCGGTCGGACCGTTGCGGTGCTTGGCGATGATGAGTTGGGTCTCATCCACGCGCTCGGCACCCTCCTCCCGCTGCTCCGCGTCGGTATCCGGGCTCTCATACTTATAGTAACTGGGCCGAAAGAGCATCATCACCAGGTCGGCCTCGGCCTCGATCGATCCGCTCTCGCGCAGGTCGGAGAGGATCGGTCGCTTATCGTCGCGGCGCTCCACGGCGCGCGAGAGCTGCGAGAGCGCCATCACCGGCACCTCGAGCTCGCGTGCCAGGTTCTTCAGCGAGCGGGCGATCTCGGAGACCTCCTGCACGCGGTTGTCCACCCGCCCGTGCCAGCGCATGAGCTGCAGGTAATCCACCACGATCAGCCCCAGGCCGCCCAGCTCGGCGCGCAGCCGGCGCGCTTTGCCCCGCATCTCGATGGCCGAGATGCCGGGGGTGTCGTCAATATAGATCGGCGCATCCCAGACGCGCGAGATCCCCTCCGTCACCCGCCGCCACTGCTCATCGTTGAGGTAGCCGGAGCGGAGGCGCCGGCTCTCGACGCGCGCTTCCGACTGGATGATGCGCAGCGCGAGCTGCTCCTTCGACATCTCCAGGCTGAAGAGGGCGACGGGCGCCTTCACCTGCACCGCGCCATGCACCGCGATGTTCACGCCGAGACTGGTCTTCCCCATGCTGGGCCGGGCGGCGACGATGATCAAGTCGGACTTCTGCAGGCCGTTGGTCATCTCGTCCAGGGCGTGCAGCCCGGTGGCGAGGCCGGTGGTTTCCTGCTTGTGGTAGTAGAGGTAGTCAATCCGCTCGAAGGCCTGGTCGAGCAGGGGCTTGAGAGCCGTGAAGTAGCGGCTGCTGCGCCGCTGGCCCACGGCCATCACCGCGGCCTCGGCGCGGTCCACCACCTCCTCGGCGCTGTCAACTTCCCCGTAGCCCTCCTCGATGATGTCGGTGGCGGCGCCGATGAGTCGCCGCAGCATCGCCTTGTCGGCGACGATGCGCGCGTAGTATTCAACGTGGGCCGCGGTTGGCACGGCATCGAGGAGGGATGCCAGGTAGGGGCGCCCGCCCGCCTGCTCGAGATGGCCGCGGTTCTCCAGCTCGGCCGCCAGAGTAGTCAGGTCCACCGGCTCGTTGCGGTCAGAAAGATCCGCGGCGGCCTGGAAGACGAGTCGGTGCGCCTCGCGGTAGAAGTCCTCGGCGATGAGGATCTCGCCCGCCCGCTCGATGGCGGCGCGCTCGAGCAGCATGGCGCCGAGGGTCGCCTGTTCGGCCTCCAGGGATTGCGGGGGGACACGGGCGGGTCGCACAACTCATCTCCAGATTGCAGATTTGAGATTGCAGATTGCAGATTGGCGCGGTCGCCGCCTCAATCTGCAATCTGCAATCTGCAAGCTCAAATCGTCCTACGGGGTTTCCTCAACGGGTGCGGGCAGCGGGGCATCCGGCGCCGGCGTCGGGAGGGTCTCCTTGGGCGCCGGCAGCTCGCCGCCGGGCTCGGTGACGTTCACCGTCAACGGCGCCACCACGTCCCGGATCAGGCGCACCGGCACGGTGTAGCTCCCCACCAGGCGGATCGGCTCCTGGAGGTCGATCTTCCGGCGGTCCACGTCAATGTCGAACTTCTTCTTGACGGCATCGGCGATGTCCTGGGTGGTCACGGAGCCGTAGAGCTTGCCCCCCACGCCGGTGTGCGCCTCGATGTGGATCGGGGCCGACTGCAGCCGCGCCGCCACCGACTCCGCGTCGTGGCGCTCGCGCTGGGCGCGGCGCTGGATCGTCTTCCGCTGCATCTCCAGCGACCGCATCACTCCCTCGTTAGCGATCATCGCCAGCTTGCGCGGCACGAGGTAATTGCGGCCATAGCCATCCGCCACCGTCGCCAACTCTCCGGCCTTGCCAACACCGGCCACGTCGTGCAACAATACCACCTTCACAGACTTCCAACTCCCTTCGCTACTTGCGCCACTGGAGGCCCACGATGGCCCTCGGGTTGCGCAGGATGCTGTCCACGCCGAACACCAATCCGAGATCGCTCGTGTAATAGTAGTGCCCGCGCAGATCCATTCGCGGGTACTTCGGATCGTAGAGATCCGCCGTCAGGTTCAGCCGCTTGCTCGCGTCGTAGTCCATGCCGACGCTCAGGCGGCCGCTGTAGAGGCCGTAGCGCATCGCCGTCTTCGGATCCAGCCAGCGGATCCGCTGAGCGATCAGGCGATTGCTCTCCGTGAAATCGTAGAGGCCCAGGCGCAGGCCGCTCTCCTTCCCCGTCGGGATCGTCAGCGTCAGATCCGTCCGCACCTTGCCGGCGCCCGACCCGGCGCTCTCCAGGATGAAGCGCGTGCCGCTCTGGAACTGAGGCCGCGGCAAGTTGAACGTGATGCGCGGCCGGCCCGATCCGAAGAGCTTATTGACCCGCTCGGTCATGTCGCGCGCCTGCGCGGTCGCCTGGGCCATGTTCTCGGCGGTCTCGCGCAAGTTGCGTCCGACATCGGGATCGGCGGTCACGTCCCGCACGTCCTGGATCACCGCGTCCAGGCGCTCCGAAGCCGTCCGCAGGCTGTCAGCCGTAGAGGCCACGTCGCTGCGCACCTCGGGGTCCGTGGTCAGGACGCGCACGTCCGCCATGGCGTTGCGCAGCTCGCTCGATGCCTCAACAAGGTTGCCCATCATCCGGTCTACCTGCACCTGGTTGCGCACGATGATGCCCTGCGCCCCCAGGATCAGCTCCTCTGCGCGCGCCGTCGTCCGCGCCAGGTTGGCCATGGACTGGGCGATGTCGCGCTGCACCTCCGGGTTGCCGACCACGTGGTTGAGGTGCTCGGAGAGTTCCTGGAACTGGCCGATGAGCTTGCTCGCCTGCCCGGCCACATCCTCGATCTGCACCGGCTTCCTGACCTGGTCCGGCCCATCTATGATGGCATCCTTGGCAATCGTCTCACCGGTTCGCGCCGGAAGGATGTCAATGAACTTGTCGCCGATGATGGCGCCCGAGGCGATGGTGAACTTGGATCCCTTGGGGATGCCGTACTTCTTATCAATGTTCAACTGGACCTGGGCCCGGTTGTCCGGAGTCAGCGCGGTGTCGCCCACCTGACCGACGTCCACGCCGGCCATGCGCACCGGCGCGCCCTTCTGGACGCCCAGGGCATTGTCGAAGATCACCCAGATCGGGTAGGACTTCGCCTGCGCGTAGTAGCCCTCCAACAGGAAGAACATCGCGCCGAGCAGGACGGCGGCGACCGTCAGGATGATGCCGACTCGAGCAACGTAGCCCATCTTTCGAATTTCAGATTTCAGATTTCGGATTTCAGACTGCACCCCAATCCGCAATCTGAAATCGGACTTCCCTCTCGAACTCACCCGATCCCCGAGATGGGGCCCTGGCTGGTGCCGTGGATGAACTGCTGTACCGCTTCATCCTCTGACTGCCGGATCTCATCCGGGGTTCCGACCGCGCGGATCTCGCCGCTGTGGATCATCGCCACCCGGTCGGCCACCCGGAAGATGCTGGGGATATGGTGCGAAACCACCACGGACGTGACCCCGAAGGCGTCCCGGAGATGGATCATGAGGTCGTCAATGCCGGTCGTCGTGACCGGGTCGAGGCCGCTGGTGGGCTCGTCGTAGAGCAGGATGAGGGGGTCCATCGCCAGGGCGCGCGCCAGCCCGACGCGCTTCTGCATCCCGCCGCTGAGCTGCTCCGGCAGCAAGTCCTGGGTCCCCTCCATTCCCACAACACGCAGTTTCTCCGCCACTATGCGCGCGATCTGCTCCCGCGTGTAGTTGTAGTGGCGGCGCACGCCGAAGGCGATGTTTTCTGCGACGGTCATCGAGTCGAAGAGGGCGGCGTACTGGAAGACGAAGCCCATCACCAGGCGCACGCGGTTGAGCCGGTGCTCGGAAAGGCCGCCGATGTCGCTCTCGCCGATGAAGACCCGGCCGGAAGTCGGGCGCGCCAACCCGCCGATGATCTTCAGCAGGCTCGTCTTGCCGGACCCCGAGGCGCCCATGATCGCGAGGGTCTCGCCCACGTAGACCGTCAGGTTCACGTTCTTGAGAATGTGCCGCCCCCCGGCCCGGTAGTCCAGGTTCTGGACCACGATCATGGGGGCCCGTGATGCTGCCATGGCTACGTATCCCGGTGTCTACGGACCCCAGCTTGCTTCGCGCCGGTCTATGGCGAGAACTCGCCCACCGCACGTAGCGCCTGATCAAAGACGCCCTGGCCGATTCGGAAGCCGCCCGCGCGCAACGCATCCAGGTGCTGACTCAGATCCGCTAGAAGCCCGGTGCGTCTAGCCCAGATCAGCATCCCGATGGTGCCCTGAACAGGCTGAGACCGATCAGGACCGAGGAATCAACCGCTGCCGTCAAGGAACGAGCTCCAGCGTGCGCAGATCCTCCTGCAACTCCTCCAGATCGTAGTTGCGGACGATTCCCTCGTCG
This sequence comes from Armatimonadota bacterium, assembly GCA_016199585.1. Lineage (GTDB taxonomy): Bacteria > Armatimonadota > JAAZEB01 > JAAZEB01 > JAAZEB01 > JACQGM01. Next base: position 12,468 of record JACQGM010000144.1, read on the forward strand.
CCTAGAAGGCGGTGGAAGTCCCACGCGCCCATCCCTGCCAGTTCAGATGCCTTCCCGAATGACAGGAAGCCCTTGTCGTACAGACGGATGGCTATCTCCCGGCGCAGTCGATCCTCTCTCTCCGCGCGAGGGATCCGGATCGCCTCGGCGACGTCCTCCGGGATCTCCAGCACCAGGCCAGCCATCGTTCCCTCCCTTCGCTACATCCAGATCATCTCGGACAGGAAGTAGTTGCTGATGTAGATGAGCATGATGGACAGCACCACCGAGTTGGTCGTCGCCTGCCCCACGCCGGCGGCGCCGCCGCGGGTGCGCAGGCCCTGCTGGCACCCCACCAGCGCGATGATCGCCCCGAAAACGACCGTCTTCGCCATCCCCATCAGCACATCGTACATGCTGATGAAAGTAGGGTTCGTAGCCGAGGCGATGTAGCCGCCGGGCGATACGCCCGAGGCCACCGCCACCATGTAACCCGCCACCACGCCGATCGCGTCGGCATACATGGTGAGCACGGGGAGCATGATCACGCAGGCGAGGAAGCGGGGCACCACCAGATACTCTACCGGGTCCACGGCGAGGGAGCGCAGGGCATCCACCTGCTCCGTCACCTTCATCGTGCCGAGCTCAGCGGCGATGGCCGACCCCACGCGCGCCGCAACCACCACCCCGGTGAGCACCGGCGCCACTTCGCGCGCCACCGACGCCGATACCAGGCCCCCGACCAGGCTCCCCAGGCCGTAGGGGACCGCCTGCGCGGCGGATTGCAGCGAGAGCACCGCGGCCGACGCCGCCGTGGTCACCAGGGCGATCGGGAGCGAGTTGACCCCGATCAAGCTCATCTGGCGAACCGTCTCCAGCCCGCCCATCGCCCCCGCGGCCAGGAACCGCGCTGCCTGGCCGAGGAGGACCCCATTCTCCCCGATAAACTCGAAAAGACCGACGAAGGAAGCCGTCCAGCCTCTTCCTGCTACGCGCATGCGATTCCAGATTGCCAGCGCCGACCAGGCTTGCCCACCTCTTCACACACGGCTGCTTTCCCACCCAGCATAGTATACCTTTTCCCGGATCGGGTGTCAAGGCGAGCGCCCGCGCGACCCCGACGCGCCCGTCTGCGCGCAAGGGAGTGACGCCGACCGCGTGGAAATCCATCTCGGGGCAGGAACGTCCCCATCCATGCGATTGAGGGGAGCCCCGCGCGCGGATCGATCCCGCGCGCCTCGGAAGGGAGTCGCGGAGTGAGCGAGACAACCCGCACCGAGCGGGAGCTGATGCTGGCCGGCGAGCTATATCTCGCCTACGACCCGGAGCTGATCGCCATGCGAGGGCGAGCCCGCCGTCTCCTCCGGCAGTACTGCCGGACGACCGAGGAAGAGGGAGAGGCGCGGCTGCAGATCCTCCGCGAGTTGTTCGCCCGCGTGGGGCCGCGCGTGGAGATCGAGCCGCCTTTCCACTGCGATTACGGCTGCTACATCGAAGCGGGCGACAACCTCTACATGAACTGCGGGTGCGTGATCCTCGATTGTGCCCCTGTCCGCCTGGGCGACAACGTGATGTTCGGCCCCTACGTCCAGGTCTATGCGGCCACGCACCCCACCGACCTCGGCGCGCGCCTGAGCGGCCGCGAGTTGGCCGCTCCCGTCACCATCGGGAACAACGTCTGGATCGGGGGCGGAGCCATCGTCTGCCCCGGGGTGACGATCGGCGCCGACACGACCATCGGCGCCGGGAGCGTGGTGGTGAAGGACATTCCCGCCGCCGTGGTGGCGGCCGGCAACCCCTGCCGCGTCATCCGGCGTCTCCGGTAGCGCGCCGCCGCGCCATGCGCGCGGCGAGGCGGATCGTCTCGCGCAGGCTCTCGGGGCTGGCGACGCCGCGCCCGGCGATGTCGAAGGCGGTGCCGTGATCCACGGAGGTGCGGAGGATGGGGAGGCCCAGAGTGACGTTGACGCCGCGCTCCATGCCGAGCAGCTTCACCGGGATGTGCCCCTGATCGTGGTACATGGCGACGACGGCGGCGAACTCTCCCCGCAGGCCGCGCATGAAGACCGTGTCGGGGGCGATCGGTCCCTCCACGTCCAGGCCGCCGGCGCGCGCCTCGGCGACGGCGGGGACGATGGCGCGCGCCTCTTCGTCGCCGAAGAGGCCGTTCTCCCCCGCGTGGGGGTTGAGGCCCGACACGGCGATGCGCCCGTTCCCCAGCCCCAGGAGGCGCAGGCCGCTGCCGGCCAGGCGGATGGCGTGCCCCACGCGCTCCCGCGTCACGCGCCGCACGGCCTCGGCGAGGGAGACGTGGGTGCTGACGTGTGCCACGCGCAGGTTGCCGGAGACCAGCATCATCCCGGGGTGGGCCACGCCGCACGCGTCGCCCAGGAGCTCCGTGTGCCCGGCGAACGGGTAGCCGGCCAGTCGCATCGCCTCCTTGTTGAGGGGCGCCGTGACCAGGGCGTCCACGCGGCCCTCCAGCGCCAGGCGCGCGGCCAGGAGCGCGCTCTCCGCGGCGGCGCGCCCGGCCTCCGGGGAGACGCGGCCGGCGCGCACCCCGGTCAGGTCGGCGGCCTCGGGCTCAAGGACACGGGCCTCACCGGGGGATCCGCCGGCGTCATCCGGGGTCGCGGCCGCGGCCACCCGCAAGGAGACACCCGCGGCGCGCGCCCCTTCCGCCAACGCGGCCGCCGGGCCGATGACCAGGGGGCGGCAGAGCGTGAAGACCTCGGCGTCGCAAAGGACGCGCGCCACGATCTCGGGCCCGATGCCCGCCGGATCGCCCGGGGTGATGGCAAGAACAGGCTTCACTTCCGTCCTCCCGGCCACCGCGGAAAAAAAGGGGGCGGTTGTTGTCCAACCGCCCCCGAGAGAATGAAGCATCAGTGCGTGCGCTTCCGCTGCCAACGGCCGGTGACGAAGGTGGTGAGTGCGTAGAAGCCTACTCCGAGAAGGACTCCCGCACTCACGGCGGCCACCGCAGCGATGGCGGAGTCCATGCTGGGGCACCCCCTTCCGTATACTCTCTGAGACGCGGCACGGGGGGAAAGGTTGCAGGGATTCTCCGCATCGTCGCGTCAGCGCGGGCGCGCCCCTTCCGCGGCCTCCGGCGCGTGGAAGTTCACCATCTCGGCCACGCGGTAGATCGGCTTGCCCTGCGCCTCGTGGTAGATGCGGATGCTCAGCTCAGCCAGCAGTCCCATCATCACCGCCTGCACGCCGAGGATGAAGAGGAACACCGCCAGGATGAGCAGGGGGTTGTTGTGCGCCTTGGTGCCCACCCAGAGCTTCTCGACCAGGGTGGCGACCCCCGCCAGCACTCCGGCGGCGCACAGCCCGATGCCGAGGCCGCCGAAGAGGTGGATCGGCTTGGTGCCGTAGCCGCCGAGGAAGCGCACCACCAGCAGGTCGAGGACCACGCGGAAGGTGCGCGAGAGGCCGTACTTCGTCTTGCCGGCCACGCGCGGGTGGTGGGCCACGGGCACCTCCGTGACGCGGGCGCCCTCCATCGCCGCCCACGCCGGGATGAAGCGGTGCATCTCCCCGTAGAGGCGCACGTCCTTCAGGATCGAGGCGCGGTAGGCCTTCAGCGTGCATCCGTAATCGTGGATGCGCACGCGGGTCATGCGCGCGATCAGCGCGTTGGCCAGCAGCGACGGAAGTCTGCGGGTGATCGCCTTGTCCTTGCGCTTCTGGCGCCAGCCGCTGACGACGTCGTAGCCCTCGTTCAACTTCTGGAGCAGCCGGGGAATGTCCTCCGGGTCGTTCTGCAGGTCGGCGTCGAGAGGGATGATCACCTCGCCGCGCGCCGCGTCGAAGCCGGCCGACATCGCCGCCGTCTGCCCGTAGTTGCGCCGGAAGCGGATCGCGGACGCGCGCGGATGCGCCTCCGCCAGCTCGCGCAGGATGCGGAAGGACCCGTCGCGGCTGCCGTCATCCACGTAGACGACCTCGTAATCGAGGCCCGTTGCGTCCAGCGCCGCGGCGATCCGCTCCTGCAGCGGGCGGAGGTTCGGCTCCTCGTTGTAGACCGGGATGACCACCGAGAGGTAAGGCGATTTCGTCTCCATGGGCGTCTCTGGGAAGAGTGACTAGAGTGACTGGAGTTAGGACTGTGTCGGTCTGCTCTTGGCCGCCGGAGACCTCATGGGGGCGGACCCGGGGGTTCGCCCGGCGCGGGAGCGTCAGCCGGCGGCTCTTCCTCCACGCACCGTGGTTCGCGGGCGAGGGCGCGAATACCTTCTGGATGACAGAGGATGGGAGGGTACAGAGCTGCCGGCGCCGAAAGAGCAGGTCGTGGACCGGGCCGCCGGCCGGCGGCGCAGGATGGAACGGGCGCGCTCGGGCAGCCGGGCGAGGCGCCTCTCGCGAGGAGGAACCGGATGCTCGAACAGGACCGCCGTCGCTTCCCGCCGGTGCCGGCCGCCCTCAAGGATGGGCGGGTGGTGGTGATTCGGCACATCGCCGGTGAGGATGCCGACGCCTTCGCCGACTTCTACGAGGCGATACCCCGCGCCGACGTGCGCTTCTACTGCCCGCACCCGCTCACCCGAGAGCGCGCAGCCGAGGAAGCCGCCGCGGCCGACCATCCCTTCCGCGTCCGCCTGGTGGCCGTGGACGACGGGGGCGTGATCGCCGGCTGCGCCCACTATGGGTGGCGTGACGCGGAGAGCCCCGCCGGTGGCTTCGGCATCTGCTGCCGGCGCGGCTACCAGGGGTGTGGACTCGGGCGGGCGCTGATGACGCGGATCCTGGAGATCGCTCGCGAGGTCGGCCCACCGCTGATGTACCTCACCGTGCAGAAAACGAACGCGCGGGCCGTCGCCCTCTATCAGAGCATGGGCTTTGAGATCGTCCGCGAGCAGGTGCGCCGCGCCTTCGACGAGTTCCCGGCGGAGCCGGAGTACTTCATGCAGCGCCCGACGCGGTGAGGCGTTGGGAGAGTTCGGAGTCCAGAGAGTGTGCGAGAACGCCCGGAGACGCAGAGGGGGGAACACAGCGCGGCAAAGCCGCAACCAAGGGCCGGGCATTGGAAAAACCCGTCTGGCGAGCGGCGTGGCGCCGCTGAGCGTCTTCCCGGACGCAGGTGGATTATCCGCCCGCGAGGGCGGTCGGCCGCAGGCCCCCGAGACGGGTATTTCCAATGCCCGGTACTCCGCGCGGCGCTCGCGGGTTCTGCTCGTTAGTGGCACAGAGGCGCTGAGGATTCAGAGGACGCTGAGGATCAGGGCCCATTCCGGTATAGACCTCAGCGCTCTCTCTCTTCTCTGCTGCCTGGCCTATGGACCTTGAGAAATGAGTAGCGTGTCCCGGGTAGCGTTCGTAGTGGCTGGCTTTAGCCGGCTGAACCCGGCTACTACGAACGGCGGAAACGCGTCATTCATTCTTCAATCTTCATGAGCCAGGGCGGCAAGCCGGGGCCGCCCCGGTTCAGTGGCTGCCGCACCTTCCGTCCCATCCAGCGCCGGCCCGACTTCTTCGCCCTCTACCAGACGGTCGAGGACGACGTGATCCACCACGGCGAGATCGTGGGGGCGATGGCATAGCGGTCGCCGTGAGCAAGGTGGCAGCTCCGGGCGATCCGCGCCCGGAGCTGCCGCCGACCCCTCGCCGGCCGCGGCACCCGTGCGCTTGACACGCTCCCGGCCCGCGGCGTAGAATAGCGGCAGACCACCTCGGGGAGCAGGAATGAAGATACACGAGCACCAGGCGAAACAGATCCTGGCGCGTTACGGCGTGCCGGTGCCGCCGGGCGAGGCCGTGGCCGATCCCATCGCGGCGGCGGACGTCGCGCGGCGGCTGGGCGGGCCGGTCGTGGTGAAAGCCCAGGTCCACGTGGGCGGGCGCGGGAAGGCGGGCGGCGTGAAGCTCGCCCCCACGCCCGAGGATGCGGCGCGGGCGGCGGAGCAGATCCTGGGCATGGAGATCAAGGGCCTGGTGGTGCGGAAGGTCCTGGTGGAAGCGGCCGCCGACATCGCCGAGGAGTACTACCTGGGTATCACCATGGACCGGGCGGCGCGCCGCAACGTGGTGATGGTGAGCGCCGCCGGGGGCATGGACATCGAGGAGGTGGCCGCCACCGCCCCGGAGAAGATCGCCCGCGTCTGGATCCATCCCGGCATCGGCCTGGCCGACTTCCAGATCCGCCAGGCGTGCTACGAGGCGGGCCTGAACCGCGAGGCGCTCCCCGCGGCGATGAGGCTCCTGCGTTCCCTGTACCAGGCCTACGTGGCCGTGGACGCCGGCCTCGCCGAGATCAACCCGCTGGCGCTCACCCGCGGCGGCGAGGTTATCGCCGCCGACGCCAAGATTGACGTGGACGACAACGCCCTCTACCGTCACCCCGACATCGCCGAGTACAAAGAGGAGAGCGAGGAGGACCCGATGGAGGCCGAGGCGCACCGCCGCGGTCTGCAGTACGTGCGCCTGGAGGGCGACATCGGTGTCATCGGCAACGGCGCCGGCCTGGTGATGAGCACCCTCGACGAGGTGAAGCGCGCGGGCGGCGCCCCCGCCAACTTCCTCGACATCGGCGGCGGCGCCAAGGCCGACCTGGTCGCCAACGCCCTTGAAGCGGTGCTCCTCAACCCTCGCGTGAAGGGCGTCCTCTTCAACGTCTTCGGCGGGATCACCCGCTGCGACGAGGTGGCGAAGGGCATCCTGGAGGCCACCGGCCGGCTCGATGTCCGCGTGCCGATCGTGGTGCGGCTGACCGGCACCAACGAGCGGGATGGCCGCGCTCTCCTCCAGGGCACCGCGCTTGTGCCCGCCGAGACGATGGAAGAGGCGGCGCGGAAGATCGTCTCGCTGTCGCGTTAGGGATTGGATGGTAATCCTCACCACAGAGGACGCAGAGGAGCGCAGAGGAAAGGATCCCTGATCATCCCAGCCTCTGTGAATCTCTGTGTCCTCTGTGGTGAGTGCTCTGTTGCCCGTCGGATCGGTTCTCAAGGGAGGGGGGAACGGTGTGAGCATTCTCGTTGGCAAGGAGACCCGCGTGCTGGTGCAGGGGATCACCGGGCGGGAGGGCGCGTTCCACACGCGGCAGATGTTGGAGTACGGCACGAAGGTGGTGGCCGGGATGACGCCGGGCAAGGGCGGGAGCGACGTGCTCGGCGTGCCGGTGTTCGATACCGTGCGCGCGGCGGTGCGCGAGACGGGGGCCAATGCCTCGGTGATCTTCGTGCCGCGCGCCGCGGCGCCGGATGCCATCCTGGAGGCGGTGGATGCCGGGCTTCCCCTCTGCGTCTGCATCACCGAGGGGATCCCGATCCAGGAGATGATCCGCGTGCTCCACTTCGTGCGCGAATCCCGCAGGGGCGAACCAGAGTGTTCGCCCTCTGCCGGCACGGGGTCTTCGCCCGGCGGGGGCACGCGCCTTCTCGGCCCCAACTGCCCCGGGCTGATCAGCGCGGGCGAGTGCAAGATCGGGATCATGCCGGGCAACATCACGAAGAAGGGGCGCGTGGGCGTCGTCTCGCGCAGCGGCACCCTCACCTACGAGATCG
>JACQGM010000146.1 GCA_016199585.1 Armatimonadota bacterium
CGGGCCGAGACGGAGCGCGGCCCCTACGGAATGCGCGTGGCACGTAGGGGCGCCGCTCTGTCTGCGCCCGCAGTCAGTTCTTCCGGCGCCTGATCACCGGGGTGGCATCCTACGGCGCAACGTGCTATAATAGTCTCACCGAACATCGTGGGTTTCCGGCCGCCATCAGGGCGGCTGCTCGCTCCGTTTGAAAGGATTGGGCCGATGGAATGATGTGACGCCGCAAGGTGCAGCACTGTCGGGCAACGTTGCGAAGAGAGGATGTGACGAAGTGGCGAACGTGAATCGACAGGGCCCCATGCCCTTCCGACGCAGAGACGAGTCCGCCTCGAGCTTCCCCAACGCGAGCCGGCGCGGCCCGGTGCCGATCCGCCGGAATGTGGAGGACTTCGACGATCCTTATCTCCCGAGCGAGTCGTACCGCGGCACGGTGATCTGCCGCGAATGCCACGCGGTGAACCAAAACGAGCGATGGAGCCTGGATGAGCGCATCTACCAGGAGGCGGTCAAGGCGGCCGACGCACACTACATCGTCTGCCCCGCTTGCCAGAAGCTGCACGACCGGCAGCCCGGGGGGATCGTGACGCTCTCCAGCGACTTCATCCCGGAGCACCGGGATGAGATCCTCAACCTGATCCGCAACGAGGACGTGCGCGCGCGCCATGTGAACCCCCTGGAGCGCGTGATGGAGATTCAGGAAGACGGGAGCCAGATGGTGGTCACGACCACCAACGAGAAGCTGGCGCAGCGCCTCGGCCGCGCCGTCGGCCGCGCCTACGGGGGCCACGTGCATTACCACTGGACCTCCGATTCCAAGCAGGCCCGGGTCTGGTGGACGCGCTGACCGGCCGCCAACACGCACGACGAAGCTGAAGGAACCGGAGTGGGCACGCACAGCCTCCTGTCGCACGCCGGGACGCTCGCGAGCAAGCCAGGTCTGATAGCGGTTTCAGGCAGGAATGCGACGAAACCGGGCCGACGCAGCCAGGTGCTGCACCGGTTCGCCAATCTGCAATCTGAAATCGTTATGAGTTGATGACAGGGGCGATGCGGCGCGCAACGCGGAGCGCTTCCTGCAGCTCCTGAAAGGAGAAGCCTGCGACATGCTCCGCTTCTCGCGTCGGCTGCGCCACTTCGGGCGTGAAGCTGAGGTGGCGGTGATCATCGGGCGCTACTTCGGCCGCCAGGTCCTCGACTGGCTCGGCCTGCGCCACCTGGTGCCGCGCGGCTTCCGCTCGCCCGCGGGCGCCACCGACTTCCCCCCGAAGCTGCGCGCCGCCATCGAGGAGCTGGGACCGACCTACATCAAGCTGGGGCAGGTCCTCAGCGTGCGGCCCGACGTGGTGCCCCCGCGCTACCTGGCGGAGCTGGCCCGGCTCCAGGACGCCGCTCCTCCCGTTCCTTTCGAGAAGGTGAGAGGAGTGGTGGAGCAAGAGCAGGGGCGACCGATCGGAGAGGCGTACCGCTTCTTCTCCCGGGTCCCGATCGCCGCCGCGTCGCTCGGACAGGCGCACGAGGCGATCCTGCCCGACGGCACCGCCGTCGTGGTGAAGGTGCAGCGCCCCGGCGTCCGCCGCGTGGTGGAGACCGACATCGAGATCCTTCTCAACTGGGCACGCCTCCTGTCGCAGCGCTACGAGCTGGCGCGCGTGGTCAATCTGGTGGAGTTGGTGGAGGAGTTCCAGATCACCACTCGCGCCGAGCTGGACTACCTGCGCGAGGCGCGCAGCATGGAGCGCCTGCGCGAGAACTTGCGCCAGATCCGCAAGATCCAGGTGCCGCAAGTCTACTGGCAATTGACGACGCCGCGCGTGCTCACCCAGGAGCGGGTGCGCGGCACCAAGGTCACCGACCTAACGCGCCTGCGCGACCACGGCATAGACCCGCGCCAGGTGGCCCAGACCCTGGGCGAAGCCTTCATGAAGCAGATCTTCGTGGACGGCTTCTTCCATGCCGACCCGCACCCGGGCAACGTGGTCGTCACGGATGAGGGCGCCGTGGTGCTGCTCGATTTCGGCATGATGGCGCGCATTGACGAGAGCATGCGCCAGGCCATCACCCGCCTCCTCGTCAGCTTCACCGAGGAGGACTCCAGCACGTTCGCCCAGGAGATCCTGGACCTGGGGCGCCCCCTTCAACCGGTGGATCGCAAGCAGTTCACCGCCGACGCCGACCGCGTGCTCCGCCAGTACTATGACCTGCCCGCCCGCGACGTGAACATCGGCGCCGTGCTCTACGACACGCTGCGCGTCGCCACCCAGCACGCCATCCAGACTCCCAGCAACTTCGGCCTCCTCGTCAAGGTGCTGGCCCACCTCGACGGCATCGCCAAGTTGCTCGATCCCGACTACAGCTACCTCGACACCGCCCGCGACTTCGTGCGCCGTGCCGTCGTCGCGCGCTTCGACTGGCAGGACCTGTCGCTGGATCTGGCGCGCTCCGCCGGTGACGTGAAGCGCTTTCTGACTCGCCTGCCGCTGCGGAGCGACAAGGTGCTGGCGCGGCTGGCCGAAGGTGAGTTCGGGATGCGCGTGGAGCACGAGGGCGTGGAGGAGTTGACGCGCCACCTGGACAAGATCGGCAACCGCGTCTCCTACAGCCTGGTGGTGGCCGCGCTGCTGATCGGCTCGGGCCTCTTCGCGCTGGCGCGCGTGCCGCCCTTCGTCCGTGGCTACCCCGTGATCGCCGCGGCCACGTTCGTGGTTGCCCTGGCTATGGGTATCTGGCTGCTGGTCGCCATTCTCCGCTCCGGCAACCTGCGCTGAGACGTAGCGCGCGGGGCGGAACCCGGCGCGGGGCGGCATCCGGCGCGGGGCGGAACCCGGCGCGGGGCGGAACCCGCGCCCTAGGGGCCTGGTGGCGCCGACCCGCGCAGGCGAGCGAGGGTGCGCGATGCCAGCCGGTGAGCGCGGTTCACGAGGCCCTCCCGAGACCGGACGGCATTCAGCGGGGGCGTGGCTGCGGGCGGCGGCGACGGCGGGGTCTCCGAGGTCTGGATCAGGATCTCGCCGTGGCGCACCCAGCCGAGGCGCCGCGCCTCCACCTCGATGCCTTTCGGGGTGTTCAGCACACCGATCCGCCGGCGCAGCGCCTCGTTCTCCACTTCCGCTTGCGCCAGCTTCACTTCCAGCTTCCGCAGCTCCGCCACCTCCTGGTAGTCCATCAGGAACGGGCGCAACGCCGCCATCAGGAGCCAGCCCGCCAGGAGCACGGCCGCCGCCGTCACGCACAGGCGCTTGAGCGTGCCCCCGAGGTGGCGCCGGGCGCGGCCACCGCCTCGCCGCCGCTTGCGCTGGGGCACCAGGATCGGTCTCATGTCGCTATCAGACGGATGCTTCACCGGTTGACCCGACTTTCTCCACCTTGATCAGGTTGGTGCGTCCCGGGACCCCTACCGGCACCCCGGCGGTGATGATGACCAGGTCGCCGACCTGAACCAGGCCGGTCTTCAGCGAAGCGGCTACCGCCTCGCGCAGCATCTCGTCCGTCGTGCCGGCGCCGGCGGACTGCAAGGGCAGCACCCCCCACGTCAGCGCCAGCCGCCGGACGGTTTCGGATCGGTGCGAGACGGCGATGATCGGGCAGTCGGGACGGTGTCGGGCCACGACCCGGGCCGTATAGCCAGAGGTGGTGGCCGTCAGCACGGCCGCCACGTCCAGGTCGTTCGCCATGGTGCGCACGGCCTCGCCGACGGCGTCGGTGACGTTCTTCGCCACCGTCTCGGTCTGCCGGCGCAGCAGGCGCCGATAGCGAGCCGATGCCTCGGTGCTCAGGGCGATGCGGTCCATCATCCGCACCGCCGCCACGGGGAAGGATCCCGTGGCGGTCTCCCGGCTGAGCATGACGGCGTCCGTGCCGTCGAAGATGGCGTTCGCGACGTCGGTGACTTCGGCGCGGGTGGGGCGCGGGCGGTCGTGCATCGAGTCGAGCATCTCGGTGGCGGTGATCACCGGCTTGCTCAACCGAGCGCAGCGCGCGATCAGGTTCTTCTGGATGAGCGGCACTTCCTCGATGGCGACCTCGACCCCCAGATCACCGCGGGCCACCATCGCGCCGTCGGCCGCCGCGAGCACCTCATCCATGCTGGCCACAGCCTCGTGCTTCTCGATCTTCGCCAGGATCGGCACGGCGACGCCCCGCTCCCGCATCCGCTCCCGGAGCGGCGCCAGGTCCTCCCCCGTGCGCACGAAGGATGCGGCCACCCAATCCACGCCCCGGGCGATGCCGAAGTCCAGGTCCTCCAGATCCTTCGCCGTGACCGAGCTCACATCCACCGAAACGCCCGGCACGTTGAGGCCCTTGTGGGCGCTGAGAGGCCCCCCGGTGCGGACGACGCAGCGGATGTCGGTCGCAGTGACCGACTCCACCGCCAGCTCGATGATGCCGTCGTTGAGGAAGACGCGGTTCCCCGGCGCCAGGGAGCGCGGCAGCGATTCCAGCGGCACGGAGGCGCCGTTCTGGTTGCCGACGGTGTCGCGCGTCGTCAAGGTGAAGGGCTGGCCCGGCTGCAGGAAGACCTCGGGCGGTTCCATCCCGCCGATGCGCATCTTCGGTCCGGCCAGGTCCTGCAAGATGGCCACCGCGCGGCCGGCGCGCGCGGCGGCCTCCCGCACCAGGCGGATGCGCCGGGCGTGCTCCTCCCGGGTGCCGTGCGAGAAGTTCAGGCGGGCCACATCCATCCCCGCCTCCACCATCGCCCCGATGACCTCGGCCGTGTCCGTGGCGGGGCCGAGAGTGCAGACGATCTTCGTCCTCCGCATGGCCACCCCGTCACAACCGCAGGTTGTAGAACGCCCCCATCCCCGGGTACTGGGCCAGGTCGTCGAGCTGCTCCTCGATGCGGAGGAGCTGGTTGTACTTGGCGACGCGGTCGGTGCGGGAGGGAGCGCCCGTCTTGATCTGGCCCGCGTTCGTTGCCACGGCGATGTCGGCGATGGTGACGTCCTCGGTCTCTCCCGAGCGGTGGGAGATGACGGCGGTGTAGCCGGCCCGCTTGGCCATCTCGATCGCCTGGAGCGTCTCGGTGAGGGTGCCAATCTGGTTCACCTTGATCAGGATGCTGTTGGTGATCCCTTCGGCGATGCCCCGGCCGAGGCGCTCCGTATTGGTGACGAAGAGATCGTCGCCGACGAGCTGCACGCGCTTGCCGAGGGCATCGGTGAGCATCTTCCAGCCCTCCCAGTCATCCTCGGCCATGCCGTCCTCGATGCTGATGATCGGGTAGCGGTCAACCAGGCTGCAGAAGAGCTCCACCATCTGCTCGCGGGTGCGGGTGACTCCCTCCCCCTCGAAGTGGTAGACGCCATTTCTGTACAACTCGGTGACGGCGGGATCCATCGCCAGGCGGATCTCCTTGCCGGGGGTATAGCCCGCCTTCTCGATCGCCTGCATGAGGGTGCCGAGGGCCTCCTCGGTGGAGTTGATCTGGGGGGCGAACCCGCCTTCGTCGCCGACGGCGGTGTTCCATCCCTTGGCCTTGAGCACCGACTTGAGCGTGTGGAAGACCTCCGCGCCCATCCGCAGCCCCTCGGCGAAGGAGGGGGCGCCGACCGGCATGATCATGAACTCCTGGAAGTCCAGCTTGTTGTCGGCATGGGCGCCGCCGTTGATGACGTTCATCATCGGAACGGGAAGCTGGCGGGCGCTGACGCCGCCAATGTAACGGTAGAGGGGAAGCCCGAGCGCCTTCGCCGCCGCGTGCGCGCACGCGAGCGAAACCGCCAGGATCGCATTGGCGCCCAGCTTGCCCTTGTTGGGGGTGCCGTCCAACTCCAGCATCAGCGCGTCGATCGCGATCTGGTCGCTGGCATCCATCTCGGCATCCACCAGCTCGGGCTGGATCACGACATCGATGTTCTCGATGGCCTTCTGAACGCTCTTCCCCAGGAAGCGCTGCGGGTCGCCGTCGCGCAGCTCAATCGCCTCGTGCGCGCCGGTGGACGCGCCCGAGGGGACGGCGGCGCGCCCGCTGATGCCGTCCGCCAGGAAGACCTCCGCCTCAACCGTCGGGTTGCCGCGGGAATCAAGAACCTGACGCCCGACAACGTCAACAATCGTGGTATCCACCATGCTCTCCTTCATCCCCCGTGTGGCAGGCCGCGTGCGGGAAGGGCTACGAGGGTGCGCTTTGCCGGCGCCCACTCGCCAGGCCCGCCTTTGGAACCAGGGGGATTATAGCACAGGGAGGCCCCGGAGGAAAAGGGGAACGCTCGTTTGTCGGGCGCTAGGGACACGGCAGGGGACCAAGGCGGCGCGCTGGCTGCGCCTCGGCGTCGAGCGCCGCCAGGCAATCGCGAGCGGGGCCCACGCCGGGGATGCGGGCATCCGGGTGCAGCTCCAGCAGGGGAACGAGCACGAAGCCGCGCTCGTGCATGCGCGGGTGCGGGACGCGCAGGCCGGGATCGTCCAGGCGCCGGTCCCCATACAGGAGCAGGTCGAGGTCTATGGTCCGGGGTCCCCAGCGAACCGTGCGGCGGCGCCCGAGGGCGCGCTCCACCGCGTGAAGCGCCTCGAGGAGAGCGTCCGGCGCGCGGGACGTCTCCACCGCGACGACGGCGTTGAGGAAGGCGCGCTGCGGCGCCACGCCGACAGGGGCGGTCTCGTAGAGCGAGGAGGCGCGGCAGACGCGCACCCCTCGCTCTCGCAGCAGTCGCAGCGCCGCGCAGAGGAAGCGGGCGCGGTCGCCCCGATTGCTGCCCAGGCCCAGGTAGATGCCGCTCATGGCGCCGCCGTCCGGAGGGCGAAAGGGCGGAAGACGAAGGGCGAAGAGGGGAAGACGGCGCCATCACACCCGACCCTGCGCCCTCCGCCTTCACCCTTCACCCTTCACCCTTCCCGCCTGGCGATCAGAAGTGCCCCGTCACGCCGGTGTGCAGGCGCACCGAAAGCGCCTCCCCGTTGGTGAAATCGGCCAACCAGACGGCGGCATCCACCGAGAGGCGCGCCATCGGGTAGTAACTGTAGGCCGCCGAGAGCTGCCCGGCGAAGTCGGGTCCCACCTCGGGCGACTCATCCGAGACCCGCTGGCGCAGGCCCAGCCCGGCGGTGAGGAACCCCGGCCGCGCCCGGAATCCCCAGACACGGTAGGACTTGTAGGCCCAGGCGTGGATCTCCGTGCCGCCCATGCCCACGCGCGCCGGGTCCGTCGGGTAGGAGGGGAGACTGCCCGCGCCGTACGGGTTCTGCACGCGGAAGGCGACCGTGCCGCGGTAGCGCACCACGCCCAACTGAACCGCGGCATCGCGGCGGATCTGGCGCGAGACGTGGAGGTTCCACATGTGCATCTGCCCGCGGGTCAGGTCCTGCGTGGTGCCGTTGGCGGCCTGCCAGCGGTAATCGAGGGTGAGCGGGTTGTACCAGGCGCCGATCCCCCAGCGCGGGCTCAGCCGGTACTCCGCGGCGACGAGCGGGACCACCTGCGGCTCGAACGCCACCTCGTCCCCGGCCCGGAACCCGGAGACGCCGGAGACATCCACTTCCGGCAGGTTCCAGAACGTGGCCATGACGGAGGTGCGGAGGCGAGCGGGCGCCATCAGCGCCTGCCCGGCACCGGGCGCCAGCCCGGCGCCCTGCGCTCCGCCCTGCTGAGGCGCCGAGAGGACCGGGAGAAAAGTGACCGCGCCCGCGCTCGTGGCGCCGGCGATTGACAAGACGACCGCTGCGAGAGCGGCCCAGTGCTTCTTCATCGGATGCATTCCTCTCCTGCGTCGGTCTCGCCTGTCGGCTCCCGGGGCCCGGCAGGCCATCGCACCCCGCGCGCCCGTGGCCGCGCGGCACGCCCGCCCCGAGCAAGGGGGCGCGCACATAGCCTTCTTCGAGGGTCCGTGCGATTCCTCCTTCGGGAGACGATCGTCCGCTGCTTCTGCCGCGGCGGCATGACGGAGACGATCCGCCGGGCGGCGAGCGCCACGATGGCGGTCGCCCGCGAGCAGGCGACGAGCCGAGGGCGGGGCGGCGGTGGCCTTCGCCTTGCGGCTACCAGCCCCCGCCGTCCATGTTCGTCGAGCCACAACACTCCGGGTTCTCGGCGTCGAACGCCCATGTGGCGGGGTTGTTGAGGATGTATGCCCGGATCCGCTCCAGCTCGTCCTGGTTGCGGACGATGCGGTCGTGGTAATTGCGCTGCCAGAGGCGGCCCTCGTAGGCAGTCCAGCCGTAGTGCCGGACGCCGAAGCCGTACTCGCAGGTGCTGGCGGTCTTGAACTCCTGAACGATGCGGCCCAGCGAGCCATCGTCAGTACCGTGAGGGCGCGTTGAGATACCTCCGGCGGAACGGATCTCCTTCGCCGCGAAGGACCCGTCGTAGGGCAGCACGAGTACGCCGTGCAGGTGGTTCGGCATGACGACGGGCGCATCCACCTCGACGCCCGCGCAGTACTCGGGGATGGTCGTCCAGAGGCGCTCGACCACCCGCCCGGCATCGCTGAGGTCCATCTCTCCGTCGCAGACCTGTCCGAAGAGGCACAGGCGGTGCTGAGTGCAGAGGGTGACGAAGTAGGCTCCCCCCCGTGAGTAGTCATAACCTCGCAGCCGCGTGGAACGGCGATGGTGCCGGTCGGGGTCAAACCGCGGCACGGTCCCCCTCCTTTCGGAGCGGGCAGGGCGAACACGCTGGTTCGCCCCTACCGAACATCCGCCCAGGCAGGGCGAACACGCTGGTTCGCCCCTACCGAACATCCGCCCGGGCAGGGCGAACACGTCGGTTCGCCCCTACCGAATACGCACGCGGGCAGGGCGAACACGCTGGTTCGCCCCTACCGAATACGCACGCGGGCAGGGCGAACACGCTGGTTCGCCCCTACCGAA
>JACQGM010000147.1 GCA_016199585.1 Armatimonadota bacterium
AGGGTGACAGAGTCGCGGGTGCAGCGAATTGGCCGAAACGGTGTTGGTTGGCCGCCAGTTTCCCAGGAGCCGCCGAGGCAAGAACCTCCGCCCTCTCCTCTGCCCCCCGGCTCCGCCCTCCTTCGTTTGCGACCTGCACCCATGTCCGCGCCGCCTCGGAGTCCTCCCCAATCATCCCCTGGCAGGTATCCGCGCCCGGGAGGGGAACTTGAGTCTGGAGGACCTGCGATTGGCGATTGGGGTTGCGGCAAGAGGGAGCGCGAAGAGGCAGATGGCGCTCTTCGTGCTCGCGGGGGCATGTCTGGGGGCCGCCAGCGGCGTGTTCGAGACCACGTTCAACAACTACCTCAACGACACGTTCCATCTCACCGCGGCGCAGCGCGGGGGTCTGGAGTTCCCGCGCGAGCTCCCCGGGTTCCTTACCGCCGTTCTGTCCGGCGCGCTCTTCTTCTTGGTGGAGACGCGCATGGCCGCGCTGTGCGCGCTCGGCGTCGCCGCAGGGATGATCGGTATCGCCACGCACGGTGACGCATGGACCACCATGCTCATCTCCACCATTGTGTGGAGCGCCGGCACGCACCTTCTGATGCCGCTCCAGGGCGGGATCGGCCTCAGCCTCGCGGAGAAAGGGAAGGAAGCAACCCTCCTGGGCCGTCTCGGTGCGGTGAGTACTGCCGCGACGATCATCGGTTGCGGGTTCGTCTGGCTGGCAATCGACAGATGGCACCTGGGATACTCGCGCATCTTCATCGGCGGCGCTGTCGCTGCCGTGCTGGCCGCAATCATCCTTGCGGCGATGCGCGTGCCATCCACAAAGACGAAGCGCAAGCCTTTCGTCGTCCGCAGGGAGTACCGTCTCTACTATGCCCTGTGCGTCCTGTTCGGGGCACGCAAACAAGTGTTCATCACTTTCGGGCCCTGGGTACTCATCCGGTGTTTTGGTCAGAAGCCGGATGTGTTCGCCAAACTCTGGATCGTCAGTGCGCTCATCGGTGTTCTGCTCAGACCGGCTCTTGGCCGCTGGATCGATCACTACGGCGAGCGCAAGATTCTGATGACGGATGCCGCAATGATGATCCTGGTGTGCTTGGGCTACGGCTTCGCCGAGCGCCTCGGACTGGGGGCAAACGCGGTGCGTCTGGTCTACCTGTGCTATATCATGGATCAGGTCCTCTTTGGTACCGGAATGGCGCGCACCACCTACGTGGACAAGATTGCGGCAAAGCGCGAGGATGTCTCACCCACGCTATCGCTGGGAGTGAGCCTGGACCATGCCGTCTCGATGTCCATACCTGTTCTTGGCGGGCTGGTATGGATGCGGTACGGCTACTCCTATGTGTTCCTGGGTGCCGCCTGTATTGCGCTTCTCAACGGGTTTGCGGCTTCGCGAATGCGCTCACCGCACCGATAGCCGTCCCCCGGTGGGACGTTAGTTGGCGTGCCGGCGGGCGCACAAACGCACCCGTCTCGTGGGCTTGGCGGCCAGTCGTCCTCCCGGACGGAGCGGATCACTCCGCGTCCGCGAGGACGCTCAGCGGCGCGGCGCCGCTCTCCCGACGGGTGTGTTCATACGCCCGCCCATCGGCAGGCACGTCTCCCCAGTTGGCATCCGCTCAGGCGGTCGTCACCCGGCCCTCACTTCCGCCACTCCCCGAACTGCGTCAGGTGGTAGCCGATGCCGACGTAATCGAGCACGCGGCAGAGAGCGCGCAGGGCGGCGCCGAAGCCGTCGGGGCCGGAGAAGCCGCCGAACTGCCCGCCGCCTTTCAGGTGGGGCTCCAGGTCGAGGAAGACCCCGGGTACGCCGCGCGCCTGGAGCTCGGCGGTCAACGCCGGGATACGGCCCTTGAAGTCGCGCAGGATGCGCTCGTGCCCGGCATCGCCGCGGTCTGCGGTGACCATGCCGCTGAGCTGGTCCTCCTGCACGTAGCCCTCCCACTTCTCCGACGGCGCGCGCCGGTAGTCCTTGATGTGCAGCCAGCCGATATAGGGCTTCATCGCGAGGTATTCGTGGTAGGTTTCCTCGGTATCATAGCCCTGACAGACGACGTTGCAGCCGTCGAAGATCAGGTAGAGATGGTCGCTGTTGATCTTTTCGCGGATGGCGCGCAGCAGCGTGCCGTTGCGGCCCACCAGGTTCGATTCCACCTCCAGGCCGTAGATGACGCCCGCCTCCTGGCACTTCGCCACCACCTGGCCGACGCGGTCGGCGGCCATCTCCACGTACTGCCAGGGGTCGGCCTCCTTGGGCGGGTAGAAGGAGAAGCCGCGGATGAGCTTCGTGCTGAAGGCGTGCGCCACCTCGATCGCCCGGGGCACGTCCTCCTTTAGGTACTGCTCGAACGGCACGTAGACGTTGCGGGTGCCGTCCTCCTGGTCGAGCAGCTTGATCTTGCCGATCGGCGAGCCGATGGAGGAGACCTGCACCTCGAACTGCTCGTGCAGCTCCCGCAGGCGCCGGATCTCGGCATCGCTCAGCTTCATCACGTTCTTGACGCCCTCACCCGCATCCACGAAGCGGATGGAGTAGTAGGACATTCCGAGCGCCCGGAGCATCGTCAACTGCTCCTCGGCGCGCTTGCTCTCGGGGCCTTCGTCGGCAAACCCGGACAAAATGACCTGTGCTTCGCTCACTCGCGTTCCTCCTCGACGGGCGTCAACAACGCCCCACGGAGTGGTTCGCGGGCGAGAGGGCGGATCCCTGGGTCCCGTGCATGATGCGTGACGCAGAGCGCGCCACTCGTCATTCGTTGCGCGTTGCGCGTTGCTCCTCACGCATCGCCTGGTACTCCAGGGCCATCGTGATCCGGTTCCGGATGGATGGGTGGTCGTAGAGGAGCGCCTCGATGGGCGCCGGGGGATCCGGATCCGCCAGATTCTGCTCTGCGAGCTTACGCATGGCGGAGATGAAGGCTGCGGGATCGTCGGTCATCTCCAGGGCGAAGCGGTCGCTCCGGCGCTCCCAGTGGCGCGAGAGCGCGGCACCCGCCGACAGGGCGACAATGCCCGCCAGGTCCAGGAAGAGCGCCAGCCCCGGCAGCGTGGCAACATCGCCCTTGCCGCAGTATCCCGGCCTCGACCCGGCGCCAGGCCGAGAAGGGCCGCGGCGCGCCAGCAGAAGGGACTGCGGTGGTTCGATTCGTCAAGCATAGCAGGGGTAGCTTACCCATCGGCTGTGCCGCGGAACTCACCGCGGGCGCCCCGGCCAGATGCTCGGGCGCTCCGGGCAAGCAGTCGAGGGGAAGCGGCTGGGCACCCATGCCCCCGGCTTCTTGCCCCGAGCGCCGGTGCAACCGGCCCGCGGCGGGGAGCATGGCAACAAGCAGTCCCACCGAAGTGCCACCGCCACCCCCGGGAGCAAGCGCCCGCCACGGTGGCGCCTGCGCTCCGAGGGTTTTCCCGTACTAAATTCAGGAGTTATCCCGATAGACAGACGCGCGGTGGCATGGTATCCTCTGCTAACTTCACTGCCGGCAAGCTGTTGGATTCCATGCCGGCGCCAGCGGTCTGCTCCCCACGCAGTGTGGCTGGCCCGGTTCCCACATAAGGAGGGAACGATGCGATGTGAGGTTTACCGAATAATTCTACACCACCCCCGCTGGCGCTCTGAGTGAGCGCCGGCTCCGACCGGCGGCCGCCTGGCGGCCAATCCTCATGGCGGTGGTGACGATGGCGCTGTTGCTCGCAGTACCCACATCGGTACACGGCCAGCACACCCACGACTTCAGCACCAGTCCTGCGATCAACTCCCAGCCGGTGATGATAACTCCGTTCGTCGCGCTCCCGTTGGAGATCGTCACGGTCGGCGGCTACACTACGGAGGACTTCGACACCTGTCAGAACCCGGGGTGCTGCTTCCAGGAAGGGCTGGCACCCACCCCGCTGAAGGTGACGGCGTGGAGCGACGGCAACGCCGGGGGCGCCTTCGGCAAGATCGTCAACGGCCAGTTCACGGCCACCCCGAACAACCCCGAGCAGGTGACCCACTACCGCTGCCCATCCAACACTTGCACCGTCTCCATCACCCAGACCCTGGATGAGGACACCCTTCAGGCGCTGGTGCCCGGTTCCGACCCCCCGGCCTACGTCACGACCGCCAATGACAACCCGGTGACAACCGACGCGTGGGAACTGGTGGTGTGGAACATCACCGCACCTTGCGAGAACCCCCTGGCCAAGTACGTGATGTCGTCCGACGTCCCTAGCGAGTCCGTGGTGGATCTGCTCGCGGACCGCGCGGCGTACTGGAGTGCGCTGTTGGGCTGGCAGTTTGAGGAGGAATGGAGTGAGGACGAGGAGCCGGTTTCTAGCAGGACTCTGACCATCACCACGGATGGCAACCGAGGCGGAGGGGCCAATGACGGGAAGCTTCCCGACAGCTACTTGTCCTTCGGCCATCAGCACGTGTACGCCTTTGAGGAGGCGTGGGAGTCCGAGGCCGAGCGGGAGTTCCTGCTCTTCTTCCCCAAAGACGGCACCAACAACCCGAACGGGAATGTGCCGAACTGGTACTACTACTGGAGCCAGACGAGCGCCAACTACGGGACCCATAGCTACGACGCCTCCCTTGGTTCCAGCGGGAGCGGCATCACCCGGTATGTGAGCGGCGCATGGCGGGCGTACATCGGCCCGGCGGCCGCGCTGGGTCCCCTTGGCGTGGACCCATGGATATGGGACGAGGCCCAAGGGATAGACGCGTTCGCCAACGTCTGCCGCCACGAAGCGCAGCACGTTGCACTCTACAGCAGCTCCGCGTGGTGGCCCTCTGGCTACAATGCGAATCTGGACTCGGACGGCGACATGATACCCAACTACGAGGAACTCGGCCTCACATCCTTCCACGAGGGGGGCTACCTACTCGGCGATCCGACCACCTACGACGACCATTTCAACTATGGGACCAACTGGAGCGATGACGAGGACTACACCCTTCACAGTCAGACGCAGTGGCAGAACAGTGATGCAAACGACGAGGACTGGTCTGCCGGCACGAAGAGCAAGCAGTATTGATAGAAGGGAGAGGAGAAAGATGGCGAGAGCAACTGTCGTCATGTGCATGGTGTTGGCGCTGCTGCTTGGCACGCGGGGTTCTTTCGCGGCGGAGCCCTCTCGGGCGGAATCCCCCGGCAACGCCGGGGCACGGGCAAAGGGGTTCCACCTGACGCGCCTCAACATCTTCCACGACCCGCAGCGGCCGCTTGGTCCGCTGGAAGCCGCTCGCGTTTCCCTTACCTTCCTCCAGGAGGAGACAGGGCGCCCGTCGGAACCGACCCGGGGGTTGGGCGGCGGCATGGTCACACACCACTACATCCTGGCCCAGATCATGCTCGCCGGCGCCAACGCGAAAGCGGATCGCGCGGCATTGCTGGCTGCCGCACGGTCGGCACCGGCAGGCGAATACCGGGACTGCATCCACCTGATGCTGGGGCTGTCGGGGGACAAGAGCGTGGTGCCGTTCCTGGTCGGCTACCTGGGAGACGCCGGCAACTCCCCCTGGCTGCGAGGGCACGCCGCACGGGCGTTCCTGCGCCACCCGGATCCGCGCGCGGTGGACGTGCTTTGCGCGACACTCAAGGACCCCTTCTACGTCGTTAGGACCTCAGGCGGGCCGGCCAAGTGCTACGACCTGCGTATTCTGGCTCGATCCGCTCTCTTGAACATGCAGGAGAAAGGGGTCCCGCTTCCGCCGGCGGCGGTGGCGGCGCTGCCGCACGTCGTGATCCGCGAGGAGATCCCCATGGACATCCCCCCGGGGACGCCCCCCAAGGAGTGAGCCGACGGTATTCAGCGCCATCGAGTGGGAAGCCCCAGCCAGGCGCCTCTGGTTCTGGGACTGATCGACCCCGACGGCAAAGCCCCCGGGAGTTGCTCCCGGGGGCGACCCCTTCGTTCGTTCCCTTCCCACGCCTGCCGCTGCCCGATGCTCGGGCGCCCCCGGCCGGTTGGATACCTACCACAGCACGCCTCCGCCGGGAGCCCGCCAGGGGCACGCCCGCTGAACCTTACGCCCGGGTCCTGCGTCAACAGATCAGGGAATCTCGCCTCTCGGCAGCGAACTGGGATGTACCCGATGGGGAAGGAACTGGGGCGATGAAATGTAGGCGTTTGATGCTCTTCGTATTCGGTGGGGTGTTGGCCGGGCTGGCGGCGGCTGGCCCGGGCCGGGCGGCCCAACTCACGCTGGAGCAGGAGGCGCAGGCGGGGCGCGGGTTCGTCAACGCCTTCACCGAGCAGTACGGCCTCAGCGAGAACCAGGAGTACCATCGGATCGCCCGGGAGATCCTGCTGCGACTGGCGCGCGCCAGCGGCGAGCGGCCTGAGGTGCAGTGGCGGGCCGTCGTCCTCAAGTACAACCCCAACAACCCGGTGGGGAAGAACGCCTCCGCCTGGCCGGGCGGCTACCTCGTGACCGACGAGGAGTTCATGCGCACGATCCAGGTGGGCTCCGGGGGCGACCCGGCGCGCATGGAGGCGCTGGTGGCCGGCGTCATCGCCCACGAGATGGCCCACGTCATCCGCCGCGACACCGATGCGCTCGTGCCGCTCTTCTTCCGCCAGGCGACGCCCACCGCGCCGCAGCTCCTCATGACCCTCAAATCCACCGACGCCGGCCCGAAGACGGGCGCCGCGGAGCAGCGCCAGAAGGAGGACGCCTGCGATCGCCACGGCGCCTTCTACCTGCTGCGCGCCGGCTATGAGATCCAGGACATGATTGACGTCTTCCGGCGCCTGGCGGACGAGGAAGTGGATGAGGTGCTCTTCAGCAGCGAGTTGGACCATGCCCGCGCCGGCGAGCGCGTCGGCAACCTCCTGGAGGTGAAGACGCAGGTGACGGACGACGAGCGCCTCTACGACGAAGCCGTGAACATCCTCAACGCCGGCCTGGGCGATGAGATGCTCGCCATCGCCGCCCGGAACCTGGAGAGCATCGCGGTTCGCTTCCCCAAGGTGCTCCCGATCCGGCACGCCCGCGCCGTGCTCGCGCACCGTCGCTTCATCGCCAAGATGCCCCCCGAGAAGCTCGTCTACATGCCCTCCTTCTCCTTCTATCGCTTCAAGCCGACGCGCGCCTTCGCCGATGACTTCCTGATAGAGGCGCTACGCGAGTACGAGGCGATCCTGAAGGATTACGAAGCGGAAGGACACAAGGGCCTGGGCCCGACCGTGGCCGCCTATGCCCTGGCGCTCACGCACGCCGGCGAGAAGGAGCAGGCGCTCACCTGGGCGCAGAAGGGGGTGCAGCTCGCCCCGGAGGACTGGAGCGCCCACAACGTGCTCGGCATCGCGCTGAAGATGGCGGGCAAAGGCGCCGAGGCCGTCGCGGCGCTGCGGAAGGCCGTCGAGCTGGCTGCGCCCGAAGCGCCGAAGGCGCTGGTGGAACGCTCGCTGATGACGACCGCCATCGAGGAGCGCACCGCCTGGCGCTACCTGGGCGAGCTGCCGCCGGTGGACTTCGGTCCGGCGCTCTACAACCTCGGCCTGGCCCTGAAGGATGCCGGCGATAAGGCCGGCGCCGCCCGCGCGTTCCAGGCGTTCGCCGCCCTCGACTCCCGCAGCGACTGGGGCAAGCTGGCGCAGACCCACCTCAAGGCCGTCGGCGGGCGCCCCCTGGCGGAGCCCGCGCCGATCTCAGGCGTCACCATCGATATGTCCGACGTGGCGCTGAGCAAGAAACTGGGTGAGCAGCGAGACATCTCCCCGGTGGAGCCGGGCGGACAGGTGTGGCGCTACAAGACGAAGGGCTTCAGCCTCTTCCTGGATGAAGGCGGCCGCGTGCGCGCCGGCATGCTCTACGCCCCCTACGCGGGAGAGATCGGCCCGGCGGTCCGCATCGATGCGGCGGCGGCGCAAGTCGAGCAGGTGTGGGGCAAGCCGCTGAAGGTCGCCCGGGCGAGCACGCGCGAGGCGTGGTCCTACCCGGCCTACGGCCTCACCTTCCTGATGAACCGCGGCAAGCTCGCCAAGGTCCTCTGGTCGCCCGCCCCGCGCACCCGCGGCGCCACCGTGGCCAGCGACGTGCCCGTGCGCCCCGGCGACCGTGCCGACCGCGTGAAGGCCGCGCTCGGTGCCCCGGACACCGGCGAGGGGGAGGAGGGCCAGGGCGGAGCTTGGGTCTACGACCGCCTCGGCGTGCGGGTGCGCTTCGACCGCAGCGCCGCCGTCGCCCTGGTCACCGTCACCCGGCCGAGCCATTCCGCCGTGGAGCAGGTGCGCCTGGGCGATCCCGCGGGCCGCATCCGCCAACTCCTCGGCAGCGGCTTCGTCACCGCCGACGTGGACCGCTCGGAAACCCACAGCTTCCCCGACCGCGGCGTCTCCTTCGTGGTGCGCAACGCCGAGATCGCGGTCATCAACCTCTTCCCCCGGCAGAGCTGAGAGCGCGCACGAGAACACCGGAGACGCAGAGGGGGAGCGCAGCGACGTTGAGAGTTCGGAGGACGCACCGATGATCTTCGAGGAAGGCAAGATCCGCGAGCTGGCCCCGCACGTGTTCCTGCGCCCGGCGGTGGACAACAGCCTCTGGGCCGACCTGGGCGACGGCGCCGTGGTGGTGGACGGGTTGGAAGACGCGCCGCTGGCCCCGGTAATCCGCGACGCCGTGCGTCAAACCACCGGCCAGGCGATCCGCTGGGTCGTGAACACTCACTGGCACCGCGACCACACCGCCTGCAACCCTGAGTGGGCGCGCGAGGGCGCCACGATCATCGCCCATGAATCCGCCGCGCCCGCGACGCCCGCGCGCGACGGTCGTCCCGACGTGACATTCAGCGACCGCTACACGCTGCGGGGCGGCGCGCGCCAGGTGGAGCTGGAGTGGCTGGGCGGCGCGCACACGCCCGAGGATAGCGTCGTGTGGCTCCCCCGGGCGCGCGTGCTGCACGTGGGCGACCTCTTCGGCTGGGGGCTGATCCCGCTGCGCGCCATCGCTCCGGAGAGCATCGCCCGCTTGCGCGAGGTGTACGCCCGCCTGCTGACCTACGACGCGGACGTGGTGGTGCCGGGCCACGGCCCGACGCTGACCCCGGCTGAGCTGCGCGGCTTCCTCGTCTACTTCGACGACGTGGTGGCTCGCGTGCCGGCACTCTGCCGCGCCGGGCGCACCCCCGCGGAAGTGGCGCGCGCCGTGCCGCCGCCCGAGGACATGCGCGACTGGTGGCGCTTCGCGGACTGGAAGCACGCCCGCAACATCGAGCAGCTCTGTCGCGCCGCGTCAGCCCTGGCGGAGTGATATGGTACTGCGCAGCTACGACGCAGCGCGAGACCGGGAAGCCGTCCACCGCATCTGGCGCGAGGTGGGATGGGTGGAGAAGGGCAAGGAAGAGCGCATGGACCGCTACGTGGGGTGCGGCCGGGCGCTTGTGGCGGAGGTGGCCGGCGCGGCCGAGTCCCTGGTGACGAGCGTCCCCGGCTCCCTTCGCTACCTGGATGAGGAGCTGCCGTTCTCTGCCATCACGGGCGTCACCACCAGCCGGGTGGCGCGGCAGCAGGGGCTGGCCACCCGGCTGACAGCTCTGGCCCTGGCGGCCGATGCCGCCGAGGGCGCCCTCGTGAGCGGTCTGGGGATGTTCGAGCAGGGGTTCTACGACCGGCTCGGGTTCGGCACCGGCGGCTATGAGCACTGGCTGGCCGTGGACCCGGCGGATATCCGGGTGCCGGTGAGGCACCGCGTGCCGCGGCGGCTCCCCCGCGAGGAGTGGCGGGCGGCGCACGCCGCTCGCCTGGCCCGGCGGCGCGGGCATGGCGGCGTGAACCTGATTCCGCCCGAGGTCACCGAGAGCGAGATGACCGCCGGCGACGACGACTTCGGGCTGGGCTATGCCGACGCCCCCGGCGGCGAGTTGACGCACGGCTTCTGGTGCCGGGTGAAGGACTCCGAGAGCGGTCCCTACAGCATCGAGTGGATGGCGTACCGCACCCGGGAGCAGCTCCTGGAGCTGCTGGCGCTCCTCCACAGCCTGGGCGACCAAGTGCGCCTGATCGAGGTGCGCGAGCCGCCGGGCATCCTGCTTCAGGACCTGATCGCTCGGCCCCTCCAGCGCCGCCAGGCAACCGAGAAGTCGCGCTTCGAGAACAAGATGACGGCCCTCGCCTACTGGCAGATGCGGATCTGCGACCTCCCGGCCTGCCTGGCGCGCACGGGCATGCCCTGCGGGGAGGTGCGCTTCAACCTGAAGCTCACGGACCCCGTGGAGCGACTGCTCGATACCGACGCCCCCTGGCGGGGGGTGGGCGGCGACTACCTGGTGGGTCTGGGGCGCATATCCGGCGCGGAGCGGGGACATGACCCGACGCTCCCGACGCTCGCCGCCTCGGTCGGGGCGTTCACCCGCCTGTGGCTGGGCGTGCGCCCTGCCGCCGGGCTCGCGGCAACAGACCACCTCACCGGGCCTCCCGGGCTCCTGGAAGCCCTGGACGGGGCGCTTCGCATCCCTGATCCCCATCCGGATTGGGACTTCTGAACCTCAGCGTCCTCAGGTGCGCCAGGACAAGCCTGGCCTTTCTTGCTGAGTGAAAGGTCTCAGCCATGTAGATTGCTCGTTCGACATGTAGCCAACCAGCGGCGCCCGGGGCAACCCGAGACGCCGAAGCCCGGGGAAGC
>JACQGM010000156.1 GCA_016199585.1 Armatimonadota bacterium
CCGTTCTCGTCCCGGCTGGCACGCACACCCTTCGCTTCCACTTCGGCAACACGCCGGTTCGCACGATAGGTGATCTCATCTCGCTTGTCGCCTTCATTGCGGCTATTGCATATTGCCTCTTCGCGTTGCGTATCCCCTTCAAGCAATGCGCCCCACACTCCCACACCCCCACACCCCCACACTCCCACACCTCCTCAAGCCCCCGGCTTCAGCAGAGGGTTCACCGCTTCGCAGCGGCGGCGCCACGCCTGCCACATCCGCTCCATCGCCGCCACTCGCTCCGGCTGCTGCGCGGCGAGGTTCCGCAGCTCGCAGCGGTCGGTCTCCATGTCGTACAGCTCCCAGGGGGCCGGGCCCGGCTCGCCCGCCGCGCTCCCGTCGGCGCGTCTCGGCCCCTGCGTCACCAGCTTCCACCGTCCCTGGCGGAGGGCGCGACAGCGGCCCAGCTCCCAGAAGATCGGGGGGCGCTCGCCGGGCTGCTCGCCGCGCAGGACCGGCGCCAGGCTCTGCCCATCCATCGGCAGCACCTCGCGGCCCTCGAAGCGCCGGGGGTACTCGGCGCCGGCCAGCTCGGCGAAGGTGGGCATGAAGTCCACGATGTGCCCCGGGGCCCCGGTGAACCGGCCCCCCTGGCGGATGACGCGCGGCCAGCGGGCGATCAACGGGGTGCAGACGCCCCCCTCGTGGTCGAACGCTTTGAAGAGCCGGAAGGGCGTGTTGCTGGCGTTGGCCCAGGGAGCATCCAGGGTGTAGTAGGAGTCCACGCCGCCGGGGGGCGCGTCCGGGGTGGCGACGTAGCGCTCGCCGGAGGCGCCGTTGTCGGAGAGGAAGAGGACGAGAGTGTTCTCCTCCTTGCCCAGCTCGCGCAGCTTCGCCAGCATCGCGCCGATGCCCTGGTCGAGACGGTCAACCATCGCGGCGTAGATGGACATCCGCAGGTCCCAGGCGTCCTTCTCCTCGGTAGACTCCCAGGCGGGGGCGCGCGAGTCGGGCTCGGAGAGGCCCCAACGGGAGTCGATCAGGCCGATCTCCCGCTGGCGGCGGAAGCGGCGGAGGCGGATCTCCTGCCAGCCGCAGCGGTAGCGGCCGCGGTAGCGGGCGATGTCTTCCGGCCAGGCGTGCATCGGATAGTGCGGGGCGCAGTGGGCCAGGTAGAGGAAGAAGGGCTGCTCTTCGCGTCCGTGGGTCTCCAGGAACTCCAGCGCCTTCGCGGTGAAGGCGTCGGTGGTGTAGAAGCGCCGGTCTTCAGGGGTGAAGGGGTGGACCACCTCGTCCTCGTCACCCCAGGGACGCGTGTTGCCGGGGAACTTGTGGGCCGGCTCCGGCTCGCCGTCGCGCTTCAGGCCGGGGTTGAAGTAGTTGCCGCACCCGCTCAGCAGGCCCCAGTAGCGGTCGAAGCCCCGGCGGACGGGGCGCTCGCGGTCGCCGTTGCCGTTGTGCCACTTCCCCGCCATCAGCGTCCGGTAGCCGGCCCCGCGCAGCACCTCCGCCAGGGTGACGTTGTTGTCGGCGCGCATGACGAGCGCGCGTGGCTCGACCGCCACCTGCCCGTGGAAGAGACCGGTGAGGAGCGAGGCGCGGGTCGGCATGCAGAGGCCGTTGTTGTAGAACTGGGTGAAGCGCAAGCCCTCGGCCGCCATCCGGTCCAGGTTAGGCGTCGCGATCTCGCCCCCGTAGCACCCGAGGTCGGAGTACCCCATGTCATCCGCCATGATCAGCACGATATTCGGCCGCTCGTCGGGCATCCCGCTTCCTTTCTGTGGTCAGAGCGTACGAGACGAGAGGGAGACGCCGAGCGGGGAACGCAGAGGCGCTGAGGATTCCGAGGACGCTGAGGATCGGGGCGAGTTGCCGTCTAAGCGGGGCGGCGAACCGAAGGGGCGGACCGCACACCCCACTTGACGAAACTGGGCCGTGTCCGCCCCTACACGGAAACCGCCCTCTCACTCCAACGAGCTGCTTGGTTTCAGCGTTCTCTTCCTTCTCGGGTGCCTATGCGCCGGGTTCCCTCCGCGGTTCCTCTCATCTCGCACGTACTCTGAGCCGTCCGTGGCCCCCAGGGGGGCATCGGTTACACATTCGCCAGAGACACAGGGATGGCCTTGCCACACCTACGCTCCCAGTGCGGGCAGCACCTACAAGGTGAAGCACAGCAGGTAAACGATCGCTTCTTCCGCGCCGTCTGATGAGATGACCATCTCAAGGACGGGACCCCCTGGCCGGTCGAACCGGACGTGAGTAGGCCGGGGCAGCGTCTGTGGCTGCCACCATTCCGGCAGGTTTCGTCTGTCGACCGGAACGTCCACGTGTCCATCCCTCCACAGTTCGGGGTGTGAGACGTCGGCCGCTACCATGCGACTCACACCCGCCCGAGGGACCCTCAGCTTGGCCAGCAGAGTCTGCTCCCTGTCGATCACGAGACGGGCACCCAGCAGGTGAGTGCCGGGGGGGAAACGGAGCTCGGTCATGCGCGCGATGCTCTCCAAGCCCGGCTCGTTCATCTTGGTTCCGAACACCCGGTAGGCGCTGCGGACCGATAGGCCAAGGACCAGCGCGCCAGCAATCGCCAGGGACAGGCAACAAGCCCTCGTGCCCCCGCGCGCCCGACCAGAGCCCTGTTGCGCTGTGCCAGTCATGCGAAAGCCCCGTCGTGCATCGTGGCGACCGTCGCCCGCCTGGCCGCCGCGGGATCAACCACTCACGCACCCCCTCCTCACAACTCCGCCACCGCCACCGGCCGGCCCTCGCCGAGGGCGAGCTCCGCGGCCAGGGGCACCAGGAGGCTCGCCAGACCGCGCTCGGGGGCACCAGCGGCGTCTCGCGGGTGCGGGTGCAGCGCACGCGCCACTGAGGTATTCCACCCGAACCGGCCGTTTCCCTGCGGGGCGGCCGCCGGTCAGCCCGTGGCCTGCACGGTCCGCCAGGCTTCCTCCGCCTGAGACACTAGGCCATCAATCATCCCCAGGCCCGCTTCCCAGAACGCGGGCCGCGAGATGTCAATGCCGGCGAGGGCCATCAGATCGGCGGGGCGCTGCGAGCCGCCGGCACGCAGGATGTCGAGGTAGCGCGGCACGAAGGCGTCGCCCTCCTCGCGGTAGCGGGCGTAGAGCGCCATCACCAGCAACTGCCCGAAAGCGTAGGCGTAGACGTAGAAGGGGGTATGGATGAAGTGGGGAACGTACATCCACCAGACACGGTGCCCTTCGCCCATCTCCACGGAATCGCCGAACATCGCCTGCACCGCCTCCTGCCAGACGGCCCCGACCTGGTCGGCCACCAGCTCGCCCTGCTCGCGGCGAGCGGCGTGCAGGCCCTGCTCGAAGCGGTACATCGCGGTCTGGCGGAAGACGGTGGCGAAGATGTCCTCCACTTTCCCGGCCAGGAGCGCCAGGCGCTCGCGCGGGGGCAGATTGCGCTCCAGGAGGGCATTGAAGGTGAGCATCTCGCCGAAGACGGAGGCGGTCTCCGCGGCCGCGAGGGAGGGGCTGTACTCCAGGAAGTGCTGTCCGCCCGCCAGGAGGTCGTGGACGCCGTGCCCCAGCTCGTGCGCCAGGGTCATCACGTCGCGCTTCTTGCCGAGGTAGTTCATCAGCACGTAGGGGTGCCGGTCGGGGGCGATGCCCATGCAGAAGGCGCCGCCTCGCTTGCCCGGCCGCGCCTCGGCGTCAATCCAGCGCTCGTCGAAGAATCGGCGCGCCAGGTCTCCCACCGCGGGCGCGAAGCGCGCATAGGCGTCCACCACGGTTTCGCGCGCTTCGTCCCACGCCACCGCCGTCTCCTCCAAGAGGATCGGCGCATAGCGGTCGTAGTGGGTGAGCCGCTCCAGGCCGAGGATCTCGCGCTTCAGCCGGTAGTAACGGGCCACGGTGCCGAAGTGCGCGGTGCAGGCATCCAGCATGGTGTGGACCGTGTCGGTATCCACCTCATCGCTGAGGTGGCGGGCAGCCTCGGGATGGTCGTAGTGGGTGAGCCGGTCGTTCACGGCCTTGTCGTGCGCCAGGGTGTTGGTGATGTAGGTGAAGAGGCGGGAGCGATCCACCAGGCCGGCGGTGATCGCTTCGGCGGCGGCGGCGCGCACGGCGCGGTCCGGGTCGTAGAGCTTCGCCAGGATCTCCGAAACGCTGAGGTCGCTGGTGACGCCGTCCACCGTCAGGCGGAAAGTGGCGGCGCTGGCGGTCTCGTCGAAGAGGCGCTGGAAGGCGGAGCGGCCGGTGACCGCCTTCTCCATCAGGATGCGCTCCTCTGGCTCCGAGAGGCGGTGGGGGCGCTCGCGGCGCGCGCGCTCCAGCCAGTGGCGGCGGGAGGCAACCGTTTCGTTCGCCAGCAGCGCGGCGAAGGCGTCGTCGGGGATCTCCAGGAGTTCCAGGCTGAAGAAGAGGAGGTGGCGGCCGACCGCTACGGCGCGCTCCTCCACCCGCTGCAGCAGCGCGCCGTGCGCCGGGCTGAGGGTATCGGCGCTGAAGACGAGCTGGGCGTAGGAGGCCGGGAGCTGAAGATCGCGCTCGATCGCCTCGTAGTCCACCAGCGCGGCGGCAAACGCCTCCGGGCCGAGCTGCCCCACGCGCCCGCGGTGCGCCGCCGCGAACGCCTCGGCCCGCGCCTCCAGCGCGCCGAGGTCGGCGGCGATCTTCGGATCCTCCACGCCCGCGTAAAGATCGGATAGGTTCCAGGTAATCGGTGTCGTCATCATCGCAGAATCCCTGGGGTCCCGGCGACCGAGGTCGGGGGCGACGACGGGTCGAAGTCGGCGTGCGCCGACTACCGGGGGGGCTCCCGGGGGTTCGAGACCGCGGGCAGCGACGGCGCGAGGTC
>JACQGM010000152.1 GCA_016199585.1 Armatimonadota bacterium
CCCTCGCGGTCGGGGTCGGACGCCAGGTAGACCTGGTCCACGTGCTGCACGGCCTTGCGCAAGCTCTCGAGGATTTCCTTGCGCCCGGGGATCTGCACGTAGGTGGGCGCGAAGTCGTGGTCAACGCGCACGCCCAGGCGCGTCTTGGGCAGGTCGCGGACGTGGCCCATCGAGGCCATCACTTGATAGCCCGGGCCCAAGAAGCTCTTGAGGCTTTTCGTCTTTGCCGGTGACTCGACGATGATCAGCGATTTGGCCATAGCTGTCCTTGCGATGCCTTGCCGCGCGCTGCTCCCGACGGAGCACAAGCGGCGCCCCTTCAGCGCCCGCCACGCCGAAAGCGGGGATCCCCGGTACGCCCCGACATCTTTCGTTGGATGGCATACCCCGGACCGCGCTATTCTAGCACAACCCGATTCAGGGTGTCAACACGCCATTGACAGCCGACTCGCGCCCATGATAAGATACGGCATCCCTCGTGGTCGCGCGAGTAGGCGCCCGGCAGTGCGTCCCCCGGCGGTGGCCGGCGGCGAGATGAGCAGGGACGCCGACGTTGTCGCCCGGTGCGCCGGGCGGCGCACGGCCACCCGAACTGGTTGGATATTGCTTTGGACTCTTTGAGCGGAACGCGCGGGGAGGAGTTGCCCTCCCCCACTGGACTTGCAGGGCTGGACCCCGCTGCGCCCGCGGCAGCGCCGGCGGCACTGGAGTGGCGGATCCACCTGGCGTCGCGGCAGCCTGGCCGCGCGGCCGCGGCAGTGGCCATTCTGGCGCTGGCCGGCGCTCTCGGCTACGCCGTCTTCGCGCACCTCCCGGGGGCCGTGATGACGGTCGCCGTGCTCCTCTCCGCCATCTCGGAGTTCCTATTGCCGATCACCTGCCGCCTCACCCCCGAAGGCGCGGCGCGGCGCAACGGCCTCGGCCGCTCGTTCATCGCCTGGAAGGATGTGCGCCGCTGCGGCGTGGACGCCGACGTTCTCCGGTTGAGCCCGCTGCCCGCGCCATCGCGCCTGGATGCCTTCCGCGGCGTCTCCCTCCGTCTGCCGACGGATTCGGCGGAGCGAGAGCGGATCCTCGCCGCCGTGCGGGGGTACTGCGGATGGTAGCATCCAATACCAAGTGCGTCTGGGCAGACCCGGTTCGCTGTAGGGGCGAAGCATTCGCGCAGACGGTCTGTTTACTCGAAGGTAGTGTCTCGCGAATGCTTCGCCCCTACGAGGATCCATGCGGACGAGTGGGCAGAGCGATACGTTCTATGAACAGGGGAC
This sequence comes from Armatimonadota bacterium, assembly GCA_016199585.1. Classification (GTDB taxonomy): domain Bacteria; phylum Armatimonadota; class JAAZEB01; order JAAZEB01; family JAAZEB01; genus JACQGM01. The sequence goes on from JACQGM010000152.1 coordinate 1,269, forward strand.
CACGATGCTCTTGGCGGAGCTGAGCGAGGAGGCACGGGCGGAGCTGGTGGAGAGCCTGGCGCGTCGGGTGACCGAGCGGCGGCTGGAGATGCCGGCCGTGCTCTTCCTGGAGATGCACAAGCCGATCGCCTTTCTGGGGGGCCAGGCGCTCGCGGTGGCGGCACCGCTGCTCGGCGCGCTCTTCGGCTACGAGAACGTGCAGCGGCTGGCCCTGTTCGTCCAGTCGCCCGAGAACATCGAGGCGCTCACGCAGCGCATCGAGGCGATGAGCCGGGAGAGTACGCAGCATTCGGTCGATCAGGACGGATCGGACGGATCCGACCGATCCGACCGATCCGTCCGATCAGTTACATAGAGCCATTATCAAGGCAAGGGGGTTCTCAGCGTGGACTTACGCCTGGAGCACGCCAGCGTTGCGGTGCTGGCGCTCGAGCTGCTGCTCTGCGGCCTGATCCTGGGCCGGATCTTCGCCGCGCGGGCCGGGCGGGTGCCGTTCATCCGGCGCATCCCGGGCCTGGCCGCCATTGACGAGGGCGTGGGCCGGGCCACCGAGATGGGCCGCCCGATCCTCTTCTCCCTCGGGCTGGGGGGCCTGGACATCGTCACCCTGCAGGCGCTCGCGGTGCTGGGGCACGTCGCTCGCGTGGCCGCGCGTTACGCCAGCCGGGTGATCGTGCCGGTGCGCGACGCCGTCATCTTCTCCGTCACCGAGGAGGTGCTGCGCGACGCCTACACCGCCGAAGGAAAGCCGGAGCTCTTCCAGCCGGACGACGTGCGCTTCCTGTCGGATCGGCAGTTCGCCTACGCTTCCGGCGTGATGGGGATCATCAACCGCGAGCGCACGGCGTCCAGCTTCCTCTTCGGCACCTTCTACGCCGAGTCGCTCATCCTCGCCGAGGCGGGCCACCAGGTGGGCGCCCTGCAGGTGGCCGGCACGCCCTCCACGACGCAGATCCCCTTCTTCATCGCCGCGTGCGACTACACGATCATCGGCGAGGAGTACTACGCCGCCAGCGCCTACCTCACCCAGGAGCCGACGTTCCTCGGCAGCCTGATCGGCCAGGACTGGAGCAAGATCGTGCTCCTCTCCATCCTGGTGGTGATGGTGCTCGCGGCCACCCTCTGGTCGCTGACGCACGGGGGCGCGATGGGCGACTTCGAGCAAGGCGTGAAGACGTTCTGGGAGTGGTTCCCCGGCCGCGCGGCGGCCGGGCAGTAGGAGGCTGACACCGGATGAACCTGGTTCTGCTCTTGAAAATCCTCTCCGGCCTGGCGCTCGGGATCGGTGGGCTGGCCCTGCTCCAGCGCCTGCGCTCCGGGGAGCGCCGGCGCCTGATGGTGGCGCTCACCTTCATCGCCGGCCTCTTCTTCCTGCTGGAGTTCGTGCTGCCCCCCGGCACCACGTTCTTCGGGCTGGTACCGCCCGCCGACCTGACGCGCGACAACTTCCTCTCGTCCTGGGTGGAGGTGATCGGCAATGTGGTCATGGTCGTCGGCGGCTTCGCTTTCGGCCTCGGCCTCCTGAACCTGGCGACCATCCACGGGCGCACCCTCTTCCGCGCGCGCGCGGGCTGGCAGAACTCGCTGGCGTTCTTCGTGGCGATGATCGCCATGACGCTTGCCGGGCTGCTGAAAGACCACCGGGCGTGGGTCACGGTGCATGACGTGCTCTTCCAGGGGCTCTACCAGCCGCTGGGGGCCAGCGTCTTCAGCATCCTGGCGTTCTTCATCACCACGGCGGCCTACCGCGCCTTCCGGGTGCGCTCGGGCGAGGCGACGCTGATGATGATCGCGGCGTTCATCGTGATGATGGCGCAGGTGCCGATCGGCATGATGATGACGAACTGGCTCCCCACGGAAGGCTGGGCCGCCTCGCTGCGCATCGAGAGCATCAGCAACTGGGTGCTCACCGTGCTGAACATGGCGGCGCTGCGGGCGGTGGGCTTCGGCATCGGCGTGGGCTGGCTCGCCATGTCGCTCCGCGTCTGGCTGAGCCTGGAGAAGGGCTCCTACTTCGGGAAGGAGATGTAGCGCATGGCGAGCGTGACCCCCGCCGAAATCGAGCGCCAGCGCCGCCAGAGCCGGATCATCTACGGCGTGCTGGCCGCGCTGATGGTGCTCTTCCTCCTCTTCGAGATGAAGCTGCCGTTCGTCGTCGGGCCACAGGCACTGGGGCTCTACGACGCCGTCGGCAAGGTGCGCGACGACCAGCTCGTCCTCTTGAGCGTCAACTGGGAGGCCGGCACCGTCGGCGAGAGCATGCCGCAGACCGAGGCGCTCATCCAGCACCTCTTCCTGGCGAAGAAGCGCTTCGCCATCTTCGGTATTGACCCGATCGGTCCCGGCTTCGCCCAGCGCATCGCCGAGCGCCAGGCGGAGCGCCTCGGCAAGACCTACGGCGTGGACTGGGTGAACTGGGGCTACAAGCCGGGCCAGCTCGCCATGTTCCTCGGCCTGGCTCGCGATATTCCCGGCACCATCAAGCAGGACAGCATCCGCAAGGCGGACCTGACCACCCTCCCGGTCATGCGCGGCATCAAGTCGGCCCGCGACCTGGGGTTGATCCTGGAAGTGACCTCCACGGACTCCATTGAGATCTGGATCCAGTATTTTCATGGCGTCTACGGCACGCCGGTCGGCTACGCGCCCACGGCGGTGATGGTGCCCGAGGCGTACCCCTATCTGAACGCGAAGCAGCTCGTCGGAATGCTGGCGGGCATCAAGGGGGCGGCGGAGTACGCCGATCTGCTGGAGCGGAACTGGGACGTCGAGATGACCTGGGAGTACCCGCCGCGGCGCGCCATGAACGCCGTGGCCATCGCCCACGTCTTGATCGTCTTGCTGATTGTGTTGGGCAACTACCAGTACTTCACGCGTCACCGGCGGAGGGCAGAGCGCACATGAAGGACCTCGTGATCGTCTGGCTGGCGGCCATCGCCACCCTGGCCATCTACTCGATCCTCTACAAGGAGAACCCGATCTACCGGTTCTTCGAGCACGTCTTCATCGGTCTGGCCACCGGCTACAGCATCGCGCGCCTGTGGAGCGACGTGCTCCTGCCGAGCTGGTGGCAGCCGATGCTCGGGGGGCAGTGGTACTGGATCTTCGCCCTGGTGGTGGGCGGCATGTTCTACACGATCTACCTCCCGCGCTACGCCTGGATGAGCCGCCTGGTGATGACGGTGTTGATGGGCATGGCGGCGGGGATCGCGTTCAAGGGCTTCGCCACGCTCTACATCCCGCAGCTCGCGGCCACCTTTCGCCCCATCTTCTCGCCGGCGCCGCCCTATCTGCTGGTCAACAACTTGCTGATCATCATCACCGTCGTTGCGGTGATGACCTACTTCTTCTTCTCGTTCGAGCACAAGAGCCGGGCGGTGCGGGGGACGGCCTCGCTGGGGCGGTGGCTGCTGATGATCGCCTTCGGAGCGATCTTCGGCTCCACGGTGATGGCGCGCGTGGCCCTGCTCACCTACCGCCTCTGGTTCCTGGTCCATGACGTGCCGTCGAGGGGCATCCCGCACCTGTAGCCCGGCCGGCGCGGGGCGGAGCCCGCGCCCTACGGGGAGGGCACACCATGCCTCGGTCGGGGGAATGGCTCCGGGTCACCATTGATGTGACGCCCCAGGCGGTTGAGGCCGCCGGGGAGATCCTCCGGGTGGCGGGCTGCGCCGGGTGGGAGAGCCCGAGCCCCGGCACTGTCGCGGGTTACCTTCCGGCCGACGACCGCGGCGGCGAGCGCGTCGCCGCGATCCGCAAGCGGGTGGCCCGCCTGCGGGAGCACGGCCTGGACCCGGGACCCGCCCGCGTGACGGCGGAGCGCATCGCCGAGCGGCCGTGGGCGGAGGCGTGGAAGTCCTACTTCCGGCCGATGTGGGTGGGCTGCGTGGTCATCTGCCCCACGTGGGAGTCGGTGGTGCCGGGTCCCGGCGAGGCGCTGGTGCGCCTCGACCCCGGCATGGCCTTCGGCAGCGGCGCGCACGCCACCACCCGCCTCTGCCTGCGGGCGCTGCAGGAGGCGATGGACGCGCGGCCGCGCACCCGCGTGCTGGACGTGGGCACCGGTTCGGGGATTCTGGCCATCTCCGCGGCGCGCCTCGGCGCCGCGCGCGTGCTGGCCGTAGACACGGACCCGGACGTCATCCCGATCGCCGCCGCGAACGCCGCCCTCAATGACGTGTCCGGCGCGGTTGAGGTCCGGGAGGGAGACATCGCCGCTGCGGGTGGGGAGACCTTCGACGTCATCGTTGCCAACATCGCCCCCGGTCCGGTGATCGGCATCGCTCCGCAGTCCCGCGCCCTGCTGGCGCCCGGCGGCGCCTTCATCGGCGGCGGCATCCCCGCGTCGCGCGCGGAAGAGGTCCGGCAAGGGCTGACGGCCTCGGGGCTGACGGTGGAGCGCACGCTGCAGGAGCAGGACTGGGTGGCGGTGGTCGCGCGTTGATGCGCGGCCTGTCAATCAGTGCCTCCGCGCATCGTCCTCGTCGTCGTCCTCGGCTGGAACGGGCAAGGCCCGAGAACGAGGACGACGACGAGGACGAGGGAGGGGACCAGGCGAGGGATGATCGAGCCACCCTCCACACTCCGCACTCCGCGCTTAACGAAACCATGCACCACTTCCACATCTCACCCGACCAGATGAACGGAGACCGCGTCGAGCTGACGCCGGAGCAGGCGCACCAGGTGGCGCGCGTGCTGCGGCTGCGTCCGGGCGACGTGATCTGCCTGCTGGACGGATCCTGCAGGGAGTGCCGGGCCGTCCTGGCGGAGGTCTCGCCGGGGCGGGTGGCGGCGCGCGCCGGGGAGTGGCGCCGGTGCGCCCGCGAGCCGGATGCGCGCCTCTGCCTGGCGCTCGGCCTGCTGAAGGGCGAGAAGATGGACTGGGCGGTGCAGAAGGCCACCGAGGTGGGCGTCTGCGAAGTGGTGCCTCTCCTGTGCGCGCGGAGCATCGTGCGCCTCGAGGAGGGCCGCGACGCCGGCAAGGTGCAGCGGTGGCAGCGCATCGCCCGCGAGGCCGCCGAGCAGTGCCGGCGCGCCCGCGTGCCGGCCATCTCCCCTCCCCTCTCCCTCGGCTCCCTCCTGGAGCGCGCCGCCGAGTTCGACCTGATCCTCCTCGCCGACGAGGGTGAGAGCGCGCCCCTGTCCCCCGCCCTCGCCGCAGGAATGCGGAAGGTGAAGGGCGAAAGGCGAACGGGGAATGCGGTGGGGCTCCGCGTGCTGCTCCTGGTAGGGCCGGAGGGCGGGTTCGCGCCGGAGGAGACGCGGCGGGCACAGGAGGCCGGGGCGGTCGCCGTGTCGCTGGGAGCGCGCATCCTGCGCGCCGAGACGGCGGCCGTGGTGGGGCCGGCGCTGGTGCTGCATGAGCTGGAGAGGACGGGAGGGACGACATGAGTGCGACTGAAGCGGCCGTGAGGGTAGATGCGCCTGCCATCAACGCACCGGCGGAGTCGGAGGCGGATCGGCTCCGGCGGCAGATCCTGGCGATCGTCGTGCCGGAGCCCCGGAAGATGAGCTACCAGGAGTTCCTTGCCTGGCTCGACGAAGACACCCTGGCCGAGTGGGTGGATGGGGAGGTCGTGCTGATGTCACCCGCCAAGCGAGAGCACCAGAACGTGGCGGACTTCCTGCTTCGCACCATCGCCGATTACGTGGAGGCGAAGGGTCTCGGAGAGGTGATCAGCGCTCCCTTTCAGATGAAGCTGGAGCGCGGCCGTGAGCCCGACCTGATCTTCGTGGCGACCGAGCACCTGCCTCAACTCCAGGAGACTTTCCTTGACGGCCCCGCCGACCTCGTCGTGGAGGTCGCGTCCGAGGAGAGCCGCAGCCGCGACCGGGGCGAGAAG
>JACQGM010000153.1 GCA_016199585.1 Armatimonadota bacterium
CTGCAGCAGGAGGCGGCGCGGCGGCTCGGCTTCAGCAACCGGCGCACGATGGCGGTCGCCCAGCAGCTCTACGAGGGGATCCAAGTCTGTGAGCAGAGCACGGACGGCCTGATCACCTACATGCGCACCGATTCGGTGCGCATCGCGGGCCAGGCGGTCGAGGAAGCCCGCGGCTACATCGAGGAGCGATGGGGGAAGGAGTACGTGCCGCAGGCGCCCCGGACGTACAAGTCGCGCAAGGGGGCTCAGGAAGCCCACGAGGCGATCCGGCCCACCTCGGTGGAGCGCGCCCCCGATCAGATGCGGTCATACCTCACGCCGGACCAGCAGCGGCTCTACCGGCTGATCTGGGAACGCTTCGTCGCCTGCCAGATGGCATCCGCGGTACTGGATGTGACCACCGTTGACATCCAGGCCGCCGATTACACCTTCCGCGCCAGCGGCTCGGTGGTCAGGTTCCCGGGTTTCACCATCCTCTATACGGAGAGCCGTGATGCCGCCGAGGAGGACGAGACCGCCATCCTTCCCGCCCTCGTCAAGGATCAGGCGCTGCGGCTGCTCGACATCCTGCCCCGCCAGCACTTCACCCAGCCGCCGCCTCGCTACACGGAGGCGACGCTGGTGAAGGAGATGGAGGAGCTGGGCATCGGTCGGCCGAGCACCTACGCATCCATCATCGCCACGATCCAGGACCGCGGCTACGTGGTGCTGGAGCAGAAGAAGTTCCGCCCGACCGAGCTCGGGTGCCGCGTCACCGACTTCCTGGTGAAGCACTTCCCCGGCGTGATGGAGGTGCGCTTCACGGCAGCGATGGAGAGCGAGCTAGACGAGGTGGAGGAGGGCAAGGCCGGTTGGGTGGAGGTGGTGCGCGGGTTCTACACCCCCTTCTCCCATGATCTGACCGAGGCGGAAGAGCAGGCGGAGCGCGTTCGCGTCGAGCCGGAGATGACCGAGGAGAAGTGCCCGCTCTGCGGCCGCCCGATGGTGATCCGTGAGAACCGCTACGGGAAGTTCCTCGGCTGCTCCGGCTACCCGGAGTGCAAGGGCACGCAGCCGATCCTGAAGCGCGTCGGCGTGCGCTGCACCCAGCCGGATTGCCCGGGCGAGATCGTCGAGAAACGGTCGCGGCGCGGCAAGACGTTCTACGGGTGTTCCGAGTACCCGAAGTGTACCTTCGCCGTGTGGGAGCGCCCGGTGGACGCCCGCTGCCCCCGGTGCGGCGCGCTGATGACGGAGAGGGACGGAAGGAACCAGGCGCGCTACCGCAAATGTCTCAATAGGGAGTGTGGGCACATGATGCCCGTTGAGGAGCGCGTGGCGGCAGCGGCGGGGTAAGACGCGGGGAAAGGGGAAGGGATGTCTGCGGTGATCCACAACATCGAAGGCGACCTGGACTTCGCGAGTGCGTCGCGCACGCGTGAGCACCTCATTCACCTGCTCAACCAGGGGCAGAAGGACTTGACGGTGGACCTGGGCGCAGCGGGCTATGTGGATAGCGCCGGTCTGCTGGCGCTGATCGCCGTCGCCACCCGTGCGAGCGGCGCCGGGGGATCGGTGCGAGTTCGCAACCCCTCCGCCACGCTGATGCGGATGCTGAATCTCAGCCATGCGGCAGAGGTCCTCGGCCTCGCCAGTGAGGCGCTGCCGCTGCCGGCGCGCCGCCGGCACACGGACACCGGCGTGGGACGGTGGGACGTCTTCCGGTTTGTCGTTCCCGCCACGGCCCAGGCCTGCGCGCAGGTGCGGCGGGCCGTCATTCAGGAAGCCGCGCGGACGCCCCTCACCCCGGCCTGCTGCGCCGATCTCGAGCTGGCCGTCGGCGAGGCGTTCGCCAATGCGGTCCGGCACGGCTCGCCCCGGGGCGAGCAGGACCGCGTCACCGTCCGCTGCCTCGTCGGTCGAGACGCGGTCGTGGTGGAAGTGGCGGATGAAGGCCTCGGCTTCGACCGCTCGGAGGTGGTCCTGCCTCGCCCGGAGGAGATCCGCGAAGGCGGCATGGGGATCTTCTACATGGAGGCGGTGATGGACTCGGTGGAGTTCGAGTACACGACGCGCGGGATGGTGGTGCGGCTGGCGAAGGTGTACCCGGGCGCGAGGGGGTCGGCTACTCGAAGGTGAAGAGGTGGAGCATCTCCGTCACCTCGAGCATGCGACGGATGTGCGGCGCGGGGCGGCGGAGCACCAACCGTCCGCCGCGGTGGCGGAGCTCGCGGCAGACGCGCAGGAGCACCCCGAACCCGGTGCTGTCCATGTAGGTTATCTCGGACGCATCCAGGACGACGACCGGGTGAGCGTCGCGCAACTGCTTCAGGGCGCCCAGCAGCAGGCTCACGTTGCCCAGGTCCACGGCGCCGCGAACACTCAGCACGTTGCCGCGGTGGGACAGGACGATGCCATTCTGTGCGTTGGCGCCGGTGGACACGCGCGACTCTCCTCTCTTCACTAATTATCGGCTCGTCGCGCCGATTTCTATAGCCCACGGCGGGAGAGGCAGCGAGCGGTTTCCGGGGCGGCGCCGGGGTCGCGATGGAGCTCTGCGGCCAGGCGAGAGAGGTCCTCGGGGCGGTCCACATCGAACCAGGTGGGGAGGAGAGCGGTGCGTAGACGCAGGTCCGCGGCGTGGCGGAGTAGGGAGCTGAGGGCGGTGTCGGTGCCGATGCTGCTCGCCTCGAAGAGATCGGGGTGGGGCCGATGGGCGCCTGCCAGGTAGTAGCCGCCATCGTCGGTAGGCCCGACGACGAGGTCGCTCTCTCGCAGCTCCGTCAGCGCCCGCCGGAGGTAGCGCGTGGGAAGGTGCGGCGAATCGCTGTCGAGGAGGAGCACCGGGTCGTGGCCGAGGGCGTGGAAGTGCCCCAGGGCGAAGTGGAGGGCCGCGCTCAGACCGGCGCCCGTCTGCGCCTGGACCGTCACTCCGGGGAGCACACAGGCGGCGAGCGAGTCGGTATCCGCCGCCGGGCAGACCACGGCGGCGCGCGCTGACGGCACGGCGAGCACCCGGGCGAGGGTATCCCGCAGGAACGCCAGGTGCAGCTCGGCGGCCTCTTCGGGGCTGAGCATCGGGAGCAGGCGGGTCTTGACGCAGCCGGGGCGCGGCGCCTTGGCCATCACGGCGATCACCGGGCCGGCGCCATGACACGTCACTTCAGGCATGCTTCGCTGGCTCTCCTCTTCCTCTGCGGCGGGGCGATCACGGCGCTCCTGGCGCCTTCGGCAGGGGTATCGTCACTGCTCAACGAGGTGCCCCGCTACCTCATCGCCCTGGCCGGCGCGTTCGCCTTCTACGGCCTGGCCGGCATCGTGGTCGTGCGCGCGCCCGATGCCTGCTCCTCCCGCGCCGGGCTCGCCGCCATTCTCGGCGTCGCCCTCGCGGCCCGCCTGTCCCTCGTTAGCGCCGAGCCCACGCTCTCCACCGACCTCTTCCGCTACCTGTGGGACGGCAAGGTCGCGGCGGCCGGGCACAACCCCTACGCCTTCGCCCCGGACGCCCCCGAGCTGGCGCCCCTGCGCGGGCCGTTCTGGCACCGGATCTCCTATCGATCCGTGCGCACGCCGTACCCACCCGTCGCCCAGGCGCTCTTCCGCCTGGCGGCCGGTATCCGGCAGGATGACCCCATCGCGCTCAAGCTGCTCCTGGTTGCCGCCGACCTGGCGGCGGTGCTCGCGCTCATCGGCCTCCTGCGGCGCGCCCGCCGCCCGGCCGCGCACGCGCTCCTCTACGCCTGGAACCCGCTGGTCATCTCGGAAACGGCGCTCTCCGGGCACGTGGACGCGCTCGGGGTGGCGCTCTTCCTGCTGGCGCTCCTGGCCCTCGAGCGCGACGACGCGGCGGGGCAGACCGCGGGCGCCCTGCTCCTCGGCCTCTCGCTGGCAGCCAAGCCGTACGCCCTCGCGGCGCTGCCGGTGATCGCCCGGTGGCGCGGCCTGCGCGTGGCCTCGTTGGCCCTCGCGGTGGCCGCGCTCACCCTGGCGCCCTACCTCGACGCGGGCGAGCACCTCATGGGCGGCGCCCGGGCGATGGCCCGCCGCTGGCGCAACAATGGCAGCCTCTATGAGATCCTCTACCCGGCCCTTGTCGGCCGCGTGCCCTTCCCCGGCAGGACTTCGCGCCGGATCCTGGCGGGCCTCCTCGCGGCAGGCTGCCTCCTGCTTGCCCGGCGGCCCGTGGATGGACGGGAGGACCTCTGGCGCCGCCTCTACCACGCCTTCCTTCTCTCCTTATTCACCAGTCCCGTGGCGCATCCCTGGTATCTGGTGTGGCTGGCGCCCTTCCTCTCTCTCTCCCCGGCCGCCAGCGGCTTCGCGTTCACGGCGCTCGTCTCGATCAAGCATCTGCCGAGATGGCTGCCGCCCTCGATCCCGGTGCGCCTCTGGGTGCAGTACGCGCCGGTGTACTTGCTGCTCGCGTGGGAGTGGTGGCCGCGGCGCAAGCGGAGAGCCGGCAAGCCGGAGGGGAGCGAGGGGTAGCAGGGGGGCCGTGGCCGACCGGGCTGGATCAGACGGATCGGCCGGATCCGTCTGATCCGGCCGATCCGTCTGATCCGCCGGACCCGGCGCAGCCAACGGGGATACCGGCGGACGATCACGCCCGCTCGCGCCGGGCGAGGGCGGATCGGCGGCTGCGCCACATGCACGCCAGCATGTGCGCCACGGCGAGGGCGGTGCCCCGCAGCGTGCCGGTGATTTTCGACTGCCCGATGCGCGGGTGGTAGCTGACGGGTACCTCGCCGATGCGCAGCCCGGCGATCCGACCCTTGATCACCATCTCCACCGGCCAGCCGTAGCCCGCCTCTTCCAGCTTGAGCGACATCAGCTCGCGGTAGCGCGCTGCCCGGAACGGTCCCAGGTCGGTGAGACGCGCGCCGCAGAGGAGACGGAGCATCGCGCACGCCACCCGGTTGCCCCACACCGAGTGCCACCCCAGCGCGCCCTTCGCCCGCGGGCCGGCCAGCCGCGAGCCGATCACGAGGTCGGCCTCGCCCCGCGCGATCGGCGCCAGCAGCCGGGGAAGCTCGGCCGGGCGGTCGCTGTAGTCGCCATCAAGGAAGACCACCACCTCGGGGTCGCGCACGGCATCCAGGCCGGTGAGGCACGCCCGGCCGTACCCCCGGCGCGTGTCGGTGACGACCCGCGCTCCGAGGCCTCCGGCGATTTCGCGCGTGCGGTCGGTGGACCCTGCGTCCACGACGACCACCTCCGCGGCGAGGCCGGGGGGGATGTCGCCCAGCACGTGGGCGATGGCCTCTTCCTCGTTGAGCGTGGGGATGATCACTGAGATTCTCATCCGACGGTGCCCTTCACCATTCCCGCCGCCGCCAGCGCCGCATCCACCTGCGCCGGGTCCTTGCCGCCGGCCCGGGCGAAGTCGGGGCGGCGGGTACCGCCTGCATCCACACACCCGGCGTCATGCGCTACCGTCGTCCAGCTCTGCCAGCGCGTCCTCGGCGCTCAACGTCTGGAATGGCAGCCCCTCGATCTCACTCAGGAAGTGGCGGTTCTCGCTGATAAGGACCCGAACACCAAGCTCATCCAGGTGTGCAGCGATCACCGCGTCGCCCATCTTGCAGCCCAGCTCCTGGTACCTGCGGATCGTCTCTGATTTCACCATTTCCCAATGGATCTCCGCCCTGGTTGGAAGCTGCCTCAGCAGCGCAAACAGCATCCTCATCTCAGCGGGCGCCAGGTTGACCTGCAACTCCCGGAGAACCTGGCGGGGCAGAACCACGCGGAAGGCGCGCAACCGATCCAGCAGAGCCGCACAGGCGGGCTTCTCCGGATGGGCGCGCAGACCGAAGACCCGGATATTCGTGTCGAGGACGACCCGATCACCCGGCGTAATCACGCGCCGCCACTTCCTCCCGGAGCTGCGCCAGGTCGCCCATGATCTCTTCAGCCGTGTAGTTCAGCTCGCCGCGAGCGCGAAGACGCTCACGGTAGCGCTCGGACAGAGCATGCAAGCCCCGCCGGAAGCTGATCTCCGCCACGTGCTCCCAGATCGCCTCCTGCACGCTCTCGTCCAGCGCGGCGATCTCTTCCGCCAGTTCCTCTGCCCGGGTTGGCATGCCAACCTCCTCTGCGAACGGCACGGTCCGGCATATCAGAGTGCCTTGTAGTCCATCGGCGTCGCCTCGCCCTTCTTGATGGCTTCGCGCGCCGCCCGCGCCGCCGTGCGCAAAGCATCTCGCTTCGCATCGAACCGCGCGTCCCAGCGCGAATCCTCCGTCGCCTCGGCGATCAGCTCACGGAGCCGCTCCACAACGCGTTCCTGCGTCTCCGGCGGAAGCGATTCCACCATCCGTGCTGCTGTCTCCGCTGCCGCACTCATCGTCGTCGCGCTCCTCTCACCAAAGGCGTCGGCACAAGCGCCGCACGCCCAAACTACCCCTTCACCATCCCCTCCAGCACCCCCGCCGCCATCTCCAGCGCCGCGTCCACCTTCGCCGGGTCCTTGCCGCCGGCCCGGGCGAAGTCGGGGCGGCCGCCGCCGCCGCCGCCGGCCGCCTTCGCTACCGCGCGGACCAGGTTGCCGGCGTGCGCCCCCTGCTTCACCACGTCGGGCGTGGCCTTGGCGACGAAGAGCACCGTGCTGTCGGAGACGCCCGCCAGGACCACCACGCCGGAGCGCAGCTTCTCGGCGAGGGCGTCGGCCATGCGCGTGAGGGCCTCGCGGTCGGCGCCTCCGGCGCGGGCGGCGATCAGTTTCACGCCCTTCACCTCTTGTGCCTGCGCGGCGAGGTCGCCCGCCCGGGCGCTGGCCTGCTGGGCGCGAAGCTGCTGCACCTCGTGGCGCAGGGCGGCGATCTCCTCGACCTGGGCGGCGGCGCGCGCCGGCGCCTCGGCCGGGGTCGTCTTCAGCGCGCCCGCGACCAGCGCCGCCAGCGCCTCATCGCGGTCGAGCTGCTCGATGACGCCGTGCCCGGTGACGGCCTCCACGCGGCGCAGGCCGGCGCCGATGCTGCTCTCGCCCACGATGCGCACCAGCCCGATCTGCCCGGTGCGCTCCACGTGCGTGCCGCCGCACAGCTCCAGCGAGAAGTCGCCCATCTGCACCACGCGCACCTTCTCGCCGTACTTCTCGCCGAAGAGCGCCATCGCCCCCATCTGCTGCGCCTCGGCGATGTCGGCCACGGTAGTGGACACCGGCAGGTCCGCCATGATCCGCTCGTTCACCATCCGCTCCACCTGGCGCAGCGCCTCCGGCTCGACGGCGGCGTAGTGCGAGAAGTCGAAGCGCAGGCGGTCGGGGGCCACCAGCGATCCCTTCTGCTCGACGTGCGTGCCGAGCACCCGGCGCAGGGCGGCGTGCAGCAGGTGAGTGGCGCTGTGGTGGCGCCGGATCGCCTGCCTCCGGCTCCCCTCGACGACGGCGGTGACCGAGTCGCCCTCGCGGAGAGTACCAGCCAGCACGCGGGCGCCGTGCAGCACCAGGTCACTCTTGCGCTGGGTGTCCAGGACCTCCAGGCGCGCGGAGGGGGAGCGGATTTCGCCCGTGTCGCCGATCTGCCCGCCCGCCTCGGCGTAGAAGGGGGTGCGGTCCAGGACCACCTGCGTCTCCTGGCCTTCGCTCGCCTCGCCCAGGCGCTCCTCACCGGAGACGATGCCGAGGACCTCCGCGCCCGCCTCGGTGACGGCGTAGCCGAGGAACTCGGTGGGCGGGAAGGCGCGGATCATCTCGCCGAGGGCGCCCTTCTCGGTGACGAAGATGTCGCCCTGCATCCGCGCCCCCTCGCGCGCCCGGCGCTTCTCCTCCTCCAACGAGCGCACGAAGCCCTCCTGGTCCACGCTGAAGCCGCGCTCGGCGGCGATCTCCTCGATCAACTCCACCGGGAAGCCGAAGGTGCCGTAGAGGAGGAACGCCACCTCGCCGGGGATCATCCGCTCGGAGGCGGCGGCGAGGTACTCCTCCAGGCGCTGCATCCCCTGGGCCAGGGTGCGCCGGAAGTTCTCCTCTTCGGTATTCAGGATGCGCGCGACGTACTCCTCCTTGCCCGGCAGGTCCGGGTAGGCCTCGCGGTAGATGGCGACGATGGGGGGCGCCAGGCGGTGCAGGAACGGCTCCTTCATCCCCAGCAGGTCGCCGCGCAGGATGGCCCGGCGGAGGATGCGCCGCAGCACGTAGCCGCGCCCGGTGTTGGCGGGGTTGACGCCATCGCCCACCAGGAAGACCCCGGCGCGGGCGTGGTCGGCGATCACGCGCATGAAGAGGTCGTCGCGCGCCTCGGCGCCGTAAGACCGGCCGAACAGCTCCGACTCAGCGGCGAGGAGGCGGCGGAAGACATCATTCTCGAAGTTGCTGCTCACACCCTGGAGGATCGCCGCGATCCGGTCCAGCCCGAGGCCGGTGTCAATGTTCCTCTGCGGCAGGGGGTCGAGGACGCCACCCTCCTTGCGGTCGTAGACCTGGAAGACGAGGTTCCAGTACTCCAGCCAGCGGTCGCAGTCGCAGCCGGGGCTGCAATCGGGGCTGCCGCAGCCGAGCGCCTCGCCCATGTCGTAGAAGATTTCGGAGCAGGGGCCGCAGGGGCCGTTAGGCCCGAGGGAGGGCGCGTCGGCGGGCCAGAAGTTGTCGTGCTCGCCCAGGCGGGTGATCCGGTCGGGGGCGAGGCCGACGTCCTCGATCCACGCCGTGTAGGCATCCTCGTCATTCTCGTAGATGGTGACGCGCAGCTTCTCCGGGTCGAGCTTCAGCCACTCGGTGCTGAACTCCCAGGCCCAGGCGCACGACTCGCGGATGAAGTAGTCGCCGAAGCTGAAGTTGCCGAGCATCTCGAAGAAGGTATGGTGGCGCGGGGTGCGGCCGACGTTGTCCACGTCGCCGACGCGCACGCACTTCTGGCAGGTGACGACGCGCCGCGAGGGCGGGGTCTCGGCGCCGATGAAGTAGCTCTTGAAGGGGTTCATCCCCGCGCCGGTGAGGAGGAGCGTCGGGTCGTCGGGGATGAGCGACGCGCTCGGCAGGCGCAGGTGCCCCTTCGTCTCGAAGAAGCGGAAGAAGAGTTCGCGTATCTCGTCGGTTGACATCGGTTACTCCGAGTGCGGAGTGCCGAGTGCGGAGTGCGCGGCCGGTCGCCGCCACTCCGCACTCCGCACCTGGCACTCCGCACTTCCAATAGCGCTCGGGCAACAGTGCTTGAAGGATCTTACACGATGCAGGGGGATACCGTCAAGGCGGGGAGGAACGGGCGTTCGGAGAGCATCCCCTTCTCCCTGACCCGC
>JACQGM010000192.1 GCA_016199585.1 Armatimonadota bacterium
CCTTCTCCCGTCCGAAGGACGGCCAGCCGTAGGCTCGGAGCACCCCGGTTTCATACCGGGTGGCACCAACCCACGCCTTATGTTAACGCCTATGGGGGGGCAGGGGGAAGAGGGCCGCACCCGCTCACCCCCTCACCGCGCTGCGTACGAGAGCACCCGGGGGATGCCCTTGGAGGTGAAATTCTTGTTCTTCAGGAACTGCGGGAAGCCGAGAGCCCCCTTGTTCGACTTGAAGTGTACCCACCCGTTCGAGATCAGCGCCCCGAAGCAGCCGATGGCCGAGTCGTTGATGATGATCTCGGAATCGGGATTGTAGGAGAAGAGCGGCCCATCCAGCCACCAGTTCGAGTTCCCGGCGATCTCGGCCGTCTTCCCGAACATCACCAGCGAAGGGGGCTCCGGGTCGGTGCCGCCGCGGACGAAGCGGTACCACTCGGTGCCTTGCGTCTCGAAGTTCCCGGAGATCACCAGCGTGCAGGGCGGCGCGCCGTTGGTGACGCCGCTGCCCAGATCGCCGTATACGAAGATGGTGCCCGGCCCCCGGAGCGTGACGTTCTCCAACTCGTCGTCGCCACCGAGGTTGATGAACGCGGGCGCAGTAATGGTCCCCTTCGGCGAGTAGATGATGTTCCCGGCGCTGATCGCTTCCTCGTAGTAGGCCCGGGCGAGGGTGCCGGGCGCCGGCGGCCAGATCAGATCGCCATCGCTGTCCCACGTCCCCAGGGCGCTCGCGTCTGGAAAGGCGAAGGGGTCGTAGTTGTCCGGGCTGTTCTGGGTGATCCCCTGAGCGTTGCCCGGGAGAACGTCCACCCCCTGCGGGGCGCTGACGCTGCCGGCGACGCGGGCCAGGTTCGCGGCGATGCTCGCCACGCCGCCGTCGCCCGGCGGACTGCCCGTGACGCGCACGTTCGCATTCACCGTGGGGTCGCTCACCACGCTGTAGGAGTCGTTCACCACCACCGTCATGTCGTTGTTCGAGGCGTAGCGGACGCCTCGCCGCGCGCGCACCGCGTCCGTGCCGAAGCGGAAGCTGGGGGCCGCATAGACCCCCACGACGGTGCGGCTGACGACCGCGTCCGCCTTCGAGGGCACGTAGCCCGTGGCGGTGATTCTGCGGGCGCCGATCGGGTCGCTGGTCATCGGCGCGATGGTCACCTCGTAGCTCCCCTCCGCCCCGGAGACATCGGCGGCGAGGCTCGTCTCGCTGATCGCGGTGGCGAGCGGCGCGCTCCGCAGCACCTCCACCGCCTTTTCGACGCCCGCCTCGGCGCAGTAAAGCGCCTGCACGCGCCGCGAGTCGAGGTGGGTGGCCTGGTATTCCACAATGATGTATTGCATCAGCCCGCCGGTGATCGTCAGGCACACCGCCGTGATGATGATCGCCATCGCGAGGGCGGCGCCTCGCCGCCGGTCACGCGAAGAGACAATAGATTCCATCGGTATCCTCCCTTACCAGCTCTGCCGGTTGCGCAGACGGATAGTGGTGGCCTGCGTGTCTGCCAGGGTTGTCTCGCCCCGGCCGCTCTCCAGGGTAGCGGCCGCCCCCGAGAACTCCAGGGAGATGCGCAGGTTGGCCACATCGGTCACGGTGACCGGCGTCGTCAGGCGGTTTCCCGTGCTGTCAATCCAGACGGGAAGGGGCTGCGCCGTTGCGACGGCCGCGGGGGCGCCGGCGCCGCCGATGGCGGCGAGCACCGATCCCACGCCGCTCAGGAGCTTGATATCCAGCGTGGATGCCCCCGCGAAGAGGGTGACGGGGCTGAGCTCGGCCGTGCGGGCGAAGGAAGTGGGCGGCGTGTAGCTGGTGCCCGAGGGGGTGCCGGGAGGGGGGTCGGTCGTCCCGGGGGGCGTTGAGCCGTCGGGCTTCTTGGCCAGCGCCGGGGTGATGAGCCAGCCGAGCAGCGATGGGCGCTCGCGAACCCGCAGCGCGAAGAAGGTGAGGGGCATCTGGAAGGCGTTCGGCACCGTCAGCCGCTGCAGATCCCAGGTGTCGTCCGCCTGCCGGGTCGCGTGCCAGATGAGGCAGTCGAAGATCACGCTCTGCCCGCGCCAGGAGCAGGGCACGCCGCTGCCGTCCAGCGAGGGCACGGCCGCGATGACCGTCTGGCTCGTGTCCGTTATCTGAGTGTTGTAGACGGTGCCGGCGTTCGGCCCCGACTGCATCGTGTAGGTGGTCAGCACCGCCCAGCCGTCGCGCAATTGGTGTTCCCAATCGCGCAGTGCCACCCGGGCACTCGATTGCTGATCCGCCTGAACCGAAGTCTGGTTGGTGGTCCGTACCGTCAGCACCAGCACCTGGGTGACGACCCCCGCCACGAGCAGCGCGATCGCCGTGGCGATCAGCACCTCGACGACGGTCATCCCGCCCCGAGTGGTCCTTCCTTTCCAGTTCATACCGAAAACCCTCCATGGCGTCGGCGGCTAGGGGCCGCCGATCGCATTGATGCCGTCGCGGTTGATCAATGTCGTCAACGTGAGCGCCTGTGGGTGCCCCTGGTGCAGCCAGCGGACCGTAATGGCAACTCCCGACATGGTCGTGCTGCCGCCGACCGGGGTCACCGTGCGTTCCCAGGTCGCGCTCGGCCCCAGATCGGCCAAGTCCGGGCTGGCGGCGGCGGCCTGGCTCGTCACCAGTGCGAACGGGACACTGCGCGCCGCCTCCAGTTGGCGCTCGGCGAAGTGGGTGGCGACGGCGCGGTTGCGGGCATCCATGTTGGTCAGTAGATTGGTGGTCATCAGGTGGAACACCCCCAGGAGACCGACCACGACGACCGAGATGGCAACGATGACCTCGATGAGCGAGTAGCCGCGGCTGCGCTTCGGCCTCGGCGGGTCCGCCCACTCCGTGCGGTTAACAAGCATTCTACCTTCCCTCCTCCACGGGGACCCTCTTGCGGCGTGCGGGACCGCCGAGCAACCAGACGGTGGCGCCGGCCCGGTGCCCGGTGGGCGCTCCGGCGGTGATCGCCGGCTGCCGGGGACCCGCGCCGCCGAACGATCCCCGGCGTCGCTGCCGACCGGCGGCGCCGGGCTGCACGTCTCCCGAAACCGGCGGGTTCTTCGCTGTTGGTCCGGGGCTCCGAGCAGGCGCTCCTGGTCCCCTGCGACAGTCTGCAAAGGCTGTGCCAACCGAAGGTGATGCGCCTCCCGCCGGTCGCCGGCGCAGGGCGCTCGCCCGGCAACGCTCCTTCGCGTGCAGGATCTTCCGTGTTCCCGCCGAACCACCCGCATGGAAGCCTGCCGCCGCGGCAGGGGAAGGAGAGCCGACCGATGCCATACCGCTGCGCGATCCTTGGCTGTGGCGGGCGCGCCCGCGGGCACGCCGAGGCCTACCGGTTGATCACCCGGGGCGAGGTCGTGGCCGTGTGCGACCTGGACGAGCGGCGCCTCAACACCTTCGGCGATGCCTTCGAGGTCGCCGCGCGCTATACCGATCTGGATGCGATGCTGCGCCGGGAGAAGCCGGACGTGGTCCACATGGTCACCCAGCCCACCGCCCGCGTCGGGCTCATGGCGCGCCTCGCCGAAGCGGGCGTGCCCGGCGTCATCGTCGAGAAGCCGGTCTGCACCGGTGCCGCGGACTACAAGGCGCTCCGTGCCCTGGAAGCCCGTTCGCGCACGAAGTTCGTGGTGAACCACCAGCTCCGCCACCACCCGAGGATCCTCCAGCTCCTGGCCCACGTCGCCGCGGGGCGGATCGGGGAGGTGCGCTTCATTGACGCTTCCGCCCTCTACCCGATGTCCGGCCAGGGCGTACACGTGCTCGACCTGATGTTCGCTTTCAACGCCTATGCCGCGCCCCGGACGGTCTTCGGCGCCGCTTCCGGCTACGACGACATCAACGGGCACCATCCCGGCCCGCGCGCGGCCGAGTCGCTCATCACCTTCGCGAACGGCACGCGGGCGGCGCTCCAGGCCGGCGCCGGCGCGCCCCTGATCACCGCGCAGGCGGCTCGGGCGCACATGCACAAGCGCATCGCCGTCTACGGCACCCACGGCTTCGTCCACTGGCGCATGAACGGCTGGGAGTGCTCCGGGCCCGGCGGCAGCGCGCAGCAGGGCGATCACGTCTACGGCGAAGAGGATCTACCGGGCCAGGCCGGCCTGACCAACGCCCTCTTCGACTGGCTGGCGGACGACGCGAAGACGCACCCCAACAACCTGGCCACCTCGCTCGACGAGTGGCTGGTCATCCTGGCGAGTTACGCGAGCGCCGTGGAGTCGCGCCCGATTGACTTCCCCTTCGACCCGGCGGATGACCTGTTGGAGCAGCTCAAGCGCCTCGTCGGCGCGGGCGAGCCACGGGCGTGATGTCGGGAGCGGGCGGCGCGAGAAGGGCTCCGGTGTCTGCGGCGCGAAAGGGAGGAGAGGAGATGGCGGCGCGGGCGCCGAAGACAGGATCGGGGCCTCCTGCCGTTGATCTTTCGGCGAGCGTGTGCTATGATCGGGGCGGAGCGGCGGCGCTCCGTCCGTCGCGACGCTGCAAATCCTGTTGTGGCTCGGCTGCGTGCCCGCTTCGGGGTCCCACATGATGCCGCCAGGTTCCACGGTCACAGAGCGGCGAGAGCGTCGCTCGTCACCCCCGGAGCAGCGCCCGGTGTGGAAAGGATCGGAGATGAAGCACCACCGGATTCCGTGTCTCGTCCTCCTGATGGGTCTGGCGCTGGCCGTGACGGGGCATGCCGCCCACGGCCAGTCCGCCGAGAAGGAGCTGGATCCGGCAACGGAGGCGGCCTACCGCGAGCTGACAGCGGGCATCGAGCCGGCAGCGCTCGACCGCCATATCCGCGCCCTCGCCGCGTTCGGGTCGCGTGTGCCGGGCTATCCGGGCGCGCGGCGCGCGGCGGCGTACGTGGAGGACCAGTTCCGCGCCGCCGGCCTCACGGAAGTCGCCGCCGAGCAGTTCGAGGTGAGCGTGCCGGTCAGCGATGGCCTTCGCATCCGGGACCCGATCCGCCTCGTCGGTCGCCTCACCCAGGCCTCGCCGGATGCCCTCACGCGACACGTGATCAGCCAGCTCCCGCCGGACACCCGCGCGCTGCTGAATGCCTGCCCGGACCCGCTCCAGGAGTTTCTTCAGGCCGATGCCGCCGTCAAGCGTGAGGAGGCCGCTTTCGAGAAGCTGAAGAAGACGCAGCCCGCGCTTCCCGGCGGCCTCCCGATCAGCAAGCCGGCGGCATTGTCCCAAGCCGAAGCAGCCCACCAGAAGGCGGATGCCGCGCTCCGCGCCGTCCTCGTCCAACTCGAGCCCTATCTCATTGACGCGCTCAACTGGCTGTGCGAGGGTCCCTCCCTTTACGACCCCCGGCGCTTCGCCGGCGTCTCCCTCGGCTCGGAGGCGCGGCAGCTCCTGGCGCAGCAGCCACAGGGACGCCAGCTCGTCGCCCTGAACCGTCTCCTCCTCGCCGACGCCTACCGTGACGGCCTGGCCGTGCTCGGCGCCTGGATGGTGATTGACGGGGTGCGCTACCGGCTCTACCCCTTGTGGCCGAACATGGTGCAGACCTCGAAGCTCCCCTCGCCCGAGAAGGGCGGCCTGCAGGCCCCGGTGATTGACGTCGGCCCGGGCAAGCTGGCCCACTTCAACGGGAAGACCGTGGACGGTTCGGTGGTGATGGTGGACTTCAACTCCGCGCAGGAGTGGCTCAACGCCCCTCGCCTCGGCGCGAAAGCCGTCCTCTTCGTGGAGCCGGAGAGCACCCAGCGCGGGGAAGCCGAAGGGAAGTTCATCTCGATCCCCCTCGCCATCCCGCGCTTCTGGATCAGTCGCAGCGACGCCGACGCCATCCGCGCCCGCTACCAACTCGCCAGCGACGGCAACCAGCTCGTCCCCAAGGCGCAGCTCTTCTCGGAAGTCTTCTGGCAGCGCCGGCCCGCCCGCAACATCGTCGGCTGGGTGCGCGGCACCGACCCGAAGCTCCAGAACCAGTACATCATCGTCGAGTCCTACTACGATTCGATGTCCGTGGTGCCGGATCTCTCCCCCGGCGCTGAAGCGGCGTGCGGTGTCGCCACGCAGATCGAGCTGGCCCGGCTCTACGCCAAGAAGCGGCCCAAGCGCAGCGTTCTCTTCCTCGCCACCGGCGCGCACCACCTGGCCCTCAAGGGCATCCGCGCCTACATGGAGGACCACTTCCACGAGTACGGACTCCCCCCCGCGAAGGTGCGCTTCACCAACTGGCTCGGCAACCGCTCGACGAACGCGGGCAAGGGAGTCGTCGGGGTCATCCTTCTCCTCTGCATCATCAGCCTGCTTCGGCCCCTCGGGCGGTTCGGCATCGCCGGCAAGGTGCTGCGCGTCGTCGGCGCCGCGGCGCTGGCCGGCGGCCTCCTCTTCTTCGTGTCGCTCTCACCGAAGGCGGAAGAGGTCAAACCAAGGCTCTACGTCTTCACCGCCCTGGACCTCACCAGCAAGACACCGCGCGTCGGTCTCTTCTACAAGGGGATGTACTACAACTTCCGCCAGGACATCCAGCGGAAGTTCGCCGACTTCGCCCGCGTGCAGCGCGAGAACGCCGATCAGATCGTCAAGACCACCCTCGGGGGAACCCCGAGCGAGCTATTCGCCGATGGCGTGAACCCGATCTCCGGCAAGGACTGGCGCAACTTCATCCCCGGGAAGATCGCCCTGGACCACGAGCCGGTGACCATGGCGGGCGCCCTGGGAGTCGGCTTCGTCACCACCGACGATGCCCGCCCGAACGTGGACACGCCCTTCGACACGCCGGAGAAGGTGAGCATCTTCAACCTCTCGCGCCAGGCGCGGCTCCTCGCGGCGCTCTACTACGACATGCTGAACGACAACAACGACCCGGAGGCCGCGGAGGAGCTGACCCTGCCGGTGACGGAGCCCTCCACCTTCTCGCGGATGACGCTCACCGGCGGCTTCGCCCGCCTGCACGGGCGTGTCGTGGAGTTCGACCCGCGGCGGTCTTTCATCCCCGACAAGGAAGTGCCCGGCGGCCTGGCCGTGGTGGAGAACGCGAACAAGACCTTCATGGGCGTGCGCGGCCCGATGGTGGAGCAGGTGGACGACCGCGGCCGCTTCGAGTTCGCGGGCGTCGCGCCGCTGACGGCCTATGGCCGCAATACGCCCACCTTCCTCGCCGCCTACCACATCAACGCCGATACCGGCGCGATTGACTACGCGCCGGACCTGGGCGTCACCGGCGCCAAGGACTACCCGCTCCAGCAATCCGTCACCACCGGCGAGAAGGAGGCGACGATCGTCGTCTTCAACTGTGTCAGCACCTCCCTCTATGACCTGGTGGACCCGCAGATGCTGCGCGCCCTCACCGGCCTGTCGGTGCTGGACGGGCAGAGCAACGCCGAGCCGCGCATGTACGGCTACGCGATCTCGAAGCCCGAGCTCTGGATCAGCCACGTGGAGGACGCCGCCGTCATCTACTCCTCGCCGCCCCACCCCGAGGCCGGCATGGAGAAGGCCACCCGGATCAAGGTGCTGATGGGCGCCGGCCCGATCTCAACCCGGTTCGTCCTCATCAACTCCACCAAGCAAAACCCCGAGGGCGAGGGCTACGAGACCAAGGCGAGCGGCGCCATCTTCAACACCGCGCAGAAGGTGGCCCAGGACATGTGGAACATGGACGAGTACCGCATCCAGCGGCTCGCCAAGTACCGCATCATCAACAAGGGCCTCAACGACCTCCACGCGCTGGCGAAGTCCGAGCTGGAGAAGGCACAGGAAGCCCTGGATGCGAAGGACTACGAGCGCTTCGACGCGCATTCCCGCGCCGCCTGGGGCTATGAGTCACGCGCCTACCCGGACGTGCAACGGACTGCTCAGGACGTGGTGAAGGGCGTTCTTTTCTACCTGTGGCTCCTTTTGCCTTTCTCCTTCTTCATGGAGCGCCTGCTGTGGGGCTTCTCCGACCTGAAGCGGCAGCTCCTGGCGGGCCTGGGCGTGTTCGTGGTCATCTTCGTGATCCTGCTGAACGTGCATCCCGCGTTCGAGATCACGATGAACCCGTTGATCGTGCTCCTCGCCTTCATCATGCTGGCGCTGGCGGTGATGATCATCACCCTGGTGGTCGGCAAGTTCGAGCAGCAGCTCAAGGAGTACCAGAAGGCGGTCGGAGGCGTCCACAAAGCGGACATCGGGCGCGCCGGCGTGGCGATCGCGGCGTTCGGTCTCGGCGTCTCCAACATGCGTAAGCGGAAGGCGCGCACGTTCTTCACCTGCATCACCTTGATCATCCTGACCTTCACGGTGCTCTCCTTCACCTCGGTGGTGACGGGAATGCGCTTCAACAAGGTGCCCTCGCCGGGCACGCCCGGGTATCAGGGCCTGATGCTGCGCGACGCGATGTGGACGCCGCTCGAGGAGAGCGCCTACCGCATCATGCACGACGAGTTCGGCGCGAAGCACGCCGTGGCCCCGCGCGCCTGGTTCTTCAGCAGCGAATACGGCGAGCAGTCGTTCGTGCGCATCACCAGCAACAAGAACACCGCCGGCTACGACGCCAAGGCGGTCGTCGGCCTCACGGACGCAGAGGCGGCCGTGACGCGGCCGCAGAAGGCCCTGGCCTGCGGGCGCTGGCTGCGCCCCGATGAGCGCTACGTGGCGATCCTCCCGGAAGCCGTCGCCGAGAGCCTCGGCATTGACGAGCGCAACTACCAGACGGCCACGGTGCGCTTC
Organism: Armatimonadota bacterium; assembly: GCA_016199585.1. Taxonomy (GTDB): domain Bacteria; phylum Armatimonadota; class JAAZEB01; order JAAZEB01; family JAAZEB01; genus JACQGM01. The sequence goes on from JACQGM010000192.1 coordinate 8,660, forward strand.
AGCGGCACCGACTTCAAGGTCATCGGCATCCTCAACAACAACCGCTTCAAGGGGATCAAGGACCTCGACCGCGAGCCGCTGACGCCGGTTGACTTCATCATGATGGAGAAGCTGCGTCAGCAGGGCAAGGACATGGGCGAGTCCGGCTTCCGCGAGTACGTTCACCTGGAGCCGGACAACATCGTCATCATCCCCTTCCAGACGATCCTCAACCTCGGCGGCGGCCTGCGCTCGCTCGGCATGGACTTCGTCACCAAGGAGTCGGTGGACAAGGTGCTGCAGGCACTGATGCCGCGCCTCGGCATGAACCTCTACGCCGGGATGGGCGACCACATCTTCCGCTGGTCTTCCATCGCCAGCACCTCCATCACCGGGGTGGGCGACCTCTTCATCCCGATCCTGATCGCCGCGCTGATCGTCTTGAACACGATGCTCGGCTCGGTCTTCGAGCGCATTCGCGACATCCACATCTTCAGCTCGATTGGCCTGGCGCCCAGCCACGTGGGCGTCCTCTTCATGGCAGAGGCGTTCGTCTACGCGGTCATCGGCGCCATCACCGGCTACCTGCTGGGCCAGGTGACGGTGAAGATCATCGCCACGTACGACCTCTTCCCGCTCCTGGCGCTCAACTTCTCCTCCGTCTCGGCGGTGTTCAGCACGCTGCTGGTGATCGCGGTGGTGCTCCTCTCCACGCTCTACCCCTCGCGGAAAGCATCGGAGGTGGCCACCCCCGCGATTGACCGGTCGTGGAAAGTGCCGGATCCCAAGGGAGACGACTGGGCGATCCCCCTCCCCTTCTCCGTCACCGGCGACCAGGCGATCGCGCTCAACCACTTCCTGCACGAGTGGTTCAGCGCCTACGAGGAGTACTCCATCGGCGACTTCGTCACCCAGAACGTGCAGTACGGCGAGGGCGAGGTGGAGCTGGGCAAGACCTACTCCATCGAGCTGATGGCCTGGCTGGCGCCCTTCGACCTCGGCGTGAGCCAGCACGTCGAGCTGCGCACCACACCGACCGACATGGAGGATGTCTACGATATCATGCTCTACGTTCACCGCGAGAGCGGTGACGTCTCGAACTGGAAGCGCGTCAACCGCCGCTTCCTGAACACGCTGCGCAAGCAGTTCCTGATCTGGCGCACCCTGGGCAGCGACGACCGCGAGCGCTACCTCGGCGCTCGGCAGGAGGGCGCATCCGCTGAGGAGTCGGTGGTGCAGCCAGTGTGACGCTTGGTGTGCTGCCTCGTCTCTGTGCGATAGGGATCATGGGCCCTATCGGACTGATCCGGCGGACGGCATGCTGACGACTGGGGGGACTAGACCTTGGACAAGCCCGATAGGACCGTGGACGAGAGCAAGGAGGAGCGCGCGGCAGAGCCTACCGTGGAGGCTGCCGAGCACACCGCCGGCGACAGCGCGGTCGGTCTGGAGAAAGAGGCGCACCTCGATGCGCTGCCGGAGGTCACGCAGTTCGAGGAGGGATTCTCCTGGAACACGGTGATCGGCGCGCTCTTCGTGAGCATCGTGATGATGCCGGCCGCCATCTACCTGGGCCTGGTCACGGGCTCGGGGGTCATCGGCTCGACGGCGGAGTGGGTGACGATCATCCTGTTCACCTACGTGGCGCAGCGCTCCTACACGCGCCTGCGCAAGCAGGAGATCTACATCCTCTACTACACGGCGGCGGCGCTGGCAAGCACCGGGTCGCACTTCCTGGCGGGCGGCCCCTTCGCCGGCCTGATCTGGAACCAGTACCTGGTGCAGTCGCCGGCGGCGCGGGCGTTCGGCATCGCCGACAGGATCCCGACCTGGGTGGTGCCCAAGCCGGGCTCGGAGGCGCTGGTCGGCCGCAACTTCCTCCACCCGGACTGGATGGTGCCGATCGCGCTCCTCTTGCTGGGCGCCGTGCTGCACCGGGCGATGGGTCTGGGCATGGGCTACGCCATGTTCCGCATCACCGCGGACATGGAGCGCCTCCCCTTCCCGCTGGCGCCGGTGGCCGCCGCGGGCGCCACCGCCCTCGGCGAGGCGTCGTCGGAGAAGGAATCGTGGCGCTGGAACGTCTTCTCCATCGGCACGATGCTCGGCCTCGTGTGGGGCCTCTTCTATGTCGGCATCCCCACCGTCACCTCCGCGGCGTTCAACAGGGCGCTGCAGCTCATCCCGATCCCCTTCGTGGATCTGATGCCGAACACCGAGCACGTCTTTCCGGCCGGGCAGATCGCTATCAGCTCCGACATCGTCAGCATCATGGTCGGGTTTGTGCTCCCGTTCTGGCTCATCGTCGGTGAGTTCATCAGCGCCATGATCGCGCAGCTCATCATCGCGCCCCACCTCGCCCGGTCCGGGATGCTGCCCCACTGGCACCCGGGGATGAATATCATCCAGACGAGCATCGCCACCGGCATTGACTTCTGGATGAGCGTCGGCATCGGTGGCGCCATCGTCGTGGCCTTGATCGGGATGTACAACATCGGCAAGGCCGCCGTCCAGGCCGGCCGGCGGCGGCGCGGCGAGGTGATGACCGGCCTGGCGCCCAAGGCTCCCCCCCCGGGCCGCGGCGACTGGAACCTGGGGCTCTCCATCGGCGTCTGGGCGTTCGGCACCCTCTGCTACGTCGTCATCTGCAACCGCCTGGTGCCGAATTTCCCGGTGTGGCTGCTCATCTTCTTCGGCTTCATCTGGACGCCGCTCAACTCCTACATCAGCGCCCGGATGTTCGGGCTGACGGGCCGCGGCGTGTCGTTCCCCTACCTGCGCCAGGCATCCTTCGTGCTCAGCGGCTACAAGGGCATTGACATCTGGTTCGCGCCGATCCCGCTCGGCGACTACGGGGGCAGCGCGCAGTTCTTCCGCTCGGTGGAGCTCACCGGCACGCGGTTCAGGAGCATCGTCAAGGCGGAGGTGCTGATCATCCCGATCGTCCTCCTCTTCAGCTTCGTCTTCTGGACCTACTTCTGGCGCATGGGCGAGATTCCATCGGCTCTCTACCCGTATGCCAACCGGATGTGGCCGATTGAGGCGACCTACGCGGCCCTTTGGCCCACCGCCACGCTGACGCCGGAGAGCAACTGGCTGCTGCAGGCGATCAAGTGGAACGTGATCACCCTCACCTCCGCCTACGGCTTCGCGCTCTACGGCATCGTCAACCTGCTGAAGCTGCCGACGATGCTCTTCTACGGGATGATCACCGGTGTCAGCATGCCGACCACCGGCGCGGTGCCGATGTTCGTCGGCGCCATGCTGGGCCGCTACTACTTCTCAAAGCGATTCGGGAGCCGCTGGGGCGCCTATACGCCGGTGCTCCTGGCCGGCTACTCGTGCGGCATGGGCCTGGTCGGCATGACGGGCGTGGCCCTGGGGATGATCGCGAAGTCAACGTCGTATCTGCCCTACTGAGGAAGGGCGGAGTGCTGTTCTTTCTCATCCCCGGGAGCGCCAGGGTGGGGCGGCGCACGGGGGCGTGCCGCCGGCCGCGCCGGCTGGCGCCGGCGGGGGAACGCCGGTCGCGTGCGGCGGATCCTGATATCAGGGGCTGTTGCCGGCCTCCCTTGCAGCGCGAGGAACTGCCATCACTGCCGGAACGGAATCCCGGCGACCGAGGTCGCGGGCGACGGCGAGACGAAGTCGGCCTGCGCCGACTCGGCCGCGTAGACCGCGAAGGCGGACTTCGTGTGCCCGTTGCCCGCGGTTTCAACCGCCGGGCACGCGGACCGAGAATCTGAAATCGCCTATGGCCTCATCTCAGATGGCCGCTGCGGACAGGCGGCAGGGGAAATGGAGCACCATCGGCTGGCAGGGAATCTCCCTCCAGGTGCCGGAGGACTGGTTCCCGGCGGCGCTCGGCACCGAGCGTGGCGCCGGCTATCTGCGCGTGCAGTGCCCGGACGGCCCGTCGGTGGAGGTGAAGTGGGCCTCCCCCAAGGGGTCGGTGGACGTGGAGCGGGAGGTCGCCAAGTACCGCCGCACGCTGGAGCGCGCCGCGCGCAAGCGCCGCCAGGCCGTCGAGTGGCAGGAGAAGCCGAAGGTGCCGGTGCGGGTGGCCCGCGCGGACAAGAACCGCCGCTTCTTCGGGTGGAAGGGAGATTCGCAGGCGCTCGGGGTGGTGTGGTACTGCCGCGGCTGCGGCCGCGTCATCATCGCCCAGGCGACGTTTCCCGCCAGCCAGGACGCCGAGCTGGCGTCCACCATCCTGAGCAGCATCGAGGACCACGGGGAGGACGGCCGGGAGCTCTGGTCGCTCTACGGTCTGGGAGTGCGCATTCCGGTCGGCTGGGCGCTGGACAAGCACCAGTTGATGGCCGGGTACACGATGCTGCAGTTCCGGCGCGGCGACCGCGTGCTGCGGGCGGAGCGCTGGGCGCTGGCCAACGTGGCGATGAAGAACGCGACGCTGCCGGAGTTCCTGCGCGGCAGATCGCGCAAGTTCTGGAAGGACTTCCGCCTGGCGGATACCGGCGCGGAGTGGCGCGGGCACGCGGGGGCCGCCTTCTCCGGGCCGACGCGGAAGGTGTGGCTGCGCGCGGTGGCGCTGGTGCGCCTGCTCCTGCGGCGGCCGGCCGCGGAGACGATGAGCGTGCGCGCCTGGCACTGCGATGCAGAGAACAAGATCTTCGCCATCCACGCCGTGCATCCGCGTGGCGATACTGCGGAGTTGGAGCGGGCGCTGGAATCGCTGGTCTGCCACTGAAGTCGGTCGCCAGCGGTATCATCGGTGGAGAGCGGGATGAGTAGGAGTACGATCCCTCACACGGATTCCATCCGGGAGTTGGCGCGCTTCTGGGACGAGCACGACCTCACGGACTTCGAGGATGATCTGGAGGAAGTCGTGGAGCTTGTGTTCGAGCGGGAGGAAGGAGCGGTCCTCCAGATCCGCCTGCGTCCGGATGAGGCCGAAGCGGTGAATGACATCGCCCGATCCAGGGGCGTCGGCCCGACGACGCTCGTGCGCCAGTGGCTTGTTGAGAAGATCCATCAGCATTGATTGAGGGCCGTCCCTGCCGCTTCTTACGGTGGATACTCGATGTTGAGACGAAAGAAAGATCCGCAGTTGACGCGCCAGCAGGCGATGCGCTCGCGGCCGGTGCGGAACAGCTTACTGGAGTGGGAAGAGGGCGAAGAGGGCAAGGTGGTGATCACCATCCCCCGACGGGAGGGCTGGATGGCCCGCGTGGCCAACCTCTTCTTCTTCATCCCTGGAACGCGCCAGTTGGTGCTGGACGACGAGGTGGGCTCGGCAGTCTGGATGATCTGCGACGGCGAACATACCATCAGCGGGATCGTCGAGTACCTCTGTCGAAACTACAAGTTGACGCGCAAAGAGGCGGAGGTCTCGGTGACGGAGTTCCTGCGCCAGCTCGGACGGCGCCACCTGGTGGGCTTCGTCGTCGAGAAGTAATATATCATCCAATTATTATTGGATGATATATTCAGCACTTGCCGTGGGAAGGTTGCACGACATTGGCAAGCAAACAAGAGGCCGGAATCCGGCGGCAGATCGAGCTGCCGCTGTCTCAAGCGGTGAAGATGGCTCGGGACAGCATCCGTGTTCGCTTCTGGCGCTCGATGATCACGGCGGCCGGCATCTTCCTCGGTATCGCCTTCCTCGAATCGGTGCTGATGACCTCGGCGATCCTCAAGTCCATCGGGGATGGCTACGATGACGTGGTGCGCACGCGCCAGAACTGGCTGGTGGTGATGTCGCTCCTCGTCTCCACGGTGGGCGTGGTCAACTCCATGCTGATGTCCGTCAACGAGCGCTACCGCGAGATCGGCACGATGAAGTGTCTCGGGGCGCTGGACCGCCTGGTGGTGAAGGTGTTCCTGATCGAGGCGGGCTTCACCGGCTTCCTGGCATCGGTCGTCGGGGCGATCGTCGGCACGGGGGCCATGGCGCTGGTGCTCTGGGTGCGGTTCGGCGGCAAGTTCTGGGGAGCTCTCAGCGGCGCCTCCGTGGAGGTGCTGGTCAATATCGGCATCGGCATCGTCATCGGCACGGTGCTGGCGCTGATGGCGGCGTTCTACCCCGCCTGGCGCGCCGCCAAGATGCCCCCCGCCGCGGCGCTCCGCAGCGAGTTCTAGGAGAAGCAAGATGGCAGTAACCTATGAGTACATCGTCCGAACCAAGGACCTGATCAAGGAATACACGATGGGCGGCCAGGTGCTCCGCGCCCTCGATGGCGTCTCCCTGGACATCCGGCGCGGCGAGTACATCTCGATCATGGGACCCTCCGGCTCCGGCAAATCCACCCTCTTCAACATGGTCGGCGGTCTGGACAAACCGACGAGCGGCACCGTCTTCATTGACGAGGTGGACATGGCGCAGCTCGACGCCTTCGAGCTCGCCTGGCTGCGCTGTCGGAAGATCGGCTACATCTTCCAGACCTTCAACCTGATCCCGGTGATGACGGCCCTGGAGAATGTGACCCTGCCGATGATCTTCGCCGGCATCTCCACCGATGACGCCATCGAGAAGGGCATCAAGCTGCTCCAGACCGTCGGCCTGGGCGAGCGCGTCCACCACAAGCCGACCGAGCTCTCCGGCGGCCAGCAGCAGCGCGTCGCCATCGCCCGCTCCTTTGCCAACGACCCCGCCATCATCCTCGCCGACGAGCCCACCGGCAACCTGGACCTGAGGACCGGCAAGGAGATCATTGAGCTCCTCCGCCGCATGAACAAGGAATCGGGCGTGACCATCATTTCAGCCACGCACGACCTGAAGATGATTGACGTTTCCGACCGCGTGGTGTGGATCCGAGACGGCAAGATTGATAAGATCTCCGCCCGCGCCGACATAGATCTCAACGTCGGCCAGATGGAGGGGGAGCAGCACTGAGGGGCGCCGGGAGGCGCGGGGTCTCGTGCGCCGCAGCCGGTATACTTCAGCGAGCGCGCCCTTCGCGCCAAGTCACTCCTCGCAGGCGTCATCTAGCCGCGGGCCGAGCTGCTCGATCAGGAGGCGTGCCGCTTCGCGCCTGGCGAGGCGCTTGCTGGCGGCCGCCGCTTCGGCGGCCCACGTCGCGCCGTCGAGGAGGAGCGTGACGCGGCAGGCGTGCGTGGTGGTTCCCCCGTTCTGGTCCATTCGGAACGCAAACTCCGGGGTCTCGAGGCACTGCTGCGCGCACCACTCAATGAGGGCGCCGGGGTAGTCACCAGCTTCGAGGCGGCGGCGGATGGCGCGCCGGCTGCGGCCGCCGGATCGCAGCTCCGGGGCGGGCGGCTCCCCGTCCGGCGGGGGAGGCTCGCCGGCCAGCAAGTGACAGAGGGCCAGCGCCGCCTGCTGCTGCGCCAGCTTCTTGCCGGGCGCCCAACCGGTGGCAGAGTGTCCCCGCAGCCGGGCGACGCACCGGAACCCGCGCCCGTGCGGCGCGACGCGGAAGTCCGCTTCCTCCCAGCCGAGGATCTGCTCGGCCATCACCAGGACACTGACGGCGAGGTGCGGCGAGCGGCACAGCCACGCGAGGACCTGGCGCTTCAGGGGTGCCCAGGCCTCCGGAGATGCCAGCAGCACCTGCATCGCCTGGCGCGGGGCGATCGCGTCCTCCGCGATTCGGCGGCCGACCGCTTCCGCCACCGCGGGCGTCGGCTCGGCCTGCTCCGCGGCGCTCCGCAGGGCGCGGAAGAAGGAGGCATCGTCGAGGGCGGCGAGCGCGTCCGCGGTGCCGTGGGCGGCCAGGTCGGAGACGACGGCGAGGGCCTTCGCTCTCAGGTAGGCCGAGCGAGCGGCCTGACGCTCCGCATTCTGGGCGTTGATGACCGCAGCGATCTCAGCGAGCGCCTCCCCTGAGTAGGGGGCGGCTTCACCGCGCAGGCGGGCCAGCACCACCCGCTGGTTGATCAGATCGGCGCGGCGGCGCAGGGGGCTGGTGGCGTGCGCGTAACAGGGGAGGTTCAGGGCATAGTGCCCGTGTACCACCGGGGCGTACTCGGCGCGCTCCAAGAGCAGCTCCACCCGCCGGCGCACGTTGCGCAGTTGCCCCAGCTCCGGGTGCTCCACGGCGACGGCGATGTCGCCCAGCAGCGCGTCGCGCTGTGGCGTCGCCAGACGCGCGCGGTGGCTGCGGAAGAGGCCGATCAGGTCCTGCTGCACCATCCAGAGGGCGAGGGCGTAGTTCGCCAGGATCATCAGCTCCTGAACGATCACGTAGGCAATGTTCCGCTCATCCGCCCGGAGCCGCTCGATCTGCCCCTCCTCCGTGAGCGCCCAACCGTGGGGGAGATCGTAGAGCGCCAGGGATCCCTCCTCCCGGCGCCGCGCCAGGAGCGCCTGCGCCAGCGGCGCCATCGCCTGCAGCGCCTTCGCGGCCGGGTGCGCCTGCTCGCCGCCGATGATCGCCGCCGCTTCCGGGTAGGAGAATGCCGCGCGGCTCCGCAGCACCGACTCGAACACCTCGACCCGCGCCGGCTCCAGTTGGGCGCCGAGCACGGTGCGGACCACCAGCACGGGTTGGTCGCGGCCAGGCGTCAGGCTGAGGACCTCCTCGGTGAGCGCGCGCGGCAGCATCGGGGTGCTCGACCCATCGTGGTAGCGGGTGAAGCCGCGCTGCGCGGCCATCTTGTCGAGGTCACTTCCGGGGGGCACGGCATCCGCCACGCGCGTGACCCCCACCCACACCCGGGGCCGGCCGCGGTACGTGTCCATCCAGATCGAGTCGTCACGGTCGCGCGTGGCGATCCCGTCAACAGTGACGCCGGCTATCCGCTTTGGGGTGGCTCTGCTCATTCCGGGGCATCGCGTCCGGGCCGAAGTCGGTGGGTGCCGGCAGCGGGCCGGCAGCACCAGGGACTATCTTCGGCATCCATCCGCGATCACCTTCGCGGCCACATGACGATTTCAGATTGCGGATTTCAGATTTCAGATTGGCGAACCGGTGCAGCCCCTGGCTGCGTCGGCCCGGGTTTCGTCGCATTCCTACCTGAAACCGCTATCAGCATTCACGATCCGCCCGTAGGGGGGCAGCCCGTCCCCTCACAGGGCGGTGTCCGCTGCGCCCGTCCGCGGACGCCGGCCAGGGCCAGGGCATCCACCAGGACTCTCGCCGGTACCGGCTTCACCAGCACGGCGTCGCACACCTCCCGGGCGTTCACGGGCGGGAGCGCCGACAGCATGATGATCGGCGTCATCGGCGACGCGCCCCGCACTTTGGCCGCCAGTTCCAGGCCGCTGGTGTCGGAGAAGGGGTCGCCCGAGAGCAGCGCGTTGTCGGTGATCAGCGCGCGCGGATGGCGGCGCTGGAACACCTCCCATCCCTCCTCCGCGTTCTTGGCGAGCGCCACGCGGTAGCCGCAGAGGCGGAGACACTCGCGGATAGCATCGGCAGCCATATCATTGTCATCAACCAACAGAACATCAGGCGCACCCATCGCAAGCCTCCCGTGCAACCGCCACGATTCTACCCGATTCGGGGTAAGCAGCGCGTCAGGATCAGCCCCCGAGGCATTAGAGGGAAATAAGGACCGCTGCCGGGGTGAGCACGCTGCACGGAACGGGGAGCACGGACCCACAGCCGCTCTGCCGGCGCGGGCGTGCCCCTGGTGGCGGCAGCGCAGCGCCAACTCCATCCTGACAGGCCCGCGCGGACGTCGCACGCAGGCGCACGCGCTCCGTCAACCCGCGCGCCGATGTGGTATAATAGAATGGCTGTCCCTGTCCGGTTGGGAGGAGAGGAATTGAGGGAGATTCTTAGGATTCTGGAGCGCGACGCGCGCGCCACGCCCGAGCAGATCGCGGCGATGATCGGCGGCGACGCGGAGAATGTCGCCCGCGTCATCGCCGACGCGGAGAAGAGCGGCACCATCGGCGGCTACAAGAGCGTGATCGACTGGGACCGCGCCGGCGAGGAATACGTCTACGCCTTCATTGACGTGCGCGTGTCGCCGGAGCGCGCCAGCGGCTTCGACGACATCGCGCGCCGCATCTACCGCTTCCCCGAGGTGCTCTCGGCCCACCTCGTCTCGGGCCAGCACGATCTGCGCGTTACCGTCGCCGGGCGCACGATGAAGGAGGTCGCCTACTTCGTGGCTGAGAAGCTTGCCACCATCGAGCAGGTGCAGTCCACCGAGACGCACTTCGTGCTCAAACGGTACAAGGAAGACGGAGTTATCTTCGAAGAGCGGGAGCCGGACCGGCGCCTGGCAGTCGCGCCTTGAGTGGGGGAGGAGAGAGGATGGCCGATACGCGAAAGATCGAGAGGTCCCCTTTGGTGCTGCCGCGGGCTGCCGCGGCGCTGGAGCCTCGGGGGCAGGTGAATCGGACGGTCGCTGCGATGCCCCCTTCGGGGATCCGCCGCTTCTTCGACCTCGTCGCCACCCTGGACGACGTGATCTCTCTCGGCGTGGGCGAGCCCGACTTCGTCACGCCCTGGCACATCCGTGAGGCGGCCGTGTGGGCCATTGAGCACGGCTACACCACCTACACCTCCAACGCCGGCCTGATCAAGCTGCGCGAGCGGATCGCGGCCGACATCCATGCCGACTACGGGGTGGCCTATCAAGCCCGGGATGAGGTGCTCGTCACCGTCGGCGTCAGCGAGGCGATGGATCTGGCGCTGCGCGCCGTGCTGGAGCCCGGCGACGAGGTCCTCATCCCGGAGCCGTGCTACGTCTCCTACATCCCCTGCACGATCCTCGCGGGGGGCGTGCCGGTGCCGGTGCCCACCGATTCCCTGCACGACTTCAAAGTGCAGGCGAGCGACCTCGAGGCGCGCATCACCGGGCGCACGCGCGCGCTGATCCTGAGCTACCCGAACAACCCCACCGGCGCCACGATCTCGCACGCGGAGCTGCTGCCGATCGCCGAGGTGTGCGAGAGGCACGGCCTGCTCGTCATCTCGGATGAGGTCTACGCGCACCTTACCTACGAGGGGGAGCACTGCTGCGTGCCGAGCCTGCCCGGGATGCGCGAGCGCGCGATTCTGCTCAACGGCTTCTCCAAGGCATACGCGATGACCGGCTGGCGCCTCGGGTACGCCTGCGGCCCGGCGGACATCATCCAGGCAATGACCAAGATCCACCAGTACACGATGCTCTGCGCGCCGATCACCGCCCAGATGGCGGCCATCGAGGCGCTCAAAGAAGGGGAGCGCCAGCGCGATGAGATGGTCCTCCAGTACGACCAGCGCCGCCGCGTGATTATCTCGGGGCTCAACCGCATCGGTCTCCCCTGCTTTCCCGCCCGCGGGGCGTTCTACGTCTTCCCCTCCATCGCCGGAACCGGCATGGACTGCGAGACGTTCGCCGAGCGCCTCCTCGCCGAGGAGCGCGTGGCGGTCGTGCCGGGCAGCGCCTTCGGCGCCGGCGGCGACGCGCACATCCGCTGCGCCTACGCCGCCTCGCTGAACAACATTGAGGAAGCGCTGCGGCGGATGGAGCGGTTCGTGCGGCGGTTGTGAGAGGGTTGGGGTGCGGCATGGGAGTGCGGGGGCGTGGGAGTGTGGGAGACACGACAGGAGGGTGAGGCCATGAGGACAATAGAGGAAGTCCGCAAGGACGTGATGGCGCTGCCCGCCAGCGAACGCGCCTGCCTGGTCCCTCTCCTTGACACCCCGCCACAGGCGGGGTAGAATGGACATGCTAGTGGTCATGGCATTGGGCATCAAGCGAGGAATCACAGCCCGGATTCCCTGGTATTCCAACGTTTTTCCTGGACATTCCTGTTGACAAGTGCAGCGACATGGCAAGCGAGAAGGCACGGGCCGTGGCAGAGCCACGGCATTACGAGCGCACCCATCCCTGGCTGACGTTCCAGGTAGACCTGAGTCACGCGGGCTACCGCCTGTGGCTGCTGCTGGGAGAGGCGACCTCGAAGTGCGAGCACATCGCCACGACGCCGCTCAAGCCGGCAACGAGCCGGGAGCTGCGCAAGGTCTACCTGATCAAGGGGGTGCAGGGCACCACGGCCATTGAGGGGAACACCCTTACCGAGGATGAGATCCGCAGGCGCCTCGATGGCAAGCTGATACTGCCCCCTTCCAAGGAGTACCTGGGCCGGGAGGTGGACAACATCATCCAGGCTTGCGAACAGGTCTGGGCGGACATCGTCGGCGGACAGTCTCAGCACCTCACGGCAGAGGAGGTATGCCAGCACAACGCGATGGCGCTGCGCGGCCTGGAACTGCCTGAAGAGGTGGCGCCGGGGGAAGTGCGGTCGCATTCCGTCGGGGTCGCCCGGTATCTCGGTGCTCCCCCGCAAGACTGCGAGTATCTGCTCAGACGTCTCTGCGACTGGCTGAACGATCCGGCATTCTGCCGAACCGACGCCGAGGCGATCGTCTGGGGAGTCATCCGCGCGGTGCTCGGGCACCTCTACCTTGCCTGGATCCACCCATTCGGGGACGGGAACGGGCGCACCGCACGCCTGCTTGAGTTCCGCATCCTGGCGTCGGCTGGCGTGCCTTCGCCCGTGGCGCACCTGTTGAGCAACCACTACAACCAGACTCGGGCGGAGTACTACCGGCGGCTGGAGCGAGCCAGCCGCGACCGTGGGCATGGCGTGGCCTCCTTCCTCGAGTACGCCATCCAGGGCTTCGTGGATGGCCTCAAGGAGCAACTGGCCTGGACGCAGCGGCAGGAACTGGAGATCGCCTGGCGCGACTACGTCTATGAAGCGTTTGGGGACAAGAGCACGCCCGCCGAGCAGAGACGGCGGGCGCTGGTGCTGTCCCTGTCTGCGGCGGACAGGCCGGTGTCGCCGCAGGAGGCGCGGAGGCTCAGCCCGGAGGTGGCGGAAGCCTACGCGAGCCGCATCTCTCGCACGCTGCTCCGAGACCTTGATGACTTGCACGAGATGGGGTTGATCGCCACCGATGCGCGCGGCATCCGGGCCAACCGCGACGTGATGTTCGCCTTCCTCCCGGCGCGCCGCACTCACGACCAGACCTGAGTGGTTGGCCGGCGATGGCGACTCGATGGTTGATGGAATTGGGAACGCGGAAACCACGGGAACATGGGAAGCCAACGCACGATAGATGACATGATCGAGCGCGCCCTCCCCGTGATCTGTACGCACGATGCCGCCAACGCGCCCAACCACCCAACCACCCCACCACCCAACCACCCCACCACCCCAACACCCAA
>JACQGM010000165.1 GCA_016199585.1 Armatimonadota bacterium
GAGGCAAACGGCCCACACCCCCGCTTCGGACCAAGTGCCAACCCTCTCGCAGGGCACGGATCCGGGCGGACGCAGGCCCTCCCCTGCCCCCCGGGGCGCACCGTGTGGCAGTGATGAAAAGGCCCTGCCCGATGGCACGAGGACCTTGACACGACGATGGGCGATGGCCGACAATCAAACTGAGAGCGAGGACGAGGGGAACCCCCGTCCCGATTCGCCGGTCATTCTGATGGGAGGGATAGATCAATGCCGATGGTAGGATCCAGAGCGCCCGACTTCGAGCTGCCGGTGTGGGACCCGAACGACCCCGGGAACATGAGGAAGACGGCGAAGCTATCGGACTACAAGGGCCGGTGGCTGGTCTTCTTCTGGTATCCGCTCGACTTCACCTTCGTCTGCCCCACGGAGATCACCGCGCTGAGCGAGTGCCTGGACGAGTTCCGTGAGCTGGGCGCGGAGGTGCTGGGCGCCAGCACGGACAGCATCTACAGTCACCGGGCGTGGGCCGGGACTCCCCGCGACAGCGGGGGAATCAGCGGCCTGCGCTACCCGCTGGCCGCCGATATGAGCCACCGCGTCGCGCGCGCCTACGACGTGCTCCTGGAGGAGCAGGGCATCGCCCTGCGCGGGCTCTTCATCATCGATCCGGAGGGCGTGGTGCAATACGCCACGGTACACGCGCTCAACGTCGGCCGCAGTGCCGAGGAGACGCTCCGCGTCCTACAGGCACTGCAGACGGGCGGACTCTGCCCCGCCAACTGGCGCCCCGGAGACAGGACGCTGGGGGCATAGGGTCCGGCAGGCGAGAGCGGCGCCGCTTCGGTGGAGAGGGCGCGGCCGGACTCATTCGGGGGATTGCGGAGTGCCGCATTCGGGCGGCGGGTGGGCGCGGCGACCGAACCGGTGACGGGCAGCCAAGGGGGCGTGGGTTGCCGCCGCTCCCTTGCGTTCGCCCCGGCTCACCACCCTCACCGTGCCGCCAGGAGCAGCTCCACCATCCGCCGCCCGTTGCGGGCGATATCGAAGCGGTCGCGGGCGCGCTCCCATCCGGCCGCTCCCATCTGCCGCCGGAGCTCCGGGTCCTGGATCAGCGCCTCCACGGCGGCGAAGAGCGACTCCGCGTCCCCCGCGGGTACCAAGAGACCCGTCTCGCCGTGGGCCACCACCTCGGAGAGGGCGCCCACGTCACTGGCCACCACCGGCAGCCCGCTCGCCATCGCCTCCACTAATACCTGCGCGAAGGTGTCGCCCAGCGTGGGCAGCACGAAGAGGTCGGAGGCGCGGAAGAGGCGCACCAGCTCCGGCGAGTTCGGCGCCAGCCCGCGGTGGACGACGACGCCCGGGCCGGCAAGCAGGGGCGTGCGCGTGACCAGGTGCAGCTCGGCGCGCCGCCGCCAGAAACGCTCGAAGCACTCCAACAGCACCTCGCCGCCCTTGGCCCGGAAGTCCCCCCCGACGAAGAGGATGCGCACCGGATCGCCCGCGCGCCCGACTCGGGCGGGCGGCCTGCCGGCGCCTTCGGTCCAGAGACGAACATCAATGCCCGGAGGGATCACCGCGATCCGATCGGGCTCCAAGCCGTACTCCTCGATCAATGAGCGGCGCACCCAGTCGGACCAGGCAACCACGCGGAGGGCCTTGCGGGCGGACCAGGCGACCCACCGTGACGCCAGGCGGCGGGCGGGGGCGTGCTTCTGGGCGGCGCCGCCGTAGATCCCGAGCCGCGCGTTCTGCGCCGGCGTGGCGTCCATCGAGAGGATGGTCGGCACGCGCGCCAGGTGGTCGGGGCAGAGGAGGGCCGGCACCTGCGTGTGGAAGAAGAGCGCGTCGGCGGTCACCCCCCGCAGTGCCTGGCGCGCCATCAGGCCGGAGCGCAGCGTCCAGTTCAGGCGGCGCGGCGGCCAGCGCCGGTTCGAGTCGAAGGGGAGGGGGTGCCACTGCGCCGTCACGTCGGGCCAGCGCGTCACCTGCCCCGCCAGGTTCTTCTGGAACGTGGCGTGGCCGATGGAGTGCTCGAAGATGCAGGCGAGGCGCAGGGGCGCTCCCGCGCTCCGGGGGGCGCTCTCACCGCTCGCGTGGGCTCCTGATAGGGTTTCGTCCACGGGTCTCTCCTTGCGCGCTGCCGGCTGATGGCGCGGCCCGCGGGGTGGGCGGCCGGCCTTCCGAACGCGGCTCGCCGCGCAAGAAGCGTGCCGGAGAATTGAAGGTACGGGGAGCTTCGGGTATCCAACAAAGTAGCGCGCGCGCCTGTTCCCTGCGCACGGGGGTCAGCAGAGAATAGGCGCGCCCTCTTCATCCTCTCTGCTAGCTGGCGCTCGCTTGACACTCCCCGGCGCATGGTGTACGATACGGTCGCGGACGGAGCGGGGCCGCGCGAGACGGGAGGAGACGGGGCAAGAGGTGGCGGCGAATCTGGTGCACGAGCTCGGGCTGTTGGCGCGCATCCCGCGCAGCGGCCTGAGCTTCCTCGGCAGCGGCCGGCAGTCGGTCGCCGAGCACTCCCACCGGATGGCGTGCATCGCCCTCATCCTGGCGCGGCGCTGCGATCAGCCCGTGGACGAAGCCGGTCTCCTCCGCCTCTGCCTCTTCCACGATCTCCCGGAGGCGCGCACCGGCGACCAGAACTACGTGAACCGCAAGTACGTGCGCGTGGATGAGGATCGCCTGCTGGCGGACATCGAGGCGGCGTCATCGCTGGGGCCGGAGCTGCGCGCCACCATTGAGGAGTTCGAGCGCGGCGCATCCCTGGAAGCGCGCCTCGCCCGCGACGCCGACCAGATCGAGCTCCTGGCGCTCCTGCGCGAGGAGGCCGACCTGGGCAACCCGCGCGCCGGTGCGTGGATCGCCTCCTGCCGCCAGCGAGTGGTGACCGCGGCCGGGCAATCACTCGCCGATGAAGTGCTGGCGACCCCTGCGGACGAGTGGTGGTTCGGCGACAAGGGCGACGCGCACTGGGTGACGGCATCTGACACAGATTAAGGAATCCGACAGGATGTCAAGCCCCTCTTGGAGAGATTCGTTCGGCGGGTTATACTCTGGCTATGAGCCAAAGGAAACGATCCACCGCCAAGAGGAGTAC
>JACQGM010000149.1 GCA_016199585.1 Armatimonadota bacterium
AACGTGGGCGACCGCCGGGCCACGGCCGCCAACGCTATCATGTACGACCGCGCCGACAAGATCCTCGCCCTGGACGACACCACGCTGCTGGCGATCGCGGGGGCCTACGCCAAGGCGCTGGAGGTGGTGCGCTACCTGCGGCACGCCTTCAACTACTACCGGCGCACGCAGCTCCAGGAGATGAGCCTGGAGGGGAAGCTGAGCGAGGTCTCGCGCGTCATCGCCCAGAACGTGCCGAACGCGCTCAGCGGTATCGGCGCGTTCATCCCGGTGTTGAGCACCTACGACCCGGAGACCGCGGAGGGCCGCGTCTTCTTCTACGACGGCCTGGGGGCGCGCTTCGAGAGCGCCGAGTGGGGCGCCGCCGGCTCAGGCTCGGAGCGTATCCGCGGCGCCTTCGACTACATCCTGAAGACGAGAGGCCCCTTCCGCCGGATGAGCCTGGACGAGGCGCTGCGCGAGGCGATGGTGCTGCTCGACATCGCCGCCGAGATGGACGCGGCCACCGGCGGCTATGAGAAGGTCCTCCCTTCGGCAAAGGCGGTTTCAGCCGAGGGGATCCAGGTGCTCCCCGAGGAGCGCCTGCGCGCCGCGCTGGCGGAGATCCGGAGGAACGGCTGATGTACTCCCCTTACGACTGGAACGAGGCGATCCGCCACCGCAGCGAGTACATCGAGGAGCGCCTGGCCGAGGGTAGCCCCGTCGTGGCCGTCTCCTGCCGCGAGGGTGTCCTCCTCGTCACCGTGCGCGGCACGCAGCGCAAGGTCTTTGAGATCTACGACCGACTGGCGTTCTCCGCCGTCGGGCAGCAGGCCGACATCGAGGCGGTGCGTCTGGGCGTCATTGATTTCGCCCATCAAGAGGGATTCACCCGCAGCCCGGACGACGTGACCGTCGGCCGGGTGGTGGCCGCCATCAGCCCGGCGCTGAAGAAGGCGTTCGGCGACCAGTTCACCGCGCCGCTGGTGCTGCGCGCCCTCTTCGCCGAGGTGGGGCGCACGCCGGACGCCGACGCGCTCTACGTCCTCCACTACGACGGGGAGTTCCGCATGGCCCGCGGCTTCGCCGTCGTGGCGGGCACGGCCCATGCCGAGGAGCGGATGCGCGAGCCACTGGCGGCCTTCGCGGCCGACTCGTCCGGGCACATCGAGAGCCCGCCGACCGTCTCCGAGGCCCTCGACGCCGGCCTGCGCGCCTGGGCCCTGGGCTACCTCCATCGCCGCCCGCGCGAGGACGAGGGGGACACCGGCACACCTGAGGAGGTGGCCGCCTGCCTTTCCGAAGCCCTGCGCGAGGGCGAGGTGGAGGCCGCCCTCCTGGAGCGCCAGACGACGCGGGAGAGCCGGTTTCGGGGGGTGCCGGCGGGCCAGGTGGCGGAGGCGGTGCGGCGGTGCCGTTGAGGGAGGGCGTCATGGAAGGCAGGGTCTTCGGCATCGAGACGGAGTTCGGGTGTCTGGTACACGACCCCGAGGCGGGCACGCCGGAAGAGGTGGTGGAGCGGATCAAGGACCACGCCTTCCTGCAGAAGAAGCTCGGGGTGATTGATCTCCATGCCCGCAACTACGCCTTCGAGCCGGCGCGCTCCGGCGGCTTCCTCACCAACGGCGCCCGCCTCTACGTGGATGCCGTCGGCAGCCACGAGGAGTACGCCACCCCCGAGTGCAGCGGCATCTTCGACGTCGTCACCTGGGACAAGGCGGGGCACCGTCTCCTCCAGGAGGTGATCAACGACCTGGAGCTGCAAGGCGCCGTCTCGCTCCACAACAACAGCGTGGACCACTTCGGCGGGCACACCTTCGGCTGCCACGAGAACTACCTGGTGCGCGCCGAGGACCTCTACTTCAGCGACGCGCTCCTCTCCCTGCTCCCCTTCCTGGTGACGCGCCAGATCTACGCCGGCGCCGGGCGCGTCGGCGGCCACCGCCTCAACTACACCGACCTGCGCCGCAACGTGATGACCCTCGGCGAGCACGAGGTGGACTACATGTGGATCCGCGACTTCTACGGCGTGGAGATTGACCGCGGCGTGGACTACCAACTCTCGCAGCGGGCGGACCACATCGTGAACCTCGTCTCCTCACGGGTGCGCTTCAACCGGGCGCTGATCAACCCGCGCCGCGACTCCTACTACGACTTCTCGGGGATGCAGCGCCTTCATCTCCTCTTCGGCGAGGCGAACATGTCGGAGTACGCCATGGCGCTGAAGGTGGGCGCCACCTGCCTGGCGCTCCGCCTGATGGAGATGCGCGCCCTCCCCCGCTCCGTGCGCCTGGCCGATCCCCTGGAGGCGCTCCGCTCCGTCTCGCGCGATCCGAGCTGGAAGTGGCTGGTGGACCGCCAGGACGGCACCCCCATCCCCGCCATCGAGGTGCAGCGCTCCTACCTGGATGCCGCGCGCGCCTGCCTCGCCGGCCAGGACGAGGAGACCGACTGGGTCCTGCGCGAATGGGAGGATGTCCTCGATCTGCTGGAGAAGGACCCGATGAGCCTGAGCGACCGTCTGGACTGGGTGGCGAAGCGCAAGCTCATGGAGACGTTCATCGCCGAAGAGGGCGCGCGCTGGGGCGACGACGTGCTCCACAGCCTCGACCTGGAGTACCACAACATCAACCGGGAGAGCGGCCTCTACTACGCCCTGGAGGAGCAAGGCGGCGTGCGCCGGGTGACCACCGACGCGGCCATCGAGCGCGCCACCCGCGCCGCGCCCCGCAATACCCGCGCCTGGGGGCGCAGCCATGTGATCCGCGAGTTGATCCAGCGCCGGGTGCGCCGCTACGCCGTGGACTGGGACTCCGTCTACGTGGACCAGAGCCGCCGCCTGGAGCTGCGCGACCCTTTCCGCCCCTACAAGCAGGAGGCAGCCCGGTTTGTGCGCCGGATGCTGTGAGGCGAGGACCGCGCATAGCGAGCCGTCGGCCGCGAAGATGGGCTGCCCGACGGCGGCGTGGAGGCGCGGAACAACGTGGCGATGAACGAGGCGGTCCTGGCGATGGCGAAGGAGTGCGTGGACGGCACCCGCCCGCGCGAGGCGATGCTCAACCGCGTCGAGGCCGCCATCCGCCGCTGCGACCCCTGCCTCTCCCGCTCCATCCACGCCGTCGGCCGGATGCCGATCGCGGTGGTGCTGGTGGACGGGGAGGGGGAGGGGGTGGACCGGGTGGCGAGGGGATGAGGAACGTTGCGGTGGTGGGGTGAGCGACCGGTTATCCCACCACCGCGACGTTCAGCAGAGCGCGGCTAGCCGCGGCAGCCCTCTCGCTCGTGCGCCGTGCCTACGCCGGAATCCGGTGTAGCGCATGGCCTCAGTACGCAACCACCCCGTTGCGCCGGATACCTTTGGAGAGCCACTCGTAGCACTGATCAGCGTAGTAGCGCACCCACTCGTCCGGGTCTTTGCGGAAGGAGGCCACGGCGGCTGTGGCATGCTTGCCGCCGATGCCCGTGACAGCTCGGAAGAGGGCGCAGTACCCCGAGTGGTGGTACGCTGCACGGTTGGCTCGCATCGCTTCCAGCTTCGCGATGATCACCGGGGCAGCAGGTGCCCCTTCATCGGCGAGGAGCTGAATGGGATACCGGTCGTCGCCCGTCAATGTGCGCTTGGCGGCGAGGGCGTCAACCAGGCGGCCGATTCGCTCGGCCCCCTTCCACGCGGCGAACGCCACCTTGGCCCTGGCGGCCTCATCGGGCGCGGGGTCTACGGGCAGAGTGCTCGCCGCCCCCACCACCCCACGGTTGGCTGCGGCCCGCACGACGTCCGCGCACTCGCGCAAGACCCACCGCCGCTGCAGCGTGGTTTCGTCCTCCTCCATGTCTCGCCCAGGAAGCGGCGGGATCGGAGCGGAGACTTCGGCGGACGAGAGATGCAGAGCGCCCAGGAGAGCGAGGACCTGCGCGCGAACGCCCGCCGCGTCACGAGCCACCGAAACCCCGTTCGTCCTTATCTGGGCAGCGACCACGCGGGCGTAAGCCCGCACCTCAGCCATCTCGGCATCGAAGAGCGCCTCCACGGTGGGCAGAGCCTCGGCACTCCCGAGCCGGGCCAGGGTCCAGAGGCCCTGCATCGCTACGAACTGGTTCTTGTGCGTGGCGGCCCGGATGGCAGTTGCCAGCGCCGAGGCGTCGCCCGTGAGCCCGGCATCACGTAGGATCGAGATCAGCTCCTCCTCTTCCGGCATTGGTGATGCAGGATCCATCCCGCCACCGCGCGAGGCGATCGTCAGGAGGGCAATGCATAGGGTGAGAGGGAGCAAGAGCTTGCTTTCGTTTCTCATCTCGGAGCATCTCCTTTCACAGCTTCGGGTGCCGCATCCGGCTTCTGGTTACGGGGCCACAGGTATCGCCTGCAAGAAACCACCCGGTGGGTAGGAAGGCGGCACAGATGTTCCTGTGACCGAGTAGTACCAAGGAAAGCGCGAGGTGTTTCTCGCTCCGACCTGGAGGCCATCGGACGCCCAGTCTTGTTGCCAGATGTCCTGCCGCGGGAGCAGGGCGCCATATCCCAGGATGTCGGCGAGGCACTGCTGATCGCCATATGACAAACCCCCGTAACCCCAGGTGGTGTCCGAGTTGTCGGGGTCCAGGTAGCGAGCCTGCTCATCACCGTTCTTCATCCCGTCTCGGTCTCTGTCCTCCTGCTCCGAGTAGAACCCATCAAGGCCGCTGTCGTGCAGCACCTTGTGCCCGTACTCGTGCCATACGTTGTAGACGTACCGGTGGATCCCACCTATCTTCAGGCTCGTGTTGGAGGCCATCTTCTTGCCATGCGGGAAGGCGGGGTCTGTGGTGTCCGCAAGGTAGAAGAGGCGGCATCCCCATGTCCCATCGTTTGGCCCGCGGGCGCTCTGGCGGCCCAGGTGGAGGCCGGTCACGGGGTTGTAGTAGGATCCGCCAGTCACGAATGCATAGGTGCCAGGCAGTTCTCCTACCGCATCCTTGTAGTAGTAGAACCAGTTGTCTGTCGAAAGCCATCCTTCCCCCGGGTGGTGGTTGTCCACAGCCGGCCAGAACAACTCCACCTGAGCCGTCGATTTGCCTTCGACGTTGAGATCGCCTTCGATGTTAACGTGGGGAGCTGCGGACAGGCTCACGGCAGTTAGACCGAAGTCACTGTTGTTCTCCGGGAGATACCATAGCCGTCCGAACGCAAGGCCATCGATCCCCGACGCGTTGATAGGATTGCTGCAGATTGGGAAGATGAGCGACGAGTAGGTGTCTGCGCCGTTCGGCTGCAGCCTTGTCAGGGGGCTCAACCATGACCTCTCCGACTCCCACTCCAGCACTCCCGTAGTCGCCAGGTCCTGGATCGGTTGGCCTTCACACTGTCGGGCCTGCGTCTCACACGGAAGGGACAGATAGGAGAGATCCTGTGGTCCCGTACCAGGGTCGACCGTGACCGATGCGAAACAGTACTCGTTCTCGCCGTCCAGGACTGGGTCGCCCCACCACGACGGGTTGACGAGCTCCACCACCGACAACGACAGGACGCAGCCGACGTCCGCAATCCCTGCGGCCCACCCCCCGTCCTGGCTGAGCGACCATGACCGTGAGATGTCCACGGCCGTGTCGGCCGCGTTGTTCCCGTCCAGAGTCAGCGTGCGGATCTCCGTTTGGTCCAGCGGCTCCACATCATAGTCGGGGTCGTAGGGCCACGGGAGCAAGCCCTCCGCCTGGGCGGTTGCGGTCACGCCGCCATTGAGGCTGGTGCTTACCGTTGTCGTCGCCGCACACTGGCCCACCCATGGGTCGTAGGGGGGCTCGGTGCCCTGGTACAGGTATGGCCGTGCCCACGCTTCCGCGGTGCCGGTGACGCGCAGCTTCACCTTGATCGTGTTGTTCTGCACGCCTGGGGGCGTGCCGCCGCCCACCCACTGCACGTGGTAGTTGATGTGAAGACTCTGGGGGTCGTAGTACAGTGGGAGGCCCCATTCATCCACCTCCCGGTAGCAGTCCTGGCGCAAGGCGTTCGGGTCGGGGCCGAAGCCGGTCGCCGTCGGCGTCACCTGCCACTCGGCGGCGGCGGGCACGGCGCAGGAGATGAGCAGAAGGGCCATCCACAGGAGGCCGGGGAGTCGGGTCCCTCGCGTCAGGGCGAGGGGGGCGTGCCTGCCCGGGAGACGCGCCGCATCAGGGGGGGGGTACAGATGTTCGGTGTGTTCCACGGCACCTCTCCTCTCCCGGATGAGAGACACGCGA
>JACQGM010000158.1 GCA_016199585.1 Armatimonadota bacterium
CGCTGAGATCGAGGGCCAGCTCCAGGTAGTGGTCGCTGAAGGCGTGGTTCTGTTCGGGATCGAGCGCCTCCAGCAGCGCCGCCGAGGGATCGCCGCGGAAATCGATGCCCAGCTTGTCGACCTCGTCCAGCATGAAGACGGGGTCGGCCACGCCGACGCGCCGCAGCGCCTGGATGATCCGGCCGGGCATTGCGCCGATATAGGTGCGGCGGTGGCCGCGGATCTCCGCCTCGTCGCGGATGCCCCCCAGCGACATGCGGAAGAACTTCCGCCCCAGCGCCCGGGCGATGGACTTGCCCAACGACGTCTTGCCCACGCCCGGAGGGCCGGCGAAGCAGAGGATCGGGTGGCGCGTGCTCTGGGGATGGAAGCGGCGCACGGCCAGGTACTCCAGGATCCGCTCCTTCACCTTATCCAGGCCGTAGTGGTCGGCATCCAGGACGGCGCGCACCTCCTTGATGTCCAGGTTGTCCTCGGTGCTGACGTTCCAGGGGAGCGCCGTCAGCCAG
The DNA here is from genome assembly GCA_016199585.1 of Armatimonadota bacterium. Lineage (GTDB taxonomy): Bacteria > Armatimonadota > JAAZEB01 > JAAZEB01 > JAAZEB01 > JACQGM01. The sequence goes on from JACQGM010000158.1 coordinate 510, forward strand.
TCAATGTAGGTGCGCGAGACGGTGTATTCCGCCGCCTGGGGCGGCATCTTGGAGAGGCGATCCAGCTCGCGCTCCGCCTCTTTGCGCGCCTCCTCGGGCAGGCCCGCCTGCTCGATCTTCTGGCGCAGCTCCTCAATCTCGGCCGTGCGCTCGTCGGTCTCGCCCAGCTCCTTCTGGATCTGCTTGAGCTGCTCGCGGAGGAAGTACTCCCGCTGCATCTTCCCCAGCTCGGTGTGTACCTGCGACTGGATCTTCGACTGCAGCTCCAGGATCTCAAGATCGCGGTTGAGCAGCGAGGCGAGGCGGCGCAGGCGCTCGCGCAGGTCAATCGTCTCGAGCAGCGCCTGCTTCTCTGAGATCGGCATGTGCACGTGGGCGGCGATCAGATCGGCGAGGACGTGGGCCTCCTGAACGTTCTGGGGGATGGCCTCCAGCTCGTCCGGCAGGTTCGGCGAAAGATGCACGACCTTCTGGAAAAGAGCGCCCACGCTGCGCCGCAGCGCCTCCACCTCCATCTGCGCGCCCGGATCGGTGACCGGCTCTTCCGGCAGCACGCGCACGCGCACCCGGAGGTATGGTTCCGTCTGGATGCACTCGGTGATCTCGATCCGCCGCAGCCCTTGCACGATGAGGCGCACGGCCTCGGGCAGCTTCAGCATGGTGTGGATCACGGCGGCGGTGCCGACCCGGTAGATGTCGTCGAGAGTAGGCTTTTCAACCTCGGGAGACCGCATCGCCACGGCGCCGATCACCCGGCTGCCACTGACCGCCGCATCGTCAATGAGCTTGATGGAACTCTCACGCGAGACCGCCAGCGGCACCACCACGACGGGAAAGAGCACGGTATCGCGCAACGGCAGCACACTGATCTCCTCGGGGATCGTGATGCCGCTCTCTTCACCCACTGTCTGGGTCGTGACCTGCTCCTGGTCCTCGCTCACGTCCATGATTCCCCCTCACCGGCTGCGCAACAGAACGCACCATCCCAAACAGGGAGGACGATGCCTTTTAGCCTTCGGTAATCGGGACCGTGTGCGCCATCGCCCGCTCCGGCCGGGCCACCTTCGGGAGCACCACCACCAGGAAGCCGTCTTTGTAGCACCCGACGATCTGGTCGCGGTCCACCGCCACACCGCCGGGCAGTGGGATCTCCAGCTCGAAGGCGCCGAAGTAGATCTCAAGACGGTAGCAGCGCACCCGCTTGGCGATGTCCTCGCAGTCCTCGGCTCGCTGCCCGCGGATCGTCAGTACGCGCCCGTCCGCCGATAACTCGACGTGAACATCGGCCAGCGCGCCGGTGTCGGGATCCACCCGCAGGCCCGACACCTCGGCCTTCACCACCAGACCGTCCCGCGTCTCGTAGATGTCGGCGCGCGGTTGCCAGAACCGGCCGGGGACCGGCAGAGGATCGAAGAAGCCGCGCCAGCCCTCGGTGAGACGCTCCATCTCCTTCTCCATCTGCCGGACGATGTCTTCGTAACGCTTAAAGCCCATCGCGTGCCACCTATCCTTCCGGACCCGGGAGCCGCACCCGGACTGCGGGGAGCGCTGCAGGACCGTCCGGTGCCGGGCCGCATCACCCCGCTACCCAGCGGCAAGGTGCGTCGTTACCTCCTCCATCTTAGCACAAGCTGCGCGTTTCTTCAATAGCGGGCCGAACAACAGTGACACCTCCCGGTGCGGCCGTGCGGAGAGAGGGGCGGCCGCAGGGCGGCCGCCCGCACGGAGGCGGCGCCGCCGCTTGACCTTCCCGATGGTTGGCTCTACAATGGGAGCTAGCCACAGGAGGACCCTACCATGTACCCACTCACGCCCGTCAGGGTGTATGCCCTGGAGCGCGCGCAGGACGATCCGGCCTGCGCCCGCCGCCTCGAACGCATGCTGGGCGCCCTCGGTGTCCGCCCCGCGGACGTGGTTTGCATCACCGAAGCGAACCTGCCGGAGGTCGTCGCCGACCTGCAACAGGCCTGGCCCCCGACGAACGTTCCGGCGGGCCAGACGCGCTCTTTCGCGCGCGCCCTGGTCTTCACCACCATGGACCTGAGCCACCAGCGGCGCGACCTGCGCCCGCTCCTGCAGCGCTGCCCCGAGGGAACGTCGCTCGGCACGCTGGAGGCCATCTTCGGGCAGATGACCACCGCCATCGACCAGCACCCCCACCAGCGCGACCGCATCGAGAACTGCGTCTGCTGGCCCACCATCAACTTCGGCACCATGGTCGGCTGCCCCCACGGGTGCCTCTACTGCCGCCACGGGAGGGCGGACACCTTCATCGCCATCGCCCTCAACCTCGAGGAGTACATGGCCCGGGTGGTGGCTCCGATGATCGAGTTCCACCCCTGGAACCGCGTCTTCCGCATGATCCTTGGCGGCGCCGACCTGATCGCCTTCGAGCCGGAGTACGGCCTGTTCGACCTCTTCACCCGCACCCTCGCCGCCTACGAGGGCCGCTACGGGCACTTCCACACCACCAGCAGCAACGTGGATTGGATCGCCGACCTGCCCCACCGCGACCGACTCGTCGGCGTCTGGAGCACCACGTGCGAAGCCGTCGCCCGCGACATCGAGCCGGGCGCGGGAAGCGCCATGGATCGGATCGAGGCCGGGCGCAAGTGCCAGGAGATGGGCCTCTCCGTGCGCTACAAGTTCAAGCCGGTGATCCCGGTACGCAACTGGCGGGAGGAGTACGCCTGGATCATCGAGCAGGCGCTGAGGCGCTCGCGCCCCGATTCCATCGGCTTCTGCCTCTACATCTGGAACACGTTCGAGTCCCTCTCGCAGCAGATGGACCTGGATCTGCTGGACCCGGAGTGCGTCGAGGCGGCGCGCGCCGCCGCCGATACGATGAAGGGCGCGCGGACGGGACCCTTCCCCCACTCCGTGCGCGCCGAAGTCTATCGCCACCTCATCCGCGAGGTGCGCCGTTGGGACAAGGACGTGCCGCTCTACCTCAGCACCGAGACGCGCGAGATGTGGGACGAGCTGAAGGATGAGCTGGGGCAGGACCCGCGCGCCTATATCTGCGCTTGCAGCTCGGTGGCCGTGCCAGGCCGCCGCCTCGCCCTCTCGCGGGGCCTGCGTTACTCCACCTATCACCCGACGCCGGTGTGAGGGATCCCTCGACGATCCGGCTGCCTGGCGGCCGACGGAGCCGCCGTGAGGAGCGCGGGCGGCACCGTCGCGGGCGCGGAGGCATCGCTCAGGCGGCCGGTTGGGCCGCGCCGTGCAGCGTCGCGCGCACCGGCAGGCGCACCGTGAAGGTGGTGCCCTTACCCGCCTCGCTCTCGACGCGGATGTCTCCCTGGTGGGCATCCACGACGTTCTTCACGATCTTGGTGCCCAGGCCGGTGCCGCCCGGCTTGGTGCTCACGGCGTCGGGAGTGAAGAGGCGGGCGCGCACCTCCTCCGGCATCCCGCGACCGGTGTCGGCGACCGTGATCCGCACGTAGCCCCCGTCGGGGAACTCCCCGGGCGGGCCCATCGCGGTGCGGATCGTGACGCTGCCCCCCGATGGCGTTTCGGGGATCGCGTTGTTCACCAGGTTGTAGAGGGCGTTGTAGAGCTGCTTCTGGTCCACCAGGGTGCGCTCGACCTCGCCGGGCTCGTGGCGGATCGCCACGCCGTGCCGGTCCGCCACCAGCGAGAGCGGCTTGATCACCTTGATCACCACGTCGTTCACGTCCACCAGCTCGAAGTGCGGCTGGGCGATGATCCCCTTCACGGCGTCGGCGATCTCGCGCACCCGCTCCTGCGTGGCCGTGGCGCCGTCGCTGAGCATCTCGACCGCCTCGCGGTAGAAGGAGCGCAGGAAGTCAACGGACTGCTGCACCTTCTCGACAACCTCCGGGCTGCCCTCGCGGTGCTCGTCGGCGACCGCGTCCAGGTCCGTGAACATCTGATCGAAGAGTATCTCAAGAGTCTGGGCGCAGGTGCTCACCGGGGTGATCATGTTCTTGATGTCGTGGCTGATGTCCCCCATCAGCTTCACGACCTCGGCGAGGCGCGCCTCCTCGTGCAGGCGGGCATTCTCGATGGCAGTCGCCGCCTGCTGGCCCATGATCGAGAGCACCTCGAGGTCCTGTTCGCTGAAGATGCCCTCCGCCTTGTTGAGGGTCTGCATCACCCCGATCGGCTTGCCCTCGGCGGCCTTCAGCGCCACCGTCACCATGTTCCGCGTCACGTAGCCCGATTGCCGGTCCACGTCACGGTCGTGGCGGTCATCCCGCTTGACGTCTTCCGATATCGTCGCAACGCCCGTCTGGAAGACCTCGCCGGCGATGCCCCTGGTCGGCTCCATCGCGAAGCCGGTGAGGAAGGCCGTCGTCTCGGGATCGCTGATAACGTACTTGTAGACGAGCTTGTCCCTCTCGGCATCGTAGATGGCGATCGAGCCGGCGTTGGCGCCCACCGTCTGCAGGCTGACGGCGAGGGTTTCGCGTAGCAGATCATCGAGGCGCGTCTTGCTGAAGAGAGCCTGGGAGATGCGATGGATCGCGTTGAGCTGGCGTTGGCGCTCGGCCAGCGCCGACCGCAGCCGCGCCACCTCCGCATCATCGGTCATCGGTTTGGCAGCCGTCTTCATGGACTTGGTCTCGTCAGCGGTCCCGGCGACGAAGGAGCATCCGGGCACGGGAGAATCCCGCACGGAGCGACTCTCGGCGGTTCCACACTGCCATTCCGGGTCGGCTCGGAGGCTGGCTGCGTCAGCGCGGGATGGCTCCCTTCCCGGCCCCAGACTCCACCCTCCACCGTTGTCTGGATCATAGCATGCCGCCGCAGACTTCGTCAAGCCGTCGCAAATCCAAACATACGTATGGAAGGGATGGGCTTGACATGCCGGGGCAACCATGCTACACTACCTGGTGGCAGCCGGTCCCCCGGGGTCGGCTCACCACGCCAACGAGGAGGGACATCCCGATGCACCCAACCATCCGCCGGTTTTCCATGCTCATGTTGCTCTCGTCGCTGGCCCTCGGCTGGGCTTCATCCGGCACTCGCGCTGAAGAGGGCCAGGCGAGGCGCCAAGCGGTGGCCATCCTCGATTTCAAGGACGGAATCGTGCCCTCGGAGCTATCGGGGCGGAAGCTGGGGCAGATCTGCGCCAGCCTCCTCGCCCAGGAGCTGCAGACCGCCGGGCGCTACGACGTTGTCGAGCGCGCCCGCATGGACGAGGCGCTCAAGGAAACGAAGCTGCAGCAAGCCGGCATCGTCGCCGAGGGGGAAGCCGCGGACCTGGGGAAGCGCCTCGGCGCCGATTACCTCGTCTATGGGCAGGTAGACACCGCGCAGGTCAAGAAGGGCGCTCACACCGCGGGCGGCTTTGGCCTCCAGCTTCTCACCAGGGTCGAGGGGATCCACGCCGCGGTGCGAGTGAGCTTCACGATCACGGAGACGGCGACCGGCAAGATCTGGAAACAGAAGAGCATCGAAGCCACCGAGGATGGCAAGTGGGACCCGAGGAACCCGGCTCAGGGATGGCTCGATGCCATGACCGGCGCCCTTCGGAAGACGGCTGTCTCGATCGCGCAGGCGATGGTGCCCGACGTCGAGGGGATCGTGGTCGAGGTGGATGCGGGCGCCGGCACCTTCATGACCAGCCTGGGCGCTCTGCAGGGGATCGCCCCCGGAACCTACTTCCGCGTCTACCGCAAAGGCAGGGAGGTGAAGCACCCGATCACCGGCGAGGTGCTCAGCGTCCAGCGGGTCGAGGTGTGCCGGGGCAAGTGTACCCGGGCCGAGGAGAAGATCAGCATCGCCGAGGCGGGCGAAGCCAGAGCCGCCGGCAGGCGCAAGGAGTGGAGAGCGAACAAGCAGAAGGCCGCCGAGGTGCAGGTCGGCGACCTCGTGGAGACCATCGAAACCTTCGACGCCCAGTAGGCACACCCGGCGATTCATCGCCGGGCGGCCGTGGCCCGGGTATGCCCGGCGATGAATCGCCGGGCTGACAAACGGCGCCCCGTGAACGGGGCTCCCGGGGGCGTGCCTGGGTGCCAGGGGTCTTCCAAGCCCGATTCATCGGGCGCTGCTTCCCAGCCCGGCGATTGATCGCCGGGCGGTGTGCTCGTCCCCATCACTTCCCGCCCGCCCTCTCCGCCAGCCGCTCCGTTGCTCCCGCCTCCTCGGAAAGCGCCCCCGCCTCCACCGGCAGCTCGCTGCTCAACTCCTCTTCAGGACAGCAGAGGTGGCTCCGACCCTCGGGGTAGTCCAGGTCGCCTTCGGCCGGCTGGCGGTCGCCCAGGTCCGGCATGCTGGTCTTCGGTTCGTTGATCATCGCTCGCGTCCCCCAACAGAAGCGCCATCAGGCCGGCGGAGATGCCCACTCCCGGCCAGGACCGCACTTACCCGCAGGCCGGCGACGGCAAACGAGCCCGAGGCGGCATCCGAGCGCCCCCGTCCTCCCGAGAGCGACCGCGGCGGAGGGATCCGCGCCCCCGCCCCGCCGAGCGGCCTCCGCAGCGGTCGTCATCGCCCCGCGTAGCCGGGCGGGAAACGGGTAACGATCCTCCCCGGCACACCGTGAGAGGGAGTGACGAACCGGGGGCAGAACAACATGGCTGACGTGCGCACGACCGGGACAGGATTGCTGACGCGGGAATACCGCCTGCTGCGCGAGCGAGCCCGCTCGGGCTGGAGCTGGATCCACCAGATCTACCAGGAGTTCCAAAACGAGCACGCCTCGATCACGGCGGCGGCGATCGCCCTCTTCGGGCTGCTCTCGCTCTTCCCGCTGGTGCTCCTGGCGATCGCGGGGGCTTCCTACGCCCTCGGCAGCGCCGAGGAAGCCATCCGCCAGATCGAGATGGTGATGGGCCGCGTGCTGGTCGCCGATGCCGCACGAGCCTTCACCTCGATCATCGAGGGGGTGCTCGACACGCGCGGCGCCGCCGGGATCATCGGTCTGCTCGGCTTCCTCTGGGCCGCCAGCCGCGTCTTCAACATCATGATCGAGACCTTCAACATGGCCTGGGACGCGGATGAGTCACGGGGCTTCATCAAGCGCAACCTTCTCGCCATCGGGCTGGTGCTGCTGGTGTTCGTCTTCGGCATCATCAGCTTCCTCACCCCGCTGGCGGCGGGCCTCCTCGCGCGCTACTCCGACCGCGTTACCCGGTGGCTGGGAGTGCCGATCAACGTCTCCGGCACCTGGCCGATCCTCGTGGACATCGGCGCCTACGCGGCCACCCTGGCGATGTTCTTCATCCTCTACAAAGTGGTGCCCTCACGCCGCGTTCACTGGCATTCGGCGCTGGCCGGCGCGGTCGTGGCGGCCGTGCTGTGGGAGCTAGCGAAGTACCTCTTCCGGCTGTACGTGGTGAACTTCGCCTCGTACAACGAGGTCTACGGCGCGCTCGCCGGGGTGATCGTGCTCATCCTGTGGCTCTACTACTCGGCGGTGATCCTGATGCTGGGCGCCATCACTTCGTCGGTGCATAGCGCCCGCGTCTTTGGTGATCGCCCGGATCACCCCCGGCGGCGCGGCTACGACGAACGCGGGGAGCAGGAAGCGTGAGGGGTGGGAAGCGAGCAGTCATCAGTGTCAGGTCATGCTGAACAGTTGACCCGGGGGCCGTTCCGGGTCAACTGTTCAGGGGAACTGATGTAAAGGTCCCCTACTGGGACGCCGCTCGCACCGTCCCCAGGAACTCGCGACAGGCCGCCACGAAGAGGCGGCCGGCCCCCGGCACGATGTACTGCACCCCCTGGTCCATCAGCCGTCGGGCGTGCGCCGAGTCGATGGCGATCGTGCCCGACACCTTGCCCGCCGCCCGGATCTGCGCGAAGCAGTGCGCCATCACCGCCAGCACGTCCGGGTGGTTCACCTGGCCGGGCAGGCCCATCGAGTGGGAGAGATCTGTCGGCCCGAGGAAGAAGACATCCACCTCGGGCACGGTGAGAAGATCGGGGAGGTTCTTCACCGCCTCCATGCTCTCGATCTGCACGATGACCATCGTCTCGCGGTTGGCCTCGGGCACATACTCGGGCACCGTCTGGGTCACCCCGTAGCCGGCGGCGCGCACGGCCGCCAGGCCGCGCATGCCGTGCGGCTGGTACTTCACGGCGCGCACGGCCGCCTCCACCTCGGCGCGGGTGTTGGTCTGCGGCACCTGGATGCCGACCGCGCCGGCATCCAGATAGCGGAGGATCACCTGGGCGACGTTCTGGGGGCTGCGCAGCAGTGCCGGCACGCCCGCCGCATCCGCGGCGCGGACCATGTGCGTCATCGTCGTGAAGTCAATCGGCCCATGCTCGCAGTCAATGAGGATGAAATCGAAGCCGACCAGGCCGCTGATCTCCGCCAGGTCGGGCGAGGGCAGGTTGACGAAGCACCCGAACACGGTTTCGCCGCGCGCCAACCGTTCTTTGATCGTGTTCTTGCGCAAAGGGGTACCACCTTTCTGTTGGAACGATAGGATGCCGGAGCGCGGCGCGTGGCCGCACTCCCTTCACCGGTAGCGCCCGTAGGCGTGCGCCGCCTCGTACATCGCGACGACGTTCTCGGTCGGCGAGTTGTCCTGGAGCGCATGGGTCGGGGCGAAGCAATAGCCGCCGCCGGGCATCATGATCTCCAGCGTCTCCCGGCAGTTCTCCCGGACATCGGCCACGCTGCCGTAGGCCACGGGCCCGGCCGTGCTGATGCAGCCGTGGAAGGCGAGCCGGTCGCCGTAGGTCTTCTTCAGGTACGCGGGCGACATCTCCTTCGCTTCCGGCTGAAGGGTATCCACAACCTGGATCCCCATCTCGATGAAGTCGTTGAACGCCCAGCTACTCGACCCGCAGCAGTGGATCATCACCGGGACGCCGTAGGTGCGGGCCAGGTCGCAGAAGGGCAGGTAGCGGGGCCGGATGTGCTTGCGGAACGTCTGCAGGCTGATGAGCGGGCCGATCTGGGTGCCGAGATCCTCGCCGAGCCAGATGAAGTCCACTCCCCCTTTCGCGGCCTCCAGGGCGCGGCGGGTGATCTCCAACTGGATCGCCATCCGGCGGTCGGCCAGGAGCAGGCCGGCAGGGTCATCCGTGACGAGGTCTATGAGGGTTTGCTCCATGCCGCGCAGGAAGCCGTTGCCGTTGATGATGTCGCCGAAGCCGCCGGAGCCGTTGATAGCGTACGGGCGATAGCGTTCACATGCTTCCGCCACGCCGCTGAAGTCGTAGTGGTCGGGCGAGGGCATCGGCCAGTTGGCGATCGTCTCTTCGTCGGCATCCTTGAGCGGGAAGTCGCAGTAGTCCCAGTAACCGCCGCTCTCGTGCCGCACGTAGCGGCGATGGACGCCCCAGTTGCTCACCTTGCGGTCGCCCACGTCCTCGTGCAGCCTCGGCCCGGCGTACCGGCCGCCGACGCCGCGGAAATCCACTCCGAGCGCCTGCCGCAGACCCTCGTCGTCTCCGGGAGCCACTCCGTAGTGCTGCTTCAGCCGAAGATCGATCCCCGGGTTGGCCCCGTAGTCGATCGGCACCCGATCCGGCTCGCGGCGCGCGAAGGCTGTCAGAACCCTCTCCTTCGGTGTCATCTCGCCCATCCCTCCCGGTCCCCGCGCGGAAGCGACCGAGGACCTGGGACAGCGGCACCTGCCATCGGACGGGAGCCCCGGGCCAGCGTGCGAGGAGGCGCCTACGGCCTGGATTATACCAGTTTCGGGAACTCACGTCGAGGGATCGCGCGGGGTCGCAGCGATTCCGCGCCGGGAAGCGGACGATGCCTCGGAGGGGCCGGAATCACTATGGATGGGCGTCTCATATCACTTCCCGCCACCGGTCCCGCCACCCTGTGCGGAATCGTTGTGGAGAGGTAGTGTGAGGGTTTATGTGGAAATCTCGTCGGATGACCTGAACCGCTGCATTCGGTCGCGGACGGCGCAGCGACCCTACCTACCGTTGGGATCCGACGTAGGGGCCGTCGCTCTGTCTCGGCCCGCTTGTACCGCAGACCAATTCCCACATAGACCCTCACACTACC
>JACQGM010000159.1 GCA_016199585.1 Armatimonadota bacterium
GGTCGAGGTGAAGGCGCGCAGGGCGGTGCCGTCGGACTTCAGCACGCGCAGGAGGGTCTCCCGCCCGGCGGGGTCGTAGGTGTGCCGGTGCTCCATGCCGTTGCCCAGGACCTTCACCGACTCGCGCTCGAGGGCGTCGTGCGTGATCGTGGTCCGCTCCCCAAAGGGATTGACGATCTGGGTGAGCCGGTTGTTCGCATCATGGGCGTAGGTGGTGAGGCCGCCGCTGGGGTCCACCATGCCGAGGCGGTTGCCGTTCGGGTCCAGGGTGTAGGTCAGTGCCTTGCCCACCCCGTGGACCACGCCCACCGGCCGCCCGGCGTTGTCGTAGCTCGTGGTGGTGACGCCGGTCACGTCCTGCATCGTCGTCTGCTGGCCCGCCGCGTCGAAGGTGGTGGTGACGCGGCTGCCGTCGCGGTAGAGGGTGCCGGTGACGCGCCCCAGGGCATCGGCGGTGTAGGTGGTGACGCGGCCCGCCGGTGTTCTCGACGAGGGTGTTACCGCCGGTCGCGGTGAAGGAAGGGGTTCCCGGCGATCCAGTACTGCCAGAGATGGTGCGGCCTCAACATGCCCTGCCAGCCATCGCGGCCTCCGGGTCCCACGGCGAGCACGCGGGAGCGCCGCCCGCTACTTCTTGCCGGCGAACGGCTGCAGCACGACCCACGTGTTGCGGAACTTCCAGGCGGGTACGCCGCCGCTGACGCGCAGCGTCGCCCCCGGGAGCGGCAGCGCCTTCCCTTCCGGGCAGCGCCCCTTCAGCGGAACGAGCAGCTCGCCCCCCGCCGGTGCGGCGAAGCCCGCCGTCGGTGCCTCAAACTCCCACGCCGCTTCCGGGCCGGTGTTCCAGGCCAGCTCGCCACGAACGCTCCCGAACGGCGGCGCGGGGAGACGCAGCGTCGCATCCACGCGGGTGGTCTCCGGCTTCACCAGCTCGGCGGCCTGAGACCGGAAGGCGTCGTTGAGGGCCTTCTCCCAGAGGAGCACCTCCCAGGCGCAGCGGTCCTCAACCGGCGCCGGCTCGCGCCGATCGATGGTGAAGCTGTCGATCACTTTGTCCTCGCGGTCCTTCGCAACCGCGGAGACCCGGTCGCCGTCGAAGTCCAGCAGCATGTAGTTGTAGACCCTGTTCGCCACGGCGCTCCACGGTTTGTCCGCGATGGCGTAGAGGGACGCGCCGCCGCCGCCGGTGATGAAGTGGCGCACGGGCTTGCCCGGGCCGAAGGCGGGGCCGACGGGATGGCAGCGCGCATAGTGGTGATCGTGTCCGGCGAAGGTCATGTCCACGCCGTATTGTTGGAAGAGCGGCTGCAGCGCCCAGCGCAGGCGGCTCACCGCTCGCGTCGGGTGAACGCTGAACGGGGGGGCATGGAGGAAGAGGATGGTCCAGGTGGGTCGTGGGCGCTGCAGCTCCTTCAGCAGCCACTCGTACTGATCGCTTCCCGGCTCGCAGGGCTGCTGGGCGTCGAGGGCGAGGAAGCGCGCGTTCGCGTGGTCGAAGGCATACCAGGCCTCGTTGCCGGGCAGGGAGAAGTAGCGGTAGTAGTGCGGCGAGTTCCGCTCGTGGTTGCCGAGCACCGGGAAGAGGCACACCGAGCGCATCAGGGCGGCCGCCGGATCGAAGAGCTGGGGCTTCCACTGTTCGAGCTTCGTGCCGTCGCCGACCAGGTCGCCGGTGTGAAGGACGAGATCGGGCTGGTCGGCGAGGATGTGCGCGGCGATGTCGGCGTGGGCCTCAACGCCGGTGCGGCTGTCACCGTAGACGGCCAGGCGGAAGCGGCGCGTGCCGGCGGGCGGCGCCGTGCGGAAGGAGTAGGCATCGGAGGCGTAGCCGGGCCAGCGCACGCGGTAGGCATAGCGGGTGCCGGGAGCCAGGCCGGTGAGGCGCAGCTCGTGGAAGGTGGCAGCCTCGGGGTCGGCGGCGCGCCGCGGCGCCTCTCCCGCCGCCGTCGCCTCCACTTCCCCGGCGACCGCCTCGGTGGTCTCCCAGACGACGGTGACGGCGTCACGGTCGAGACTCTGCAGGTACGGGCCGACGTGCAGCGCGGGCGCCGCGCTCAGAGACGCGGGCAGCGCCAGCAGCAACAGGAACAACAGGAGCTTTGCTCGTCGCTTCACTTCCAGGACTCTCCCTTCACCGCGGAACGCACCGGAGAGGGCGAACACCTCGCCGGTGGGCACCACCGCCAGTTTCGACGCCGGCGCGGCGCGAACCTGCCCACGCGCCGTTCCCCGGCTCCCCATCCGAGGGATCCACCACCCAGGACCGACCGGGCGCGCGGAAGGATCCCTCTCCCCGACGCGGAAACTTACCACGAGGTATCCATCGGAGAGCTTCGGAAGGGATCCATCGCGTGCGGCTGGCAGACATCGGCGAGTTCGGGTTGATCGCGCGCCTGGCGGGGATCATCGGCGGGCGCGCGGGGGATGCATCCGGCGTCGTCCTCGGCGTGGGCGACGACGCGGCCGCGTTCCAGCCCCGCCCGGACCGCCTCTCGGTGGCGACCGCCGACATGCTGGTGGAGGAGGTCCACTTCCGGCGCGACTGGATGAGCGCCCGTGACCTGGGGTGGAAAGCCCTTGCCGTCAATCTGAGCGACTGCGCGGCGATGGCGGCCGAGCCCCGCTTCGCCCTCGTCTGCATCGCCCTGGACGAGCGCACCGACCCATCGTACGTCCTGGATCTCTACGCCGGGATGCAGGAACTCGCCGCGCGCTTCGGCGTTCGCATCGCCGGGGGCGATACGGTGTCATCTCCCTCCGGGCTGGTTCTCTCGGTGACGGCCCTCGGCGAGGTGGAGCCCGAGCGCATGGCGACCCGCTCCGGCGCCCGCCCCGGCGACCGCATCCTGGTGACCGGCACGCTCGGCGACTCGGCGGCCGGCTGCGCCGCGCTCCTCGCCGGCCCGGAAGCCGCCCGCGTGCCCCCGGCCGTCCTGGAGGCGCACCGCCGCCCCTGGCCGCGCGTGGCCGAGGCGCGCGCCGCGGCGCTGGCGGGGGGAGTGAGCGCCATGATTGACATCAGCGACGGACTGGCCGGCGACCTGCGCCACATCTGCGAGGAGAGCGGCGTCGGCGCGGAAGTGGCGGCCGCCGCCATCCCGATCTCACCGGCGTGCCGCGACGCCGCCCGGGTCCTCGGGCGCGACCCGCTCGACCTGGCGCTGACGGGCGGCGAGGATTACGAGCTTCTCCTGACGGTCGCTCCTCAGCGCGCGGAGGACGTGCGCGCCGCCACCGCCGCCGCGGGCGCGACGGCCACCGACATTGGCGAGATACTCCCCGGCGGAGCCTGGCTGCGCCTCCCGGATGGGACGCGCGCCCCTCTTCCCGTTTCCGGATACCGGCACTTCCAGACATGAGCCGCCGATCACGATTCGCCGAATGGGTCTACTGGCTGCCCATCGTCCTCTGGGCACCGATCGGGTTCGCGCTCGCCTTCGAGGGACCCCGCACGCCGAACGACCTGGACATGCCGGAGATCCTCACTGCGATCGATGCCCGCGGCGGGGTGTGGAGCTGCCCGGCATGGTTCGTGGAGGACTGGCCCCTCGGCAACCGGCTCTACCGCCCCGTGACCGCGTGCTCCTTCGCTCTCGACCGCTCCCTCTTCGGCGACTGGGCGCCCGGCTACCGCCTGGTGTCCACCCTCCTGGCGCTGCTGACCGCCGTGCTGCTGTCCCTGCTGGCGCGGGCGGTCGGCGGCGGGCGAGGGGCCGGCGCGCTGGCCGCCGGGCTGTTCCTGGCCGAGGCGCGGCTTGACCTCGGGGCATTGACGCCCGGGGGGATGTCGTTCTGGTATCTGGCGGGCGCGGCCACGCTCCTGCTGGTCGGAACGGCGATCCGCCGGCGGCGCACGCCCCCGGGGCGGCGGTGGGCCGCGTGCGCGCTGGCCGCCGGGGTGGTTGCCTACGTGGCGCTCTTCGACCTCGCCGACACCCGCAGCGCCTTGCAGTGGATCGCCGCGCGCACCGTGGTGCTCTGCACCCTCTTCGCCGTCGCCTCGCTGCTGCTGCTGGTGCGGCACGTGCAGACGGGCCGGTCCCTCTGCGCCTGGGGGAGCGTGCTCCTCGCCGCGCTCTCCGTGGGCGCCTACGAGCAGGGGATCGTCCTCATGCCGCTGGCGGCCATCCTCGCGCTGAAACACCGGCGCCGCGGCGCGGGTCCCGTGTGGCCCATGGTGGCCGCCATCGCCGCCGTCGCGGTCGGCTACTGGGTGATCCGCCGGGAGATCCTCGGCCCCCACCTGAGCGCGTACGAGATCGCGTGCATCCGCCCGAGCCTGGCGCGCGTCTGGAGCTGGCTCCGCTACGCCCTGCCGCCGCTCGAAGTGCTGCGGCAGTGGAGCTTCGTGGGTGAGTGGGCATGGGCGTGGATTGATGTCGGATTCTGGCAGGCCGCCGTGGCGCAGCTCGCCCTCATCGCCTGGATCCTCGCGCTGCGCGGCTCGTGGCGCGCGGCGTGGCCCTTCTGGTGGTGGCGGGCCGTTGCCTTCCTCCCGATGGCCGCCCTCCGCCCGATGAGCCACTACCTGCTCCTCTCCGAGGCGGGGAGCTGCGTCCTCAACGCGCTCTTGGTCACCTGGGCCATCGGCCGCGCCTGGGACGCGTGGCCCCCCACGGGCACGGAGGATGGCGCCCCCGCCCCTTCGGAGGAGGACTCCCCGCTCGCGGCGGCCGCGTCGCCTGCGCCGGGACCTTGAGCGCCGCCGGTCGGCGGTCCCGCGACGGGGGGCCGGGAAGAAGTCAGCGTGAGGGCGGCGCCGGAGAAAGACATGCGTAACCCCCAGTTCAAGAACGTCGGCAACCGGGGCGACGTGACCAAGCATCGGCTGCTGGTGGACTCCCTGCAACTCATCACGGAGCGCTTCAAGGACACCCGGACGCTGGTCTATGTGGACACCCACGCGTTCGCGTTCCGGGCACCGCTATCGAAGAACGCCGGACCCATCGCTCACCGTGGTGCCGATGACCTCTACGCACAGTTCGAGGAAGCAGAGCAAGCCGCCACCGGCAAGTGCCTCTGTTCGCCGGGGCTGGCCGCGGGCGCCACGGCCGGCTTTCGCGAGCGACGGTTCCTCATCTGCGAGAAGGATCCGGTGCAGTTGGCCTTCCTGAAGTGCGACTTCGCCCAGGAGGGCGTGGACTCGGTACGGTTCCGCCCTGTCTTCTCGGGCAAGGACCTGGCAGCACTGGTGGAGTCGGCTCACGCTCCCTTTGTCTACATGCTGATCGATCCCTTCCGGTACGAACACGACAAGGATGCTGTGCGCGCGCCCGTGGCGGCGGCCGACCGCCTTGACCACCCTACTGTGCTGCAGATCTTCAACTATGGTGCCCCGATTGCCGACGAACTGATTGGGCCTCGCTGGAAGCAGACATCCATCGAGGACTACCCATTCTGCAACAAGATCGCCTGGAATCCATCCGCCGACAGGTTGCTTGGCCCCGCGGAGTCGCATGCCTCATGTCTCTTGGCGGCTGCACTCGCGACTCTCCAGTGACGCCAGGCGCTTGCAGTCGGATAGGGTAGCTGCTGACCTGATGGGATGGGAGTTACACCATGGCAGAGAATACAGTCTGGGCCTACATCGCTACGCCCGAGGGAGCGGATCTGGGGCGCACCCTGGACTTGGCGGCCGGAGGCACGTCTGGCGGCTTTGGTATCATCCATCGCAGGTTGCACGACCGCAACGGCATTCGCTTCCAGCACGTCATGGACATCCGGGTTCGGACACAGGATCCTGCTGATGTACAACCTGTTCATGACGGGCCTTGTCTACCCGCTCGCGTGGTACAAGGTCGTCAAGCCCGAGATGGCGAGGCGGAGGCTGCAGGCCCATCGGTCCTACCCGCATCTCGGTGTCATGGTGGACCCGAGGGAAGTCCAGGAACTCGAACCCGACTATCTTGGGAATAGGGATCTCGACGGCAATCACTATGCCCTGGCAGTACGCAGACTGGGACCGGCGAGGGGCCTCGTGGGCAAGGTGTTCAAGCGCCCTCCGGGGGACAGCCACGCGCTCTTGCCGTACGGCATTGTTGAGGGATGGCAGATAGATGAGGATGAGGGACGCGCCTGTCTTGACAGTCTGGTTCCAACCGGCCGGTTGGCGGAAGCAGCCGCCACTGCTCTGGAGATGGAGTTGGGCCGGGTTTGGCGTAGGATCGATGGTCGAAGCAAGCAACTACTGATGACAGCCCACGTTCTTGGCCGCAAGGTAACGGGAGACGACTTCCGGGCCTACGCGTGCGCTGCGTATCCGCTGTGCGGACTCGCTGAATACGAACTGCAGAAGCGACTCAAACGGGGCGCAGACGCCCGGTTGAAGGGCAATCCACCTGCCACCATTCGCTACGCCTACTCCCGCAGCGTACTTGTGTGCCAGTTGCCCTTGGTGCCAGATACGTCATTGGCGGTGGAGGTCCTCAACGATGCCAGCGCCCTTTATCCAGGAGACCGCATTCCCGAGGGGTTCGAGCTGAAGATCCACGCTCTCAGTGCAGTGCTCACTGAGGAATCCAAGCCGACACTCGTGGACGGCTGGCCACTCGTCAACGAACTTCACAAGGTGAGGAGGGTGAGGAACCGCGTTGCCCACGCCTACTTCATCGAGGAGCGCCACTACAGCGACCTGCGGAAGGCCGTAGTGCACATGCTGAAACTGCTGTACCCAGACCCATGAACAAGGATATCGCATCCCCCCAGACGGCCCCGTCGCGGGCGTGCTCGACGCGCTCAGGGGCACGGCAATCGGCGCAAGGTTGGGCACCCCGGAAGCGCCCATCCAGCGCCACCCACCCCCAAGTCTGTCACCCTGAGCGGCCGACGCGAAGGGTCTCTCCCACGGCGTCCACCACAGGTTGGCACCGATGCTTGCACTCACGGCGGAGATCCTTCGGCTCGGCGCCTCAGGATGACCAGTCCGGTGGTTATGGGCCGTGCACGGGAACTGCGAGGCAGCCGGGCGGGGGTGGCGAGCAGGCCCCGAGCGACGTTCGCTGCGCCTGGCCCGTTCCCCCCCGCCCGTGGTATAATACCGCCAGGGAGGATGTATGAGCACGTTGCCCGGTCTGCTGGACATCGACACGCCCGAGCGTCCGCCACTCCGCACCGACGACCATGGCATCGTACGGGTGGGGGCCACCCGCGTTCCCCTTGAGAACCTGGTCTACAGCTTCCGTGAGGGGTTGACGGCAGAGGAGATCGCCCTCAATTACTCGTCGGTGGCGCTCGCCGATGTGTATGCCGCGCTCACTTACTACCTGCGCCATCAGGCGGAGGTGGATGCCTACCTGCTCGCGCGTGAAGCGCAGGACGCCCAGATCCGGCGGGAGTGGGAAGCGAGGTTCCCCCAGGACGCGCTGCGCGAACGCGTGCGTGCCCGGCGCGCGGCTCTGCGGCGAGACGCGTGATGCGCTTCCTCACCGACGAGGCGTTCGATGGCGGCATCACCACGGCGCTGCTGAGGCTCCGCCCGGGGCTGGATCTGGTCCGGGTTCAGGATGAGGATCTGTTGGCGACGCCGGACCCGGAGATCCTGGAATGGGCCGCGCGGTCGGGGGTCGTACTGACGCACGATGCGGCGACGATGCCCCCGTTCGCCTATGCGCGCCTGAACACTGGCGCTGCCATGCCGGGCGTCATCGTGGTCAGACGCTCGCTGCCGATCGGCCGGGCCATCGAGGAGATCCTCACGGTCTGGAGTGCTCCTCCGATGA
>JACQGM010000157.1 GCA_016199585.1 Armatimonadota bacterium
GTAGAGGTGGTACTCGAAGAGACCCTCCTCTCCGGGGGTGGTGCGCGTCGGCCCTGGTCCGGCATAGCCCGCAGAGCCGCCGTACGACGGCGGGTAGCCCGGCGGCCTCGGAGAGCCGGGCGACGCGGCCAGGCGGCGCACGTCGCCGGCCACCACACGCACCTCTGCGTCGGGGTAGTCTACCCCGGAGGTGTTGCGCAAGGTGACCCAGCCGGTCAAGTCCACCCGGGCATCATCAGGATGGACGCGGGCGACGTAGTCGCTCTCCCACGAGACGCCGCCCGTCAGGTAGGAGATCTCACCGGTGTGATCGCCCGCGCGGCTGGCCTGAAGCTGCCAGAGGAGCGCCGGTCGGGTGATGAGGCCCGGCGGAAGCGTGGGCACTTCGATCTGCCCCGACGGCGAGAGCACCACGCCGTCGTCCACCTGGATCACCAGCCCGCCCTGCGGTGACGACAAGAGGGTGCCCTCGATCACACGCGACTCCCCATTCTCCAGGAACCGGCGCACGCGGACGCGCTCGCCGATGGACTTCTGGAGGATGTTGGCGGGCGTGATCAGGTCGTACTGGTAGTTCTGCTCGCGCACGCTGACGCTCTGCGGCGCGGTGAGCGAGCGGAACGCAACGGTGGTGGGGTCGATCTCGGCGGCGACGTCTTCGAATCGGAGCCAGTTGAGGCCCCGGTCCAGGTGCAGGCGGCGCTGGTCCTTCACCAGGGCGAATCCCTGGTTGTAGATGGTGAGGCCGACCTGCTGGCGCCCGGTGACGGTGCGTGCGGTCGGTGGCGCAGGGGCTTCGGCGGCCAGAGCCACCGAAGCGGCCAACGTGAAGAGCAGGGCAAGTGTAAGAACTCTCATGGTGCCTCCCGGCGCGCGGGCGATCGGCACGCCTGGCCGTGCCTGGCGCGCGCTCCTGATTCATTAGACGGCGACCGGCGCCGATTCCTTCAATCCGCCGGTGACCGCCCTGCACCCCCCGCGCTCGAGGGCCCCGCATCGGTCATGCTGAACAGTTGCCCCCGGGCGGCGCCGGGGCAACGATCCCGGCCACCCTCTCTCGCGTGTTGGGCAGCGCGTCGCCCGGGCACGCCCGGCGATCTCCCAAGCCCGATTCATCGGGCGCTGTTTCGCAGCCCGGCGATTCATCGCCGGGCGGTCTGCGGGCAAAGGGGTGCATCCAGGGCGATGGGAAACCGGGATGGACCAGACTGTCGGGTCATCTGCGGGTAATCTCCCGGGAGGCGCCGCGCCGAGGCATCTCGGCCAGGCTTTCTCCACCGGTCCGGACCGGTGGTGGTCGTCCGGGGGAGATCCTTCGCCTGCGGCTCAGGATGGCAAATTCCGGGGTTGGCAGGGGTGGTTGGGGACTGCAGGCGTGCTCGGAGCGGAGATCCTTTGCAGCGCGCAGATCCCGCCCTGATCCCCACGAAGGGATCACGGAGTCTGGCGGCTGGATACTCGCAGACTCGGCGCACGCCAACCGGCAGGAACTCGGCCTCCCACGCGGAAACTGGCTTGAGGAGGTTCCACACATGAGACCGTTCTTGCTGCTGACCCTGGCGGGATTGCTCTGCGCCACCGCGGCGTCGGCGGGCCGGTTGGCCCTTGCGCCGTACTATGCATCCAATCCGCACGATGATTACGTGCTGGGCCCGGCACTCGTGCTCCGGGGCGAGCACGACCGGGGCGCGCTCAGCCTCGGCTACTCCGTCACTCAGCACCAGCCCCGCGGCCATTTGGACTATCAGAACGACCGTGCCTTCGGGCCCCGCCTCGGCCTCGATCTGCACCTCTTCCACGAGGTGCAGCCGCGCTACGACGTGCTCCCCTATCTGGAGACGGGCCTCTACGAGGGTCACACCGGCGGAACGGCGGGCGTTTTCTACCGCGCCCGTGCCGGCCAACTCGCCATCGCGGCGCTGACGGCGGAGAAGCTGTGGGCGATGCCCGCGCGCAGCAACCTCTTCCCCACCGCCAGCGACCAGATCCGCTCCTACAGCGCGGCCTACCGAGCCGACACGCGCGACGACCCGCTCGACCCGAGGGCCGGCGAGCGCCTCCAACTGAGCGCGACGCACGCGGTGCGCGCCTTCGGGGGCACGCGAGCCTACCTGGCGGCCCGAGCCTCGTGGAGCCGCTACCGCGGCATCGGGGAGGCCGGAGCCTTCGCCTCGCGGCTCCATGCCGCCGCCACCGGCGGCCGCCCCCCCGAGCAGCGCCGGCTCTGGCTGCCCGGTGAGGGCGTCCGCGGCTACGACCTGGTGACGAACGCCGGCAACCTCTTGGGCGTCGCCAACGCGGAGGTGCGGTTGCCGATCCTATCCGGGAGCGCCTTCCCTGCCGGGAGCCTCGGCACGGTGAAGCACGTCCAGCTCGCTGCCTTCGCCGATGCGGGCCTGGTGCGCCTCGATGGCCGCACGTGGGTCGCCCGAGCCGGCATCGGGGCCGGCCTCCGCGCGCCGCTGGTGGCTGCGGGAAGCATCCCGATGGTCGTGCGGCTCGACGTAGCCCACGGCCTGACGCGCGGCGGCACGCTGAACAGCTACCTGGCCCTCACCGCGCCGGAGCTGTTCTGACCCCGAGGCCGGTTACATCCGGGCGCTCCGTCCGGCGACGGCGTGGTAGATGAACAGGAGTACCACGGCGCCGACAATCGCCACCAGGATGCTCCAGAGATTCAGTCCGGTGGCAGGGGCGGCTCCGAAAGCGGAGAAGACCCAGCCACCGATGATCGCTCCCAGGATGCCGACGACCAGGTCCGTCAACAGGCCCCCCGGCTCCTCACCCGGAACCAGCGCCCGCGCGATTAGACCGGCGATCAGGCCTACGATGATCCATGCAAGGACAGACATGCTTCTCACCTCCCACGGGGATCTTCCCGCTGCGGCACCGCTCAAACCCGATGCTCGCCCGCGTCGCCTCGGTTGGGCACTGCTGGGAGCGGCGGCCGCGGCCCAGCGGTGGGCGCCGCCGGACTGGGTGGAGCGTTGGTTCGTTCCGCACGTCTATCCCTACGAAGTCCGGTTCCTGTCAGCTATCAATGTGCGCGCCCGGTTCTCGCTGGCGGAGGTGCTGGCGGTCGCTCTCCTGGTTGGAGGCGTTGCGGCGATCTTGCGAGCCCTGTGGCGCTCGGGGAACCGGGTGCGCCGCCTGTGGCGCGGCCTGCTGACGCTCCTCTCCGCCGCCGGGTATGTTGCCTTTGCCTTCTCGCTCCTCTGGGGTCTCACCTATCGCCGCGCGCCGATGGCCCGGCGCCTCGGCATGGCCACTGGCGGCACCGCGGCGGAGCTGGCGAGCGCGGCGCGCTGGCTGGCGACCGAGGCGGCCCGCTTGGCGCCCCCCGGGGAGGCCGACCGGCCCACCACCCTCCCCTACCCGCCCGAGGCGCTGCACGCGCGCATCGAGGAGGCATTCGCGCAGACACCGGAGATGGGCGAGCACGTGCGCGCGCCGTTGGGGCCGGCCAAGCCGGTCTTCCTCTCCGGCGTGCTCTCGCGCCTGGGACTCTCGGGCATCTACATCCCCTTCACGGGCGAGCCGAACTACAACCGCCTGCTCCCGGACGCCGAGTTGGTCTTCGCCATCGCCCACGAGAAGGCACACCAACGCGGCATCGGCCCGGAGAACGAAGCCAACTTCGCCGCCTTCCTGGCCCTGCGGGCATCCCCGGATCCCTATCTGCGCTACTGCGGCTACCTCAGCGCCGCCGGGTATGCGCTTCGCGCCCTCCGGCGCGTGGATCCGGACGCCCACGCCGAGTTCCGCCGCATCCTCGCCGGCCGACCCGCCGCCGACTTCGGCGCGTTCTACCGGTTCTGGCAGCGCTACCGCGGTCCAGTGCAGCGCGTCTCCAATCGCGTCAATGACGCCTACCTGCGCGCCAACCGCGTTCCCGGCGGCGTGCAGAGTTACGACGCCGTGACCGACCTGCTGGTGGGCTACCACCGGACACGCCTCTGACCCGGCTGCGCCGGGCGCCCGGCCGCCCCGGGGGTGTTGACGGTTCGTGCGGGACGCGGTATGATTCACTGGGAGGAAGTCAATGCGTATCCCGGCGGAATGGCTGCCTGTCATCCGCAACTTCGAGGACCGGGGCGTGCAGGCGATGCTTCAGGCGCCGGAGAACGCCCGCGGCCTTCTGTGCATCCTGGCGGCCGACCTCTGCGAGCACATGGACTTCGACCGGATGGTGTGCGAGCCCGTCTCGTTCGTGGCGCGGAGTCTGCGGAAGCGGGAGACTGATCTGGTCCTGCGCCTCCCTTACCGGCAGCCCTCGGAGGACGCGCCTCGGGAGGTCTGGATCTACCTGCTTCTGGAGCACCAGTCCGAGCCGGACGTGGAGATTCGCTTCCGGCTCCTCTACGGGATGGCCGGCTTGTGGAACCGGCAGCGGCAGGAGTTCGACAGCCGGCGCGTGCCGGCGAGTGAACGCCGCTACCTCCCGAT
The DNA here is from genome assembly GCA_016199585.1 of Armatimonadota bacterium. Lineage (GTDB taxonomy): Bacteria > Armatimonadota > JAAZEB01 > JAAZEB01 > JAAZEB01 > JACQGM01. The sequence continues at coordinate 4,447 of JACQGM010000157.1, forward strand.
CCTCCCGGTGGTCATCTACACCGGCGAGACGCCGTGGGAGATCACGGCGCCCATGACGTCATTCATGGACGTACCCTCCGGTCTGGAGCGATTCCAGCCGCAGTTCGGGGTGCTGCCCCTGGACGTGAAAGGGACCCCGCCCGAGGCGCTCGTGGCGAGCGACCATCCGTTCGCGTGGGTGCTGCGCGTGCTGCAAGAGGAGGACTCGCCGCTGGAGCAACTGGCAGGCACGGTGGCGGATGCGATGCGGCGCCTGGGAGGGCTTGAGAGCACCGACCCGGTGTCATTCGAGAAGGCGCTCGTCTTCCTGATCTTGCTGCTGTACCACCGGCGCGGAAAGGACGAAGCGGAGGAATTGGTTCGGCAGATGGCGGACGTGCGTCCGCTGGCAGCTCGGGAGGAGGTAATGGCGATGGCGAAGGCATATGGGCAGTCGGCGGTCCAGACGGCAATCGAGGAGGGCAAGGCCCTCGGGAAGGCCCTTGGGGAAGCCATCGGTGAGGCCCGCGGCGAGGCCCGCGGCGAGGCCCGCGGCAAGGCCCGCGGCGAGGCCCGCGGCGCGCGGATCGCTCGGCAGCAGTTGCTGTTGATGCTCCTGGAGGAGAGATTCGGGCCGCTGCCGGAGCACGTGTCGCAGCATGTGCGCGCACTGGAGGATACGGAGGCGCTGGACGTGTTGGCGAAGCGTCTGCTGCATGCTGAGAGCCTGGAGGCGATGGGTCTCTGACCGCGCCCGTTCAACCGGGGCGCGCTCAACCGAACCGGAGAGCCCGGCGGATCACTCCGGGCCGGACGCCAGGAACTTCAGCGCCGCTCCCGCGAGCATCAGGATTCCGGTTTCCAGGGCGTCGTCGTTGAAGTCGAAGCCGGAGGAGTGCAGGGCCGGGCGACCGGGACCCGTGCCGAGCCGGAAGATGGCGCCGGGCACCCGGGCCAGGTAGAGGCTGAAGTCCTCTCCCCCCAGGCTGGGGCGGCGCATCTCGGTCACCGCGTCGCGCCCCAGCAGATCCTCGCCGACAGAGCGCAGGAGAGCCACGGCGCGCTCATCGTTGACCGTGACCGGCAGGCCCTCGCTGTAGCCGATGTCGGCGGTCGCCCGGTGGGCTTCCGCCACGCCGCGCACGATCCGCAGGAACGCCTCGCGCGCCTGCGCCCGGGTGGCCGGGCTGAGCGTTCGCACCGTGCCGCGCAGCGTCACCGTGTCGGGGATGATGTTGGACGCCGTGCCCCCGTGGATGCCGCCGACGGTGACGACGGCCGGCTCCAGGGGGTCCAGCTCCCGGCTGACGATGCCCTGGATCGCCTCCACGACCCGCGCCGCAACCAGGATCGGGTCTACACACTGGTCCGGGTGGGCCCCGTGGCCGCTTCTTCCCTGGATGGTGACCCGGAAGCCATCCGTCGAGGCGAGCACCGGCCCCGCGCGCAGGCCGATCTCGCCGGCATCCAGCTCCGGCCAGGCGTGCAGGGCGAGGATCATGTCCACCGTAGGGTCGGTGAGCACGCCCCCGTCTATCATCCGCGCGGCGCCGCCGCCACCCTCCTCGGCCGGCTGGAAGAGGAGCTTCACCGTGCCCGCCAGCGCCTCGCGCATCCCCGCGAGCGCCTCCGCGGCGCCGAGCAGGCAGGCGGTGTGCCCGTCGTGGCCGCAGGCGTGCATCTTCCCCGGCACTTCCGAGGCATGGGGCACGCCGGAGGTCTCCTGCATCGGGAGCGCGTCCATGTCCGCGCGAAGGGCGATGGTCCCCCCGGGCCTAGCCCCGCGGATGACGCCGCGGACTCCCGTTCCCGCCACCGGGTGCGCCGCCACGCCGATCTGCTCCAGGCGCTCGCGCACGAGCGCGGACGTGCGGTGCTCCTCGTTGGCGGTCTCAGGATTCCGATGGATGTCGTGCCGAATGGCAGCAGCCGTGGGCAGCGCGCGGGCAACGGCGCGCCGCAGTATCGCAACGTCACGCATGTTCATCTCCCGGAAGGGGGCCGCAGGGCCCACGGCCATGTCGAGAGGCCGAGAGCGGCCCGCTGCCGAACGGCGGAGCGCATCCCAGGGGATCCCCGGCGACCGTGCGTCGGCTGCTCACGGCGCATCCTCCAGCTTGACGGGCGCGTGCCGCACCACCGGACGCTTCCAGATCCCGGCCCGGTAACACCCGAGGCTGCACGCTGCGGAGAGGACCGTGCTCAGCACCATCGCCCACCAAATCCCCTCCACGCGGTGCATGTGGCCGGAAAGGTAGGCCGTCAGCGGCACGCGCACCACCCACAGCGAGATCAGGGTGATGAAGGTGGTGATGAAGGTGTGGCCGGCGCCGTTCAGCACGCCATTGCCGACGCAGACCAGCGCCAGAAGAACGTAAGAGACGCTGACGATGCGCAGATAGCCGACCCCGATCCGAATCGCCTCCGCATCGTTCAGGAAGGCGCGCAGCAGCAGCCCGGGGGCTGACATGGCGACGAGCGAAACCAGCAGGCCGATCCCTCCGGCGATGAGCGCCGACCAGGAGAAGGTCTCACGCACACGTTCAAGCTTCCGCGCACCGATGTTCTGCCCCACCAGCGTCGAGACGGCCATGCCGATGGTCATCGAGGGCATGAACGCCAACTGGTCGATCGGCATCGCCGCGCCGATCGCCGCCGTCGCGTTCTGGCCGAAGGCATTCACAAACCGGAGCACCACCAGCATCCCCAGCGACATCAGCGAGTGCTGGATGGCTGACGGGAGACCGATCTTGATGGTAAGCCAGGCGGTCGGCCAGTGAATCCCCAGGTGGCGCCAATCCATCGCCAGGATGTGGTCCTTGCGGCGGAGGTAGACGAACATCGCCGCCACGTTGGCTGCCTGCATCACCACGCTGGCCCATGCCGTGCCGTTGAGACCGAGGCGGGGGAAGCCGAGCCACCCGAACATCAAGATGGGCGTCAGGATGGCGGTGAGCGCCAGCGCCGATCCCTGGAAGTAGAGCGGCGTCTTCGAGTCGCCCATCCCCCGCATCATGGACATGATCAGGAAGACTCCGAAGCTGGGAGGAATCGTCATGAGGAAGACGCGCAGATAGCTGACCGCCAGAGCGTAGGCGCCCGGCGCCACCCTGAGGTGGGAAAGGATCAGCGGCGCCAGCCACACGCCCAGGGGCACAATGGCGAGGCTGATGGCGCCGACCAGGGTCACCGAAGTCTGCACCACCCGGCGAAGGTGCTCCCAGTTGCGGGCGCCGGAGTACTGCGCCACCAGGATGCCGCTGGCCATCGTCAGTCCGCCTGCCGCCGCAATCAGCATGAAGATGACGGGGCGGCTGACGGTGGTCGCAGCCAACTCGCGCGCGCCGAGGAACTTCCCCACCCACATGGAGTTGATGATGTTGTAGGCGTTCTGAATCACGTTGCCGGCCAGCATCGGCAGGGAGAAGGCGATCAGGTGCGCCGGAACGCTCCCCTGGGTCAGATCGCGTCCGAACCGCCGGCGCTCGGGCAGGTCGGGAGGCGCCTCAGGGCCGGGGCCGGGAGACGCGTGCGCGTCGGCAATCCTCCCGCCCCGGAGTGCCTCGCAGGGAAGCGGATCCTGCGTTGACTTGCTCACAATAAGGACCTTTCACGGGGCGGCGTCGGCCGCGCCGCCGGAGAAGACCACGTAGAGTATAGCGGAAATGGCGCCCGTTGTCCATAGCAGGCGGCGGCTGGCGCCGGCCGCGCCGGCGAGGCGCGCGCACGTGCGCCACTTCCCGAGGGCATCCGTGGAGAGGAACGGGCGCGGCGGCACGGGTGTGCCGCGCCGGTGCTTCAGGAGGCCGCGCCGCACAACGAGAGGCCAAAGGCCGGGGCGGGACCCATCCCGGCCAGCCTCCGGTCCCCCCTTCCTCCCCTACTGCGGCGGGATCGTCGGCACGAAATCCAGCCGCGGCGCGATGGTCATGTAGCGCAGGTCGGTGTCGTAGGCGTGCTCGGCGGCATCGCCCGAGTTCAGGTCGTAGGCAAGTGCCTTGGGGCGCGCGGACGACCAGAAGAGCCACACGCGCCAGCTCCCCGGGTCATTCAGGTAGGCGCTCAGCGCGGCGGCGTTCGGATTGCTCGGATTGGCGGCGACGGCCTGACGGAACGCCTGATCCACCTGGGGATCGGGGATGTCGGGCATGGCCCAGACCTTCCCCTCATTCACCACCTGCTCAATCGGCAGCGGTGCGTCGGGCGTCTCGGTCTGCCAGCGGATGTACAGGTCCTGCAAGGTGGTGCCGTTGACGTCCACCTCGATCTTCCGGCCTTCCAGGCTCATCTGCGGGTTGGCCGTCTGGTAGGTCGGGAAGAAGAGGATGCCCCGGTCCTGGTCAATGGTGAACTGGGTGATCGAGCGCCCGAACTCGTCGCGAACGACGATGTTCCCCTGGCTGGCGTTGATCGTCACCGGCAGCTTCACCATCAGGCGCATCGTCTTGTGCCACACCGTCGGGTTCGAGACCTGCGGCGCGATGCGCGTGTAGAAGACCCAGAGCCGGTGGCGCGGGGCGTAAGTGCGCGGGAAGTAGTACCGGCCGGTTGCCGGGTCCTGCACCGCGCCGGTGGGACTCTGCGAAGGCCCCAGGCGCGTATCCACGAAGGCGCACGGCGAGCCCTCCATCTGCGGCGACCCGGCCACGCACAACACCGACGGCACGTAGTCCGCCAGGATCACGTCGCCGCTGTCCATCGGCTTGGAGAAGTGAACCGTGCCCGCCAGCGGGTAGATGGTCACCTCGCTGAACGGGTCGCTGTCCGTCAGGTCCGTGTTCTCCGTGTGGGCGGTGGAGGGGAAGCTGAAGCGGCAGGTATAGGAGTAATCCCGCATGTTGAACACCCAGGCGCGCATCGCCTGAGCATCCGTCGGGTCGGGCGTGAGCGCCTGCGGGTTCTGGCCCGGCTGCTTCCGATAGATGCGCGGGAAGACCGGGATCGCCTGGTTCCCCACCGAGTAGGAGTTCGGTCGTGTCACCCATTCCAGGTGATCCGAGTAGTAGACGCGGTTCTTGCTGTTGTCCAGCACCTCCTGGCGCACCGGGGCGAACGCCTGCTTCGCGAAGTAGGAGCGGCGGCCGCCGCCGAGCAGGTTCGGGTCCAGACGCACCATGTAGATGTCGGAGTTGCGGCGGTATTTCGAGACACCGGCGAAGAGCACGTCCACCATGTCGCGCGCCGAGAGGTCCGGGGTGCCGCGCAGCGGCGTGGTGTAGGTGCCGGTCCACAGCATCGGGTGCGGGTCCTGGATCGAGGTGAAGTCGCCGAAGATCGGGAGGCGCTGCTCGTCGCTCCAGGCGGTCTCGCGGCTCGGGTCCTGGTCGTTCTTGCTGAAGAACGCCTGCCACTGGTTCTCGACGCCGCCGTACCAGAACGCCCAGAGGGTGCGGCGGTTGTCGCTGATGGCGCGATAACTCAGCCCCCGCAGACCGTGCTTCACCAGGGTGGACTGCTCCGGGCCGATGGCGACGGGGTTGCCCGACGGCAGCAGGTTGGCGTCCAGCGGCAAGGAGTAGAGGCGCGACAACTGGCGAGTGCCCGCGCCGACGCTGGCGTGCGCGATCCCCTGGAAGAAGAGGTAGGAGGGCAGAGACGAGTCGGGAACACGTCCGGCCCGGTTGTTGTCCCACGCCATGCTCTGCGCCACCGAGGGGGTGACATAGCGCTCGGCGACGAGCGTGGCGCCGCCCAGCGCCCCGAGGAACCCACCGAAGAGCGAAGTGTTCTCCGGCAGCCGGAACTCCGGCGGGTTGGGCGCGGGCTGCGCGGTCAGGTCCGGCGCGGTGACGTTGTAGCCGAGCCAGAAGGGCCAGTACTGAGTGTCCTCAACCGTGCGGCTGCCGTAGAGATACCAGCTCTGCTGCCCATCGTTGCCCGGCGGCTGGGGGCTGCGGCCGGCCTGGTCCGGGCGGTTGCTGGACCAGATGACGGCGAGGTGACGCGCGCGGCTCGCGTCCGCGAAGCGGACCGCCGTCGGCTGCGAGTCCTGGGCGGGCACGCGCTGGGAGCCGCGACCGGGCCAGCGCAGGAACGTGTCCGCTCGGGGGTTGTTCCCGTTGCGCCGCCCCACCAACGGCCGGTCAATGCCGTAGCCCCCCGGCTCCTCCGTGAGCTGCCGGTCGGTGACCGTGAGCTTCACGGTGAACGCCGACTGCGATACCGGCTCGAGCGGGCGGTAGTCGAAGCCGGGCTGCCCGGGAGTGGCGGGGATACAGTCCAGCACCTTGTCATAGGAGCCGCCGAGCGGCATGTCCTCGTAGACGACGAACTGGTTGGCGTAGGTGCCCACGGGCGCCCCGAAGGGGCTGATCACGCCGAGGCGCGGCCCGCGCAACTGGCCGGCGAAGTTCGGATTCGGATCCTCCCTGCCGGCGGCGGAGGTGGGGAGGAGCGCGCCGGCGCGGGCCTTCAGCAGCCGGCCGGCGATGAACGGCCCGCCCGGGATCTCCTCCCACTGGGCCGGCTCGTCCGCGGCGACCGGATCGTCGAAGGACCAAAGGATGTGCTTGCGAACGTTGCCGCTCACGTTCTCGGTGGGCGGGATGCGGATGCCTTTCAACTCCCAGTCGGGCGCGCGCCGCTGCGGGTCGCTCTCCACGTTCGGCGCGTACAGGTTCACCGGGCGCCGGGCGGCCTCGCCCTGCACCTGATACTCGTGGGCAACCCGGAGGTTGAGGAGGTTGACGTTCCCATTGTTGACCACCGTGAAGGGGCGCACCGCCGGCAGGTCGGTCGGGCCGCCGGAGCGCACCGTGTTGTGCGGGTGCTTCCCCAGGTCGAGTAGCGCCTGCGAGACGGCGAGCTGGAGGTCGGTGGGCACGCGCACCATCAGGTTGAACTCGCGGTAGGGCTCGGCGTAGTCGGAGAGCACCTCGTAGGCCGCCAGCGGGGAGCAGGAGAGACCGCTGCCGTCGCGCGGGTACCAGGGGGTGGCGCGCGCCGGGTTCCTTCCATCCTCGTTGAAGACGTATTGCTCGGGGTTCAAGTCGCCGTCCAGATCGGCCTGGAAGCCCACCCGATTCAGCCTCCCGTTCCCGTCCACATCCACCCACACCTTCACGGGGTCGGACTCCGGCACGGTCACGTCGAAGGTCGGCACGTTGTTCCTGTGCGCGGCCAGCCAGCCGGTGGCGTAGATCGTGTCGGGCTGGTAGCGCAGCACGTTCACCTGGGCCATGAAGAGGTCCGGGTTGACGCGGTCGGGCGGCGCCCCGGCGGCGGGTGGCGGCGTGCGCAACTGGAGCAGTGACCCGATGCTTTGCGCGGGCGTCTCCGGGTTCTCGCCCGTGCCGTACTTCTGGAACCCGAGGCGGTCCTTCAGGATGGGAGGATACTCCACCATGTCGAAGAACCCCGGTATCAGGCTCCCGGGTGTGAGCGGGTCCGGCAGGACCCAGTTGGTGGGCGGCTGAAAGGGCACTTCCACGGGCGCCGTCTGCAGCGGGTTGATCGCCGGGTTCATGTTGCCGTGGGCCATGCGCGCGCCGACGCGCACGCTGGGCGGCAGGTTCGGCACCTGCGCCAGGCGGCTGCGATCCGCGATGCCGAAGAGGAAGGGCGGGGAGATGCGCCCGTGCTCCACCTCGCCGAGAGAGAGCGCCGTGACGCGGAGCGGATCGGCGGGCAGATAGACGGACAGGTTGCCGTAGAGCACCCGCCGACCCGCCACGGGTGCGCCGAGCGCGGGATCCAGCGGCGTCCATGTCGGGTTGCCGTTGGCGTCGTTGGACTCCGGGTCGTTGTAGAGCGCGCCGCCCGCCGCGTCGTCCGGCCACGGAGTGCTGAAGCGGCGGATGTCGTCCGCGAGCGGCGGGGGATTGGTATTGAACGGCGGGCGCACGTTGTACGGATCGTACTGCATCACGGTGAGGGGATGCAGGATGCGGATGCGGAGCGGAGTGGTAGAGTCCGCGCCCTGCTTCGCCCAGACGATCCACTCACCGGGCGTGAGCACCAGGCGGTTCGGCTGCACGTTCAGGGCGACGGGAGTGCCCGCGGAGTCCTCGTTCAGCGCCTTGATGGACTCGCTGCCCGCGTAAGCCTGCTCACTCTGGTGCGTCTGCGGGGGAGTGCCGTTGTCGGTGCGCGAGCGCTGGGGCACGCCGACCTGCCAGTTGCCGTTGTCCAGCCGCACCCCCATGTCCACGCCCACACGGTAGAACGTCTCGCCGGCGGTATGGGCCGCGGCCCTGAGTTGGAAGCCGAAGGCGGTGGGGGCCACCGCGCCGGGGATGGCCGCCACGCTCGGGTCCACCCGCTGGAAGCGCAAGTCGGGCGGGTCCGGTGTGACGGGGGGTGGGCCGGCCTGAGGGAACTGAAAGTTCGGATGGGTGGCGCGGATCCAGACCGTCTCGCCCCATTCCACCAGCGGTATCGGCGTCGGGGGCGTCGTCGAGTTGTCGGTATCCACCCGTGACCACGCCTGGGTGAGACCCGGGTCCGTGAAGAACTCAACGGCGCTCGTCGCCTGCCCCCGCGCCGGCCCGGCCAGGCCCAGCGCCGCCGCCAGGAGGCCCAGACACGCCGCCGCGCGCCGGCCCCAAAGGCCGCCCGCGGTGCGGGCGGCCCCCCGTCCCCAGTTGGTGTATGTTCGCATCGTGTACCTCACACGCATCCACTCTCTCGCCGGGCGCCCCCGTCGCGCGCCCGCTGCCCCGGCCTTCTTCCTCAACCCTACGATCCTGTCATCCTGAGCCGCCGAGGCGAGGGATCTCCGCCCGGACGGCCACCGCCGCTTCCAACCCGTCGCTGCACCCCCGGCGGAGATGCTTCGGGTCGGACCCTCAGCATGACAGCGACGGCAGCCTGCTGCGAC
>JACQGM010000155.1 GCA_016199585.1 Armatimonadota bacterium
GGTCCCTCTTCGGCAAGAAGCCCCGGGTCCCTACCACACAATCGTACTATTTTGGGAGAGACGTGTCAGATTGCCCTCTCCGGCTTCCCCGCACTCTTAACACAAACCGACACCGCTGGGCGATCCGGCTGGGCATCCAAGGAGAGTGCCGCATCAGTGTTCACCGAATACGGGTCGCGCCGGCCTGGGACCGGGACGGCCGCCACGCCAGCAGCGATCAGGGGCCGGCCAGTCCGCCAACAGCCAGGAGCGCCACCGTTGGCCGGTGAACCGGTGAACCAGGAAGAAGGAACCGGGTCCTTCGGCGGCAAACCAAGCGCGTAGGGGAGGTGACATCGGCCTCGCTCTTGCCAGCGCGCTCTCACCCCCGGCGGCGGCGCGCAGCGATGGTCGAGGAGCGCGTCTTGCCCGGCAGGAGGTGGATCGTGTACCTGGCCCGATTGCGGGCGACATGGCAGGCGCTCGTCCTCTGCGGCATCCCGGCGCTCTTCGTGACGTTCTACGCGGCGGGCCTGGAGGTGGGCATCGCCGCCCTCTCCGCATGGCTGCTGGCCTGGGCATCCACGTTGGTGGCCCTGCGCACGTGCGCGCAGGGAGCCTCGGCTGACGGCAGGCGGGTGCAAGTCGCCTGGCGTACCGTGCTCCTCACCTGGGGGATCCCGGCGCTCCTCTGCCTCGCTACGTTCAGCGTGGTCGGGATCGATGTGAAGAGAGACGGGTTCTGGCTCGTGTGGCTGGATCGCGCGGCCCCGAACCTGGTCGGCACGGTCTCCGCGCGCCTTGGCAGCCCACGGATGGACGCAGAGGTGCGGCGCCGGCTGGATCGCCTCTCGCCGCGCCTGGCGCGCGCCACCGACACGCACCTCAGTGGCATTGTGCAGCACCTCTCCGGCTTCTGGGCCGGGCTGGCGGGCGTCTCGATCCTCACAACTGTGGCAGCCGTGGTGGCGTCGCTCGCGGCCCACGTCCGAAGGCTGCCCTCTTCGCGCTTGCGCATCCTCTCATCGCCGCACTCTTTCACGGTTCTCACGTGGCTCCTCTCGGTGTTGGCGGCCGCCTGGCTGGTCGGAGCGCACACCGGCGTCTGGGGCCGGCTCTCCTGATCTTGCAGCGGGATCCCGGCGACCGAGGTCGCGGGCGACCACGGCGCGAAGTCGGCCTGCGCCGACTCCGATTCCCCGTCGGCCAAGGCTGCCTGCGCCGACTCCGATTCCCGGTCCGCGAAGGCGGACCTTGTGTGCTTGTTGCCCGCGGTTTATGAACTTTGAGGAAATGATGGGGTGTCTGCCCGGCGGCACCGTAGTAGGCGCCGCGGGGCTACCATGCGCGGCCAAACACCCCTGTTATTCTTCAAAGATCATCAACCGCCGGGCACGCGAACGCTCGGGCTGAAAGTCGGATGCGCGGCGGCGAGGGGTGTGCAACCGTGGTCGGAGGCACGGTGCCTCGCGCCCGGTACCGCCGCACCGCTCCCGCCGGGGCCGAACCGACGGCGTGGGTCAGCGCCCGCGGACCATCGTCAGGTCAACGGTTATCTCGCCGGTCTCGCCCGTGAGGTCGCGGGTTACCAATGTCTCCCTGTAACCGCTCAGGCCGGCCCTCAGCGTCACCGTGGCCCCGCTGACGCGGTCGAGGCAGTATTCGCCACGCGCGTTCGTGAGGCAGGCGCCGATCAGGTCGAGACGGAAGCCGGGCGGCGTTCGTTTCCAGGAGACCCCCGCCCCGCAGATCGGTTGGCCGCTCGGGTCGCGCACGGTGCCGCGCACCGTGAGGAGCCGCCACAACGGCAGGTCCAGGGGCGCATCCGCCTGCTCGGGCAAGGAGACCAGTGCCTCACCCGGACCCAGCCCCTCCATGGTCGCCTGAATGAAGGCTTTGCCCGCCTCGAGCCCGCGCAGCTCGAACGTGCCGTCCGGCCCGGCGGCCGCTTCTTGCACCTGGGCCACGGCGGGGGTGACGGGAGGGTTCTGCACGGACTGGATCACGGCCCCGGCGGCGAGCGAGCCATCGGGCCTCAGTGCCCGCCCGTGGAGGGTGATGCCCGGCTCCATGCGGAACACCGGCACCGTCGTCTTCTCACCCGCGCGCACGCTGACGTTCTGGATCTGGCCCAGTGTGTAATCCGGCGCCCGGATCTGCAAGGAGTAGGCGCCGGCAGTCAGCTCCGGCAGGCGGAAGCACCCGTCGTCGCCGGTGCGAGTGGATCGAGTGGTGACCTTCACCTGCCACGGCAGCGGACTCCAATACGATACCTCCGCCTGCGCCAGGGGAGTGCCGTCCGGCCGCGCGACGGACCCCTCGATGCCGCCGGCAGACAGCAGCGTGATGGTGAGTGCAACGCCCACGCGCCCGGAAGGCACGCGGAAGACGTGGTCGGGCTGTCCGCCATGCCCCGGCGCCGCCAGGGAGAGGGAGTAACGCCCGGGCGGCAGGTCGGTGAATGAGAAGCAGCCATCGCCATCGCTGGTCGCGGTGGTCCTCGGCTGGAAGGAGCGCTGGCGGCTGGGGAACCCGGGGATCGGGAGCGGGATCAGGTGGCCTGCGGGATAGGACCAAACCTCCTGCTTCAACTCGGCGCGGGCACCGACGATGGGCGTCTGGCCGTCGCCGCCGATCACGATACAGGTCGCCGACCCCGGCGGCAGCGCCATCGCCTCGAGCTGAAGATCAAGCAGCACAACACCGGCGGCGTCTTCCACGCGGGCTGCCACTTGCCGCGGCCGGAAGCCCTTCTTGCGCGCGACCAGGACGTACGCCCCCGGGGGCACGCCGGCGATCTCGTAGTCCCCACGCCGGCCCGAGGTCACTACCTTGGGAGGCGCGGAACCGGCGAGGAGAGCGACGCTTGCCCCCGCCAGCGGCCTGGCGTCGGGCTGAGAGACGACTCCCCGGATGGATGCCCCGCCCACGGGCGTGCCCGTGACCAGCGCGAGGAAGAAGAGCACTCTCGAGACGGGTTTCATCCGACCATCCAACGAGCGGCGCCTTCGCGCACCTTCGACCGCGCTCCCGAGACGGCGGCTCACGCCGCGAGCACGTCGTCAATCCGGGACAGCTCCTCGGCGGTGAATGCCGCCGCGCCCAGCGCCGCAACGTTCTCCTCGATCTGCGAGACACGGCTGGCGCCAATGAGCGCACTGGTGACCCGGGGATCGCGCAGCACCCAGGTGAGCGCCATCTGAGCGAGCGATTGCCCGCGCGCCTTCGAGATGTCGTTGAGCTTGCGCAGCTTCCCCTGGAGATCCGGGGTGATCGCCGCCTCCCTCAGGGCACCATCAGGGTTCGCCGCTCGGGAGTCGGCCGGGATGCTGTCCAGGTAGCGGCTCGTGAGCAAGCCCTGGGCCAGCGGACAGAAGGCGATCACGCCGATCCCGAGGCGCCCGGTGTGCTCCAGCAGGTCCTTCTCGACCCAGCGGTCCAGCATGGAGTAACGCGGCTGGTGGATGGTCACCGGCGTGCCGAGCGCCGCCATGATCTTCTGCGACTCGCAGATGGCCGCGCCGCGGTAGGAGCTGATCCCGGCGTAGAGCGCCTTCCCCTGGCGCACGACCTGGTCGAGCGCCGCCATCGTCTCCTCCAGCGGCGTCTCCGGGTCGGGCCGGTGGGAGTAGAAGATGTCCACGTACTCCACGCCCAGACGCTTGAGCGACTGGTCCAGGCTCGCCACCAGGTACTTCCGGGAGCCCCACTCCCCGTAGGGTCCGGGCCACATGCGGTAGCCCGCCTTGGAGGAGAGGATCAGCTCGTCGCGGTGGGACGCGAAATCCTGCTTCAGGATCCGACCCACGTTGGCCTCGGCGCTGCCGGGCGGCGGGCCGTAGTTGTTGGCCAGGTCGAAGTGGGTCACGCCCAGGTCGAAGGCCCGGATGAGCATCCGGCGGGCCTCAGTCTGGTCGGCGCGGTCGCCGAAGTTGTGCCAGCACCCGAGCGAAAAGGCCGGGAGCAGCAGGCCGCTCTTCCCACAGCGGCGGTACTCCATCCTGTCGTATCGGTCTTCCTGGAAAGCCATCCTGTCCCCCATCCTGACCTGGCGCGCGCCCCGGACCCGTGCGGGGTCCGGGGCCTCGACACCGGCATTGCCCGCGGGCGGGCATTACTCCACCGCAAACAACTCCCCCACCCGGCAGCGGAACCCCGGCAGCAAGTCGCCCCCGTCAATCTCATCCTCCGGGCCGTAGTCGCTGGTTTCGGTCGGCGAGTGGTAGACGGTCACCCGCTGTGCCTGCGGCTCGAGCAGCCAGACGGCCTGCGCCCCCGAGGCGAAGTACTCCGCCACCTTGCGGGGCAGGTCGAGGAAGTCCTCGCCGGGAGAGAGCACCTCAACCGCCAGGTCGGGCGCAAAGGGAGCGAACCCCTTGGTCGGCCTTCCGTCTGGCAGGCGCTCCTTGCGGGTGAAGGAGACATCCGGGGAGCGGATGTTGCCCGTGACCATGCGGAAGCCCGCCTGCGAGCCGGCGACGAAACCCTTGCCCCGGGCGTGCGGCGCCAGGAGCGCAATCACGTTTGCACCGATCACGTCGTGCTCGAAACCAGCAGGCACTTCCTTCGCCTCCCCGTCCACGAGCTCCCACTTGCGCCCGTCGTCCGGCAGGTGAAGGAACTCCTGCTCGCTCATCCGGTCTGTCGCGATAGCCATTGTACCCTCCTACCCCACCACTCGTCATTGTGCGTCTACCAAGGCAGCGTCCAGGCGGCACGAGCTGTACCGCACCCCCCACCGGTAACGCGACCAGGTCAGCCAGACAGCACGCCTTGCGGCCATTCACCTGCCGGGTAGTTGCGGACGATCACCTCTGGAACCTTCCCGCGCCCCGATGCCCGCGAGTTAACGATCCTTGGGGCATGGACTTGCGAGATTTCGTAGTCTGAGTACAAGGAGCGGATGAACGGCGTATCCGAGTTGGAGAGCATTGCCTTCACACCCCTGCGCGTCAACTCAGCATAGACGTCACGCAACTGCGCTTGATCACCTTCCCCAAAGCCACTGCGGTCGTACGATGTGAAGTTGGCCGTCGCCGAAAGAGGGTGGTAAGGGGGGTCGAAGTAGACAAGGTCGCCAGGGCGCGCTACGTCTAGCACAGACGAGAAGTGACGACGAGACACCTCGGCACGTTGGAGAGCACGCGAACACGCGCGAAGGTTCTCTTCGTCGCAGATGGTGGGGTTCTTGTATCGCCCGAACGGCACGTTGAACTGCCCAGCGCGATTCTCACGATGAAGCCCGTTGTAGCAGGTCTTGTTGAGGTAGATGGTGCGAGCGCCTCTCTCAGGCAATGGAAGAAGCTCAGGCTTCAGAGCCCGAACCGCGTAGTAGTGGCGTTCATCGTGACGGTGCTGCCTTAGTGCGACGATCACTTCATCGACATGATTTCGTACCGCTATGTATGCGTCGATCAGTGATGGGTTTATGTCAGACAGGCAGGCCGTGCTGAGACTGCCCAACCCGAACAGAGCGAAGAACAGGGCACCCCCGCCGACGAATGGCTCATGGTAGGCCCCGAAGGAAGCGGGAACACGCTTGGTGAGTTCAGGCAGGAGTTGGCCTTTTCCCCCAGCCCACTTGAGGAACGGCCGCGCTCTCGCCGGTTCAGAAGGTTGCGCCATGGGTCCCATCTACAGGCCGAAGTAGAGCTTCAGCCAGTCTTCCAGGTCCGGCAAGTCAACGGCCTTACCGGTTGATACGAGATAGCCTCGCATGTTCGCCGAGAACCCAGATCCTGCGATCACAACGATGCCCCTGATGGGCCAAGCGTCGATGTCCTGCACGATGGCCGGGATCTTCTCTTCCGCGGTCCCACTGCCGCCCTGGTACTTGCACTCGATCCCGAGCCTCACGCGCGTGACGGGATGCGTCGCCACAACGTCAATGCGGCGAACAGCGCCCCATATCCTGCGGCCAACCCTGACTTCGGTCTTGGCATCAAGCCCGAGGTCGGATACAAGGACAGCCACGGCTGCCTTCAGTTGCTCGCCGTTCTCGACGGCGGTTCCTTTTCCCGGCACGGCACCCACCCTCCTCTCTGGAACCGTCGGGGGCTGCCGAACAACTCGGTTGCAGGCGTCCTTCTGCGCGTCCGTAACAGTGCATGACCGTTCGTAACTGTGTGTGCAGGCGACGCTGCAATCCCTGCACAGAGTGCCCTTACAGCCCCCTTTCTCCGCGCCTGAGCCGAGACGGACCAGCGGCCCCTACGGCCGCCTCCGGTCACTCCACCTTCAGCACCGCGCCCGTGCTCGCGCTCGTCACCATCTTCTGATAGCGAACCAGCCAGCCGCTCTTGACGCGGGAGGCGGGCGGGCGCCACTCGGCGCGGCGGCGGGCCAGTTCCTGCTCGCTCACCTTCATCTCCAGGCGGCGCTTCGCCAGGTCCACCAGGATCACGTCGCCGTTGCGCAGCAGGCCGATGGGTCCCCCCTCGGCGGCCTCGGGGGAGACGTGGCCGAGGCAGATGCCGCGGGTGCCGCCCGAGAAGCGGCCGTCGGTGATCAGCGCCACGCGCTGCCCCAGGCCCTGGCCGACGATCATCGAGGTGGGCGAGAGCATCTCCGGCATGCCCGGCCCCCCCTTCGGGCCTTCGTAGCGGATCACCACCACGTCCCCCGCCTTCACCCGGCGCGCCGCAATCCCCTCCAGCGCCTCGTCCTGCGACTCGAAGACCACCGCGGGGCCCTCGTGGCGGGTGATGCCCGGCTCCACGGCGCCCGTCTTGATCACCGCGCCGTCGGGGGCCAGGTTGCCGGTCAGGACGGCCAGGCCGCCGGTGGGGGCGTAGGCGTTCTCCAGGGAGCGGACCACATCCGCGTCACGGTTCTCGGCGCGGGCGATATTCTCACCCAGGGTCTGCAGCGTGACGGTCTTGGCGTCCAGGTGCAGCGATCCCTCGCGTTTCGCCAGCTCCTTCAGGATCGCCATGATGCCACCGGCGCGGTCCACGTCCTCGAGGTGGTAGGGTCCGGCGGGGCTCACCTTGCAGAGGTAGGGCACGCGGTCGGCCAGGGCATCCAGGCGGGAGAGGGGGTAGTCCACGCCTGCCTCGTGGGCGAGGGCGAGCGCGTGCAGGACGGTGTTGGTGGAGCCGCCCATCGCCATGTCGAGGGCGAAGGCATTGTCAATCGCATCGGCGGTGACAATGTCGCGCGGCTTCAGGTCGGCGCCGATCAAGTCCATGATCTGGCGGGCGGCGGCGCGGGCCAGCGCCTTGCGCCGGGGCGAGATGGCGAGGGCGGTGCCGTTGCCGGGGAGGGCGATGCCGAGGGCCTCGCAGAGGCAGTTCATCGAGTTGGCGGTGAACATCCCGGCGCAGGAGCCGCACCCGGGGCAGCCGTAGTCCTCCAGCTCCTTCAACTGCCGGTCGTCAATCAGGCCGGCCTGGTGGGCGCCCACGCCCTCGAAAACGGAGATCAGGTCAATGACCTTGCCGCCAGGGGTGCGCCCGGCGGCCATCGGCCCGCCGCTGACGAAGATGGTGGGCACGTTCAGACGCATCGAGGCCATGAGCATGCCCGGCACGATCTTATCGCAGTTGGGGATGCAGATCAGACCGTCGAAGCAGTGCGCGGCGACCATCGTCTCGACGCAGTCGGCGATCAACTCGCGGCTCGCCAGCGAGTAGCGCATGCCGAAGTGCCCCATGGCGATGCCATCGTCCACGCCGATGGTGTTGAAGATGAAGGGCACGCCGCCGGCCTCGCGCACGGCCTGCTTCACCAGGTCGCCGAACGTGTTGAGGTGAACGTGGCCGGGAACGATATCGGTGTAGGAGTTGGCGATGCCGATGAACGGCTTCCCCATGTCGTCGTCGGTGACGCCGGTCGCCTTCAGCAGGCTGCGGTGCGGCGCTCGGTCGTAGCCCTTCTTGATCGTGTCGCTGCGCATGACATCTCCTCGCGATGGTAGACTCCGGGGCCGCGCGGGGCTCCGGCGCGGAGGCGGGTGCGCGGCACGGGTGCTCCATTATACCACAAGATCGGGGAGACGGGAGCGGACCTCAAATCAGGCTCTCCACCCATGCCACCGCGCGCACCGGCGAGCCGTCGAGGCCCGCCAGGGGGAGCGGCAGCGCCGCGAGCCAGCAGTCGGAACTGGGAATGTCGCGCAGCCGGGCCAGCCCCTCCACGATGACGACCCCCGCCCCGAGCAGGGCCAGGTGCGCGGCATGGCCGGCCTCGATGCACACCGAGGGAGTCTCCAGCCCCAGGAGAGCGATCCGCCGCTCCGCCAGCCAGCGCGCCGCCGCGAGCGTGAGGCCCGGGAAGTCCTCGTAGTAGCGCGGGCAGCCGAAGTGGCGGTCCCAGTCGGTTCGGATCAGGAGGCGCTCGCCGGGCGCCGCTTCCCCGACGCGCCGGCGCAGCTCAGGAAGGCCGATCCGCTCCAGGCCGGTGGCATCCACCACGCGGGCGGGGCCGAGACAGGCTTCGAGAGGGAGGGCGTCCACCCCGGCTCCCCGCGGCAGCACGTGCGCGGGCGCATCGAGGTGGGTGCCGGTGTGTGTGCCGAGCGTGAGTGACGCCACGGCGAAGGCGCGCTCCGCCGGGTCGGCCGCGGCGCGGGGCGCGAAGGTGACCGCTGGATCGCCGGGATAGACCGGCATCCCCAGGCGGATCGGCAGTGTCAGGTCAACCATGTGAATCTCCAGCGGACGCGGGCGCGCGGCGGCATCGTTCCTCAAGGTCCCACCGCCAGTGACAGCAGATCCGCAGCTACGAGGGTGTTCGGGAAGAGGGCCTGCGCCTCCGCCAGGAGGGGCGCGGGGTCCTCGTAGCGCGGGCTGAGGTGGGTGAGCGCCAGCCGGCGGGCGCCCGCGCGCAGCGCGGTCTCGGCGGCCTCCACGGCGGTCGAGTGCAGCTTCGTCCGGGCATCGTCCGCGCGGTCGCTGGCGAAGGTCGCCTCATGGATCAGGAGATCGGCGCCTGCGGCGAGGGCGGCGGTGCCCGGGCAGGGACGGGTATCGGTGCAGTAGGCGATGCGGATCCCCGGCTGCGGGGCGCCCACCACGTCTTCGGGGCGCACCATCCCTCCCCCCGGAAGCGAGACCGACTCCCCCGCCTTCAGTCGCCCCATCAGCGGCCCGTCCGGGACACCGAGGCGGCGGGCGGCCGCCGCATCGAGCGTTCCGGGCGCGGGGTCTTCCTGGTAGGCGTAGCCCAGGCAGGGCACGCGGTGCTCCAGTGCCCGGCACTCCAGGCGATAGCCCGGTCCTCGGATCGGGCCGTCGTCGCCCACGTGCTCGGTGATCGCCAGCGGGTAGGCGATGCGCGCCGTGAGGAGGCGCAGCACCGCGCGCACGAACTCATCGATGCCGGGCGGGCCGTGGATCGCCAGGGGCGCCGTCCGCCGCGCGAGCTGCAGGCTCATCAGCAGCCCTGGCAGCCCCAGCACGTGGTCGCCGTGCAGGTGGCTGACGCAGACGCGCGACAGCCGGCTCAGGCGCACGCTCCCGCGGCGGCACGGCATCTGGGTGCCCTCGCCGCAGTCGAAGAGGATCACCTCCCGGCCGCGCGTGAGCGCCACCGCCGGCAGCCCGCGCTCCGCGGTGGGCGTGCCCGCGCTCGTGCCCAGGAACGTCACCTGTACCGACAGCCCCGCCATCGCGGCCTCGCACCGGCCCTTCCAGAGAAGACTCCTACCTCATGGGACGGCCGTGAGCGCCGGTTGTTACACGGTCGCGCTGTCTACGCGCACCCGGACGGCCGGCGCCGATTCGCGCGTCTTGACAACGCGGGAGATGCGAGCCACAATGTCTTCAATGTAGACAGACGCTCCGTGCATAGGAGGTGAGAGGATGTCTCAGGTTCTCAGCATGCGACTGCAGCCGAGCCAGATGGAGCGGCTGCGCCGGGTGGCGCGGCGGTTGGGCCGCAGCCCCGGCGAGGCGGGCGCGCTGCTCGTTGAGGAGGCGCTGCGGCGGACGGAGTTCGGTCACATCGAGTTTCGCGATTCTCCGGCGGGCCGTCAGGCGCATGTGCAGGGCAGCAGCCTGGCCGTGTGGGAGGTGGTGTGGCTGGCGCGGCACCACGGCATGGATGCGGCCGCCACGGCGGAGCACCTGGAATGGCCCGAGTTCCGGGTGAAGGCGGCCCTCGCCTATGCGGTGGGGTTCCCGGAAGAGATCGAGGCGGCAATCGAGGACAACGCCGGGTACGGATGGGAGGCCGTCCAGCGGATGGTGCCGGGTGCAGCGCCGTTCCCGGTCCGGGCTGGCAGCGACAGTCCGCCAGCCGGGGGCAGCGGCGAGAGGCAGGCCGACGATGCTGCGGATCTTGCTTGACGAGCACCTCTCGCCCCGGCTCGTCGAGCAGTTGGCGCGACGGCGGCCGGAGATCATGGTCGTGTCGCTACAGGGATGGGAGGGCGGCGCCCACCTGCAGGAGCGCGATGAGGCGCTGCTGACCGCGGCACATGCGCAGCGCCTCACCTTGTTGACCTACGACCAGCGCACCATCGTCCCCCTGCTCAAACAGTGGAGTGAGCAGGGCGTGTCGCACAGGGGCGTGATCCTCGTGGATGATCGGGCGGTCCCACCCAACGACATCGGTGGGCTCATTCGCGCCATCGAGCGGCTCTGGGATGCCCAGCAACACCTCGATTGGGTGGGCAGAGTGGTCTACCTGGCGCCATGAAGGGACGATCCCGCCCTTCGGGAGCGGCCCGCGCCCCACGCCGCGCCAGCTTGCCCTACCGCGTCAGATGGTAACGGACGTTGGTCACGACCAGGCCCCGGCGGAAGAGGAGCGCGATCTTCAGCAGCAGACCAGACTGGTTGTGCAGGAGCTTGTGCCACCACTTCACCGGCACGAACTCGGGGATCACCAGCGTGACGGTCTGGTTCGGCTCTGTCTGCACCTCATCCAGATAGCGGAACAGGGGGTCAATCAGCGAGCGGTAGGGCGACTCGATGATGAGCAGGGGGATGCCGTGACTCCACTGCTCCCACTGATCGCGCAGGCGCGGCGTATCATCGGGGTCGATCTCGATGTGCAGCGCGCGCGTATCATGGCCCATCGCCCGGGCGTACCGCAGCGCCGGCACGATGCCGCGGTTGATGGATGGGACGAGGACAATCACCGTCTGCTGTGGCGCCGGGGGCTCCTCGAAGCCGATCAACGTCAACTGTGATGACACGGTGTTGTAGTGGTCATGGATGCGGTAGAACACGGCCACCATCAGGGGGATAAGAGCCACCACCAACCAGGCCCCGGCGCGCAGGTTGAAGGGATGCCCGTCCACGGTGAACGAGAAGATCGGATGCGCCTCTGGAGGGTGGAACTTGGTTATGGCCACCACGATGAGCACGATTCCGGTGGCGAGTGACCCGAACCCGTTCATGATGGCACTCTGCCGCCAGCCCGGAGTTCGCAGCCGCAGCCAGCGGCGCACCATGCCGGCCTGCGAGAGGGTGAAGGAGACGAACACGCCCACCATGTAGAGCGGCAGCAGCGCGTGAACGTTGCCCTGCATGGCGATGAGGAGCACAATGGCGATGCCTGCCAGGACAAGGATCCCGTTGTTGTAGACCAGCCGGTCGCCCACGTTGGCGAGCTGCCGGGGCAGCCAGCGGTCGCGCGCCAGGATGGCGGAAAGCCGCGGGAAGTCGGCGAAGCTGGTGTTCGCCGCCACGATCAGAATGGCCATCGTGGCAAACTGCACGAAGAGGTAGGGGATGTTCTTGCCGCCCCAGACGGCAGCGGCCACCTGGCTGACCACCGTCTCCCCCACACCGTGTCCCCCGCCGGTGACATCGGGCGTGATGGCGTAGGCGCGCGCCAGAACGGTGATGCCGGTGAAAAGCGTCAACAGCAGTCCGGCCATCCACAACATCGTCACCGCCGCATTGCGGCCCTCCGGGGACCGGAACGCCTGCACCCCGTTGCTGATCGCCTCGATGCCCGTGAGTGCGGCGCACCCGGAGGCGAACGCGCGAAGGACGAGGAAGAAGGGGAGCGCCCCCAGTGCCGCCATCGGCGCCACCGCCTCCGGTGGGGGTGGCACGGCGTGCGTCACCACCTTCACGATGCCGATACCGAGGGTGAGCAGCAGCCCGAAGACGAAGGAGTAGGTGGGGACGGCAAACAGCAGCCCGGACTCCCGAACCCCCCGGAGGTTCGCCAGGGCGATGAGCAGGACCGCGGCCACCCCCAGATGCATGGCCCAGGGCTGCAGCACGGTGAAAGCGGACGTCATCGCCTGGACGCCCGCCGCCACGCTCACCGCGACGGTCAGTACGTAGTCAATCAACAGGGCAGCGCCCGCGGTGGTTGCCCACCCCATCCCGAGATTCTCGCGGGCGACGATGTAGGCCCCGCCCCCGGTGGGGTAGGCCTGTACGGTCTGCCGGTAGGAGAGGGCGACGACCCCCGTGAGGACAACGATGCCGATGGTGATCGGCAGCGCGGCCGCGAGCAACCTGGTGCTGCCCTCCACGGCAATCACCAGCAGGATCGCCTCGGTAGCGTAGGCGGAGGAGGACAGGTTGTCCGAGGCGAAGACGGAGAGCCCGAGCCAGTTGTTCAGGCGCTCGTGCGCAGCGCGCGCCGTCGCCAGGGGCGCCCCGATCAACGCCCGTCTCATCGAAACAGCCACTGCCACTCTCTCCCGAAGCCACTCCCGATGTGGCGCACCATGTGCCGCTGTTCCATTGTAGCCGGCGCCGGGGCTTCTGCAACCCACCCCGGCCCTGGTGCAGGGCTTCGTGTGCCGCAGCCCTATTGTAGCTCCGGGAGGATCACAAACGTCTAAACGGAGACGGGAATCGCATAAACGGAGCGTAGCATTTCGGCGCAGACCGGCCCCGGCCTCACTCGCACACCCGCAGCCGGTAGCCCACGCCCGGCTCGGTGATGACGTAGCGCGGGCGCGCTGGATCCGGCTCTATCTTGCGGCGGATACGGCCCACGTGAACGCGCAGGTACTGAGTCTCCTCCTCATACTCGGGACCCCACACCTCGCGCAGCAGCACGCGGTGGGTGATCACCCGACCGGCATTGAGCGCCAGATACCGGAGTACCCCGTACTCCAGCCGCGTCAGCTTCACTTCGTTCCCTTCCACCGTGACGATGTGCCGCGCCATGTCCACGGTCAGGGCGCCGGTGGTGAAGACGGGCTCGGCCCGGGGAGCGGCGCGGGCGCGCCGGACGCCGGCCCGGATCCGCGCCAGCAGCTCCGCCATGCTGAACGGCTTGGTGAGATAGTCGTCGGCCCCGGAATCCAGCGCGGCCACCTTGTCACGGTCGCCGGCGCGCACGGAGAGGACGATCACCGGCACCGACGACCACTCGCGCAGTTGCCGGCAGACCTCAACCCCCTCCATGTCCGGGAGGCCCAGGTCGAGGATCACCAGGTCCACCGGCCGGCTGGCCGCCAGGTCCAGGGCTTCCTCACCCGTCGCCGCGAGGAGCACCTGGTAGCCCCGGGCTGCCAGCCCGCTGCGCAGAGCGCGCCGGATCTGCGGCTCATCATCAACAACCAGAATACGCTCACCCGGCATCCGCGTCCTCCTCGTCGGGCTCCTCGATGTCGCGCGGCGGAGGCATCTCCGGCGGGCGCAGTGGGAGGAGCAGCTCGAACGTGGCCCCGCCTCCCGGACGGTTCATCGCCCGGATCCGGCCGCCGTGCGCCTCAACGACCCCGCGAGCGATCGCCAGCCCGAGGCCGGCGCCCGGCACGCCCTCGGGCCGCCGGTCTCCCGACACGCGGTAGAACTTCTCGAAGATCCGCCCTTCTTCCCCCGGCGGAATCCCCGGACCACAGTCGCTGACGGCGATCCGCAGCGTCTCCGGGTCCGCCGCGTACGCCTGAATCTCCACCGGCCGGGGCGGGGGAGAGAACTTGAGGGCGTTCTCCACCAGGTTCCAGATCGCCTGTCCCATCTGGATGCCATCCACGGGCACCAGCGGGAGGTCGGGGGGGATCTGCACCTGCACCCGGGCGCTCTCCCTGTCACTGAGGCGCCCGAGCACAGTGCCGACCACGTCAACGAGATCGAACCAGTCCTTCTCCGGCTGCCAGGCGCCGGCCTCCAGGCGGGAGATGTCCAGGAGCGCGCCAACGAACGTGTTGAGCCGGTCGGTCTCCTCATCCACCGCCTGCAGCAGCTCGCGCCGCGCCTCCGGGGAGTGGGCGCTCTCGGCGTGGAGGAGGCTGGTGACGGTCGCCTTGATGGAGGCGAGCGGCGTGCGCAGGTCGTGGGA
>JACQGM010000182.1 GCA_016199585.1 Armatimonadota bacterium
GGTCCCTCTTCGGCAAGAAGCCCCGGGTCCCTACCACACAATCGTACTATTTTGGGAGAGACGTGTCAGATTGCCCTCTCCGGCTTCCCCGCACTCTTAACACAAACCGACACCGCTGACCACACGCTGACCGAAGCTGCCCTGAAGGTGAGAGGGGGCAATACCGAAACCGCCGACATCGCCGACCTGTTTCACAGCGATGAAGGTGGGCGTGTCGATCACTTCC
This sequence comes from Armatimonadota bacterium, assembly GCA_016199585.1. Classification (GTDB taxonomy): domain Bacteria; phylum Armatimonadota; class JAAZEB01; order JAAZEB01; family JAAZEB01; genus JACQGM01. The sequence goes on from JACQGM010000182.1 coordinate 227, forward strand.
GCATCGCCGCGGAGATGATCGTGGAGCCGCACGTCACGGACGACTTCGGGCGACCTGCGGAAGCCAGTTCGACGTTCTTGCGCTACGAGGTGAAGATCGGCTACGAGCCGTCGGAGTTCCCGGGCACGCTCGGGCGGCTGGTACTCCGGTCAGAGGCGCTGGACTACATCACCCAGGGCGACGCAGCCAAGCGCCTCAAGTTCCCTCACAGTGCGTCACTGTTCCGCGGCAGTGTGGTCGTGAACAAGCGCCGCGTGAAGTCCGGTTACATCTCGGTGCGGGAGGCAGACGACGGGCAGACCGAGGTCGTCGTGCACCAGGATGGTGGCTCGCGCGGTCCGGGGCAGGTTGCTCCCGCGAAGAGTGCGCCGCGCACGATCGTGGGCACATCCAACACCTCCGCCACGCCCACGATCTTGGCCGCGCGCCGGGAGATGCAGCGATGGCAGTTGCTCGCGCTCGAGCCCTCGGCCATGCGCAGGCCGGATCGCTTCCAGGCGGACCCTTTCATCACCGCCAACGGCGAGCACGTGCCGGCGGCCGTCCACCGCCTCGCCAGCGAGGCCCAGCGGCGCGGCGAGGACCCACAGAGCGTGTACGCCGCGATCGCCAACCGGCTTGTCGGGCTCCTGCCGGTTCACGGCCTGGAGGTGGATGTTGACGACGTCCGCCAACTGCTGACTCTCGAGGTGGAGGAGCTTCAGGGAGTTCGGCTGCCGGCGGCTTCTCTTTCCGACGGCACGCTTCGCTTCCTCACCCTGGCTGTACTCGCTGCGGACCCGGAGGCCCGGGGGCTCATCTGCATGGAGGAGCCGGAGAATGGCATCCACCCGGCGAGGATGCCCGAGATGGTGCGGCTCCTCAAGGATCTCGCTGTGGATCCAACGGAGGAGCCAGGGCCAGATAACCCGTTCCGGCAGGTCATCGTCGCCACGCACTCGCCGGCGTTTGTCCAGCTTCAGGACAAGAATGACCTGCTCTTCGCTCTCGACACGAGCATCAGGGGTCCCGGCGGTAGACCCGTCCGCACGCTCCGGTGCCGGCCTCTGGAGCGTACCTGGCGTGCCAGTAGCGGCGCCGCCAGCGTCGGCGAAATGACTATCCTAGATTACCTCTTGTGGCCTCCGGGGGCACAACTGACGCTGGCACTCTCTGACAGGACGGAGCATGCGCGTTCAATTCATTCTCATTCCCGAGGGCCAATTAGACGAGGCGCTGATTCCACACCTGCAGAACCTGTGCGTTGAGGCCGGTGCGGACGAGGCCTTCGGAGTCGCGCCCGACCTTGCTCGACTGCGTGAGCAGGTCGGACATGCCGTCGCTGACAAGCTCAGAGCGGCGATGACGTACGAGCCCCAGGCCAACCTGATCCTGCTCCATCGCGATGCCGACTCGCGAGACCCGGAGCCGAGGCACCAGGAGCTTGCGCAAGCTGTTGCAGCCTGCGGTCTCTCGAAGCAGTGGGCTGCGGTGGTGCCCGTGCAGGAAACCGAGGCATGGCTGCTCCTCGACGACGCCGCCATCCGCAGAGTGGCCGGGAGGCCGAACGGACGCGTCGACCTGGCGCTCCCGAGCCCGCAGACCGTGGAAAGCGTCTCCCGGCCCACGGAACGGCTCGAGGCAGCGCTCATCACTGCGTCCGGGGTGACCGGCCGCCGACTCGATCGTTTCATGAGGAGAGAACTGGGGTCCTGTTGCCGCCGCCTGCTGCTCCAGTTGCCCACCAGTGGGCCAATCGAGGGTGTGCCCGCTCGGGCACGGATGCGGGCCGCGATCCGGGAAGCGGTCCCCCGACTGAGCGACGCCGAGTTGGGGTCCCCCGCCGATCGCGAGCATCCGGTGATGGGGTCAGGACCCGCCGGATCTCGCCCACGAGGGGGTACGGGGGAACCGCGCCGCTCTTGGACATCTTCGCCGGCGTGCCCGTCGCCCCGGGAGTGCCCCAAGCCGGAACGACTGTCGTAGCGCACCCCCTCTCATGGGGCGCTCGTGCCGTCGACCCCGACTCCCGGTCAAGCGCCTCCCGCCTGGATCCGCACCACGCAGTCGCGGCAGTGTGGCTTCCGGTTGCCCCGGGGGCCGGCCATCACGATGCACCGGGAGCAGACCACCCGCCGACACACGGGGCAGACGGCGCCCTCGCGCGGGGCATCCACCCGGCGTCCGCACCGGCCGCACTGCCACGGAACCACTCCCGGCGCATCCCCTTGCCACCGCATCCGCGTGCTCACCCTTTCAGCGGCGCTCGCACCAGTTCCACGTTGCGGATCCAGACGGTGCCGGCGCCCTCGACCACCAGGTTCAGCTTGATCAGGTCGGGACGCTCTCCCGCCTTCAGGTAGAAGGGCGTCTGGCAAGAGACCCAGTCGGTGGTGCCCGAGACCGCGTCGTGGAACCCTTTGGAGAAGAACTCACCGCGGCCCGGGAACCGGCACCACATCTCGAGGTAGGCGCGTCCCTTCCGCCAGAGACTGCCCTTCAGCCCCTCCGCCTTGAGGTCCGCGCGATAGGCCAGCATTGCCTGCTCCACCCCCGGATCGGCCACCTCAAAGAGGCGGTAGACGTGTCTCCCCTGCGATGAGACCACCCAGCCGCCCTCGGCGGGGGCCAGCTCCTTCGAGAGGGGCTGGTCTTCGGGGGCGAAGCGCCGCAGCACCGCCTCGGGGCCGGCCGGCTCCGGGGCGCTCGCCAGAAGCATCATCCAATGAACCACGGTGTCCTCCCTCCGTGGCGCCGCCGGGCGCAGCGGCGGTGTCAGGTGGGCTGCAGATAATTCGCCGGGGTAGGCCCGCACCGCCGGCGGGCCAGCAGATCACTTCTCGCAGAAGAGCTCCAGGATCTCGCCGCTCGGCCCCTGGAAGAAGGCGAGCCGCACAGCGAGATCGCCCAGCAGGGCATCCTTCGGCTCGATGGTGACGGGGCGGCCGGCGGCGCGGACGCGGGCAATGGCGGCATCCACGTCGGCGCAGCGCAGGGCGAGATGGATCATCGGCGCCTGTTTGACCGTCTCCGGCCCGGCAGGCGCCGGGCTGCCGATCACCTCGATGTAGCCGCCGTCGCCCAGGTCGAGCAGGCAGAGGCGGCGCTCGCCGGCGCTCCACTCGCGCGCCAGGCGGCACCCGAGCACCTCGGTGTAGAACCGCCGGGTCGCCTCGTAGTCGGTAGTCTGAATGGCCGCGTGGTGGAACCCGAGGCCCTTGACGACAGGATTGCTGCTCACGGTTGCTCCTTATCCGGCCTCTTCTTCGCGGCGCACGCCGGGCTTCCCTGCTACGAGGGCGAGAGTCCCAACGCCCGGTGCCACTCTCCCAGCTTGCGGAGACGCGCCTCGGGATCCGGCGGGAGGCGCAGCGGGCGGCCGCGGGCGTCCAGGATGAGACCCACCGCGCCGCCTTCCACCGTGGCGGAGAGCGGCCGGCCCTTCCCCGCGCCCACGTCCAACCCGCGCCCGGGCGCGATCTCCACCGGCGCCGACTGCCCATCCGCCAGCGGCACCACCTTCAGACTGCCGCAGGCCACCTCCTCATGGATGCCGCTGCCCCGGACGGTCAGCGCCACCTCACCCTCGCGCGCGCTACCGGCCGGCGCGATCACGTGACCCAGCTTGATCAGGCAGTCGCGCTCGAAGACCTGCAAGGCGGCCTCGGGGAGCACCGTGGAGAGGACGCCGAGCTGCGGCATCATGAAGATGGAATCCACGGCCAGGAGGGTGACCCCCTCGGGCTGGTAGGCATCGAGCAGCATGAGCGCGGCCTCGGCGCGGCGCGGGGCGTGCGAGAGCACGCCGCCGCTCCCCACGATCAGGCCGAGCGCCATCATGTCCACCAGCGTCTCGCCGGTGCTGCTCTGCGAGAGCGCCTCCGAGATCGTGCGCGACTGCTGCACGCCCTTCAGGCTGCGGGCGAGCGACTTGTGGTGCTCGAAGGCGAGGCGCAGCGCCTCGCGCGCCACGCCCTGCTCGATGCGCAGGTCCGCCAGCGTGTGGGGGATGGTGGTGGGGCGGATCATCTTGTTGCGGAGGCGGTTGCGGAGGTCGGCGTCGTCCAGGGGGAAGGGCACCCAGCGGGCGATGTTGGCGGTGCCCGCCTCCAGCAGCACATTGCAGATGGAGTAGCTCATCCCCAGGTTGGCCGACACGGTGCGGTTGAAGGTGCCGCCGAAGACGCTGAAGACGTCGGTGGTGGCGCCGCCGATGTCCACGGCGAGCACGCTGACGTCGCGCCGCGCCGCGATCGTCTCCACCATCCGTCCGAAAGCGTTCGGGGTGGACATGATCCCGGTGGAGGTCCACGACGAGAGCCGGCTGTAGCCGGGGGCCTGCTGCATGACGTGCTGGAGGAAGAGCTCGTGGATCGCCTCGCGGGCGGGGCCGAGGTTCTCGCGGTCCATCGTGGGGCGGAGGTTCTCCACCACGCGCAGGTCGCACTTGTCATCGAGGGTGTGCGCCACCGGGTCGCGCGCGGCGGTGTTGCCGGCGAAGATGACCGGGATGCGCAGGCCGATACCGAGTCGCGGGCGGGGGTCGGCGGCCACCAGCAGCTCCGCCAACTCCACCAGGTGGGTGATGGTGCCGCCGTCGGTGCCGCCGGAGACGAGGATCATGTCGGGGCGCAGGCTGCGGATGCGCTCGACGCGCTGGTACTCGCGGCGGCCGTCGTCAATCGCGATCACGTCCATGATGATCGCCCCGGCGCCGAGCGCGGCGCGCTGGGCGCTCTCGGCCGACATGGAGCGGACGACGCCCGCCACCATCATCTGCAGGCCGCCGCCGGCGCTCGAGGTCGAGAGGTAGAGGTCGGATCCGCTCTTCCCGTCCTGCGCCGGCACGATCAGGTGGCCGTCGTCAAGGAGCCGCCTCCCGGTCAGCTCCTCCAGCTCGGCGGTGGCGTTGCGCACCCCCACCGTCACGTCGTCGAAGGGCGCCTCCACCGTGGTGGGCGCCTCGCCGCGCGCCACCAGGCGGTACTCGCTCCCCTGCTTGTCGATCAGGATCGCCTTGGTCGTCGTGCTCCCGCAATCGGTCGCCAGGATCGACCGCGCTTCACTCCCGGATTCAGTCATATTCCCGCCCGTGCCCCCACCCGGAGGATCCACCGAACAACAATGCCGACGGCTTCATTATAGCACAGCGATTCCGGTGGGGGCAACGTGGTGCAGGGCCATTTCATTACGTCACCGCCGTGAGGCTCGTAGTGCCCTCAACCAGCAGGAGCACCCCGGAGACTGCCCGGAGCGCCCGA
>JACQGM010000162.1 GCA_016199585.1 Armatimonadota bacterium
CCGCTCGAGGCCGTGGTGCGCCAGATCACCGCCAACGAGGAGACGTGGCTGAAGGTGATGATGGCCGACGAGCTGAACCTCCGGCCGGTGGCGGAGGGGGGAGCGCTGCGTAGCGCGTTCATCGTGGGGTTCTCCGCCATCGTGGGGTCCGTCATCCCGCTGCTCCCCTTCTTCTTCGTGCAGGCGGACCGGGTGGCGATGCGGCCGGGGATCCTGATCGCCCTCGGGGTATCGGCGCTCACGCTCTTCGCCGTGGGGGTGTACAAGGCACGGGTGACTGTCGGCCGCCCGGCGCGCAGCGGCGCGCAGATGGCGGTGATCGGCATCGTCTCGGCGCTGGCGGGGTATGTGATCGGCCTCCTCTTCGCCGCCCCGGCGGGTGCGTGAGGCGGCGCGCTGGCGGGCCGGGTTACAGCCGCCGCAAGCGGCGCAGATCGGCCTCCAGCTCCCGCACCCGGGACTCGGCCGTCGCCAGTTGCCGGGCCGCATCCCGGGCCCTCCGGGCTTCCTCTTCGGCGCGCTGCGTCTGTTCCCCAGCCCTCAGGGCTTCCTCTTCGGCCCGGCGGGCTTCCTCTTCGGCCCGGCGGGCCTGTTGGTCAGCCCTCCGGGCTTCCTCTTCGGCGCGCCGGAACTCCCGGCGGGCACGGCGCGATTCCAGCCGCGCCAGCGCCAGCGCCTCGCGGTAGCGAAGCATCGGCTCGCCAGCGGCGTTCCAGACGCGCAGCTTGCCATCATCATCCGCCCCGAACCAGCCCTGGAGCTCCGCGCTCCAGACGCGGCCCCCGCGGTCCGGCTCGATGGATAGGTAGCGCCCGTCGGTCAGAGAGTAGCCCCACACGCCCACCGGCCGCGTGCGTGGGTCGCAGAAGAAGTACTCGGGGATGCCGATCTCATCGCGGTAGATACGTACCTTCTCGCCCCTGTCGTCATCGGCGGTGCCGTCGGAGAGCACTTCCATGATGAACACGGGGTGGGAGCGCTCGCGCCAGAGGTAGAGCGATCGGCGCTCGCGCTCGGGATCGTCGATCTCGGGCAGGACCATCAGGTCGGGAGCGCACGGCCGGTAGTCACGCCCGGAACGCCAGTAGACGAAGATGTCGCCGAAGATTCCCACCCGCGACCAGCCCTGCAGCAGGCCCTCCACCATGTTGGTGGCGTCGCGCACGGTATGATAGTGCCAATGGCCCTGAACCACGGCCTCCTCCTCCGCGTAGGGGTAGAGGACGCCGTCGATCTCCTCGCAGGGAACTCGTGGTGGCGCCAGGTGTGCCGGTACGGCCATCGCTCCCCTCCTTGCCGGCTCCGCAACCTTCTGCCGGGTCTATCCATTCCTTCGACACCGCCGGCGGCGCTCCTGTTCCCATATCGGTTGCAGGGGTTCCCCGCCCGAGCCGCGTATGATCACCAAGGGGTTGTGACAGGCACGGCGCGGCAGGTGCCCCCGCAGATCGCCGCGCTCCCCGCGCCTGGCCCGGCTCCACGGAGGTGGCGATGAAGACCGGACGCATCCTGTGTGTCGTGTTGTGGACCATCGCCGCGTGGGGGACGGCCATTCTCCCTGCGCCGGCTGCGCTGAAGCCGGGTTCGCCAGATACAAGACCGCGCATCGAAGAAGGCCTCCGGCTCGCGGAGCAAGGGCGGTACGTCGAGGCCGCCCGTCTCTTCGAGCGGGGCGCGGAGGCGCGCCCCGACGACGCCACGTCGGCGCTCCGTCAGGCCGGCTGGGCCTGGTTCGACGCGGGTCACTACGCGGAGGCGATCCGCGTCTTCAGCGCGCTCCGCGACCGGGTGCCGGGCCGGCGGGACCCCCTGGATGGACTCTGCTTCTGCTACTTTATGACCGGCCAGGGCGCCGAGGTGCAGGCTCTCCTCGTTGACCGGCTGAGGAAGCGCCCGGCGAGTGAAACGTCCGCTGCGCTCGCGCTGGTAGAGGCGGGCCTGGACGCCGCGCCCGGCAGCGTAGCGCGCGAATGGGCGCTGGCCTGGCTCTGCCGCGAGATGCGCTCCATGCACCCTGGCCGCCAGACGCCGCACCTGGAGCGGGTGCTCGCGCTCCAGCCCGACCACAAGGATGCCCATTGGCGGCTGCTGAGTCGCCAGGGCGACCCGCACGCCCCGAAGACGGTCGCGCTGCGCGAAGACTTCCTCCGCCGCTATCCCGACACCCCTGAGGCATGCATCCTCCGCTCCCAATCGGTGGATCCCCCTGGTATCGAAGCAGCCCTCAAAGTGCTTGACGAGGGCCTCGACCGCTTCCCCGACTCACTGGAGATCTACATGCGCGCCGCGCACCTCTGCGAGGTCCACCCCGATCCGCAGCTCCGCGCGCAGCACCTCCTCGACTTGATCCGGCGGGCCGACGAGCACGGCCTGGTGACGGCGGCGCGGGGCGCCGCCGGTACTCTTGAGCGAGTGCTACAGAGGCAGGAGGACTTCGCCGGGGCCGAGCAGGTGCTGGCACAACTGGTATCGCGCGGCAGCCACGGCACCATGCTGCGCTACGCGGGGGACGTCGTGCTGGTGCAGGGCAGGTGGCGGATCGCCGCCGACCTCTATGCCGCCGCCGCCGATGCGGAGGAGCGCGACGGCACAGCACGGTCGCGGGAGATGGCGCAGATTCGGGTTCGCCAGGCGCTGGCGCTCCTGGCCACCGGTGACCGCGGCTCCGATCTCGTCGCCTTCGGCATTCTGACGAAGGCCTTCCCGCTGGGTCGCATGCGGGGCGATTACCGCTCGCCCGAGCTGGAGGCGTTCGGTGTCTGGGCACAGCGGCCCTCCGCGTCGGCAGGGCCCGGGTACGAACCGGGGGACGAAGTACCGATGCGCGTCGGCCTCAGACCGGTCGTGCGCCTCGCGCAGTCTACTCTTGGGACGGAGCACAAGGCGTGGGTCCAGGTGCTGCGGGCGGTAACGGCCCGTTATCCCGCCTGCTTCGCGGCCCACTACGCCCTTGCTCGCGCCCTCGGCAGGGAGAATGACTGCGACGGCGCGCTGGCGAGCGTGTTGGCGGCGCGCAGCGCCTGCCCGAGCTGGTGGGCGCCGCATTGGGCGCTCGGAGAGTACTACCGGAGCCAGGGAGACAAGGAGAAGGCATTCGCCGAATACGAGACCACCTACAAGCTGGCGCCCCGGCACGGCGCGGCGCTCATCCACTGGCGGGATCTCTACTTTGGCATCCACCACCGGGCCGCGCCCCCGCGCCCGGGCATGGAGGATGCCCGGCCGGCCGCCATACCGCAGCCCGCGGGAGGGACGCCCTGACATCCCGACACCCTTCGGGTCCGACCGGAGGAGCTACAGCAGTAGCGGGCGGGCTTCCACCGCCCTCCCCCCGCGCCCTGATGGCGCTGGCCGTCTCGCTGCGCCGCCTTACTGCCGGAGCGTTTGCCCCACCAACCGGATGGGTATGTAACGGCGGGAGTAAGGAGGAAGGAATGCGGAAGCGCCATTGCTTTGGGGTTCTCTGGTGGGTGGGTGTGCTGTCGCTGGCTGCCCTGACGCCGGGTCTCACCGCGCCGCGAGTGGTGGTGAACGGGAAGGCCGTGCGCGGGGTACCGGCTTACGTCATCTCGGGGCGCGTTATGGTGCCAGTTCGCGGGGTAATCGAGCGCATCCCCGACACCGGAGTGCAGTGGGATGCCCGGCGCAAGCAAGTGTGGGTGCGGCGGGGAGAGACCCGCGTGAAGCTGAACGTGGGCAGCGGCTACGCGCACGTGGGCGGCCAGGAGGTGCCGCTAGATATGCCGTTACGGCTGGGCGACGGCCACACCCTGATGCCGCTCCGCTTCGTGGCCGAGGTGCTGGGCGCGCGCGTGGATTGGGATGCCGCGCGCCAGGTCGCCACCATCACCGCCGAACCCGGGCAGACGCGCGCGCTGGCCTACCGCAGCGCGCCGCGCGAGGGCAAGCCGCAGCTCGGCCACGTCGCCATCGGCGGCGATACGATCCTCACGTTCCGCAGCCCGGGCCGCTTCGCCTCGGTGGAGGAGCGCGCCGCGCGAGTGACCGAGCTGCTGAGCGATGGCCTGGCCGATGCCGGCCCGGAGACCGGCGGGCGGTTCAACCCCGCCAGCCTGTGGCTCTCCCGGGCCAGGGGCAACCCGGTGATCATGCTCGGAAAGGTGGCCGTCGTCGAGGTGACACCCGAGGATGCGGGAGCGCACAAGATGGATCAGCAGGCGCTGGCCGACGCCTGGATGGCGAAGATCCGCGCCGCCCTGATCGGCATCTACGGAAACCGCTGAGAGCATGCACGAGACGCCGTGAGATCGCGGAAAGGACCCGACGCAGAGGCAGCAGAGAAGAGAGAGAACGCTGAGGTCTGCGCGCAGGAATTCGCCCTGATCTTCAGCGCCCTCTGACCCCTTGGCGCCTCTGCGTTCCCCGGTCTGCGTCTCCCGGCGTTCTCGCGCACCGCTCTGATGCCCGGCCGCCGGAGAGAGCCTTCCCCCGCGTGTGCCCGGGTACAAGAAAAGCGGCGGCGCTCCCCGCCATTGCGGCGGACGCCGCCGTTTAAGGAAAGATCGGATGATGTCGGTGACGTCACGGCGAACAGGCCGCGCGCTGCCTCTTCCACGGGAGCGCACGAACGAGCACGTCGTGAACGTGCGCGAACATGCGCCGCGCATCGAGCGATAGCCGGCTATCCGCAGCCGCGAAGCCCGAGGCCCTCAGCGCCCGCTCGAAGTCTCCCCGGCAGAGGACGACCGACGAGCCGTCTGCCAGGTAGCTGAGCGTCTCGCAGCGGGGAGCCGGCCGCACCGCCTGGTACTCCCCCACTGCGCGGCGCAGGGCGGACGCGGGCGCCAGCGGCAGGTAGCGCACCCCGATGACATTGATGTGGGTCACGCCGTCGCCGACTGCGCCCGCCCCCGCCTGCGAGATCTCCCGTTCACTCACCATGATTACCACCCCCTTCCGGCCGTGTTCCACTCTCATTATACGGCGGAAAGATTAGAATCGGGTTAGAAGCAGATTAGAAACCTCTAATCTTCTGCCACCCCCACGATTCGGGACGATACAGGCCGGCGCGTTGTTCCGAAGCGCGGCTCGCCACGTCGCGTGCCGGGTCCACTGGCGCTTGCCGACGCCGGGAGAACCCCGCCGGATGGCGAGCTTCCGTGCCCTAGGGCCGCTCCCCCGAAGCCGGCGTGCCTGGGCCCCGGCATCGGACGCCCTGACATGCCTCGGGGCATATACGCAACCTTATATCATAAAAAGTGTCTAAAATACGAGCGGACGCACGGGCGCACTTGCCGGCGGTGGTAGAGACCCGCACGCCGGGGGGATGGCGAGGCATGAACGAGAACGCGCATCGGTCGGCACTCTCGCGTGGAGAGTTCGTCTACTCGGCGGAGCTGGTGTTGGGTCGCGACCACGACATCCCGGATACCGAGCGATTTATCCGCGAGGCGGCTGCGGACCCGGCGGGCATCCGCATCGTCAGCGCCACCGACCTGCCCGGGGGGAACCCGGCGCTGCCGCCCGAGGCATTCCTGTCGAGCGCCCTGGCGCAGGGCCTGACGCCCATCGCACACCTGACGGGTAAGGACGGGAACCGGGCCTTCCTGGAGGGGCGGCTGCTGGCGCTCGCGCGCACGGGCGCCCACAATGTCCTCTGCCTCACCGGCGACGCGCAGCGCGAGGGCTTTGAGGGCGCCGGCAAGCCGGTGTTCGACCTGGACTCGGTGCTGATCCTCAACCTGGTGAGCGCCATGCGCGACGGCATCGAGTACAACATGGGGCGGCGCGCGCTGCAGGCCACGCCCTTCGACTTCTTCCCGGGCGCCGTGGTGAACCCCTACAAGCAGCGCGAGCCGGACCAGATGATGCAACTCTACAAGTTGGAGTTGAAGATCGCCAGTGGGGCGCGCTACGTCCTCACGCAGCTCGGCTTCAACCTGCGCAAGCTCTACGAGCTGAAGCAGTACCTGCGCCGGGAGGGCCTGGGGCAAGTGCCGATCATCCCGAGCGTCTACGTGCCCACCGCTACCAGCGCCCGGCGGATGGATGAGGGCCTGGTGGCAGGGTGCGTGGTGCCCGAGGCGCTCCTGAGAGCCCTGCAGAGCGAGGAGAAGCCCGAGCGCCTGGAGCGCGCCGCCCTCATGGTCGCCGCCATCCGCGACCTGGGCTTCGCGGGCGCGCACATCGGCGGGCACGGGTTGAGCCACGCCGACATTATGCGCATCATAGACCGCGCCAGGGGGATCGGCACAGGCTGGCGCGCGCGCCTGGACGAGCTGATCCTGGCGACCCCCGGCGAGTACTACATCTTCCCGCAGGGCCCGGACGGCTTCAGCGACGACACGCAGCCCTACCGGGTCGGTAGCGAGCCGGGCAGCCCCGGCCTGCTGCAGCGGGCGTGCATCCTGGTGAACCGGCTGATGATCGCGGACGGCTCGCCTGGGGCTCGCTTCTTTGCCGAGCGCCTGAAGCCAGCCAACGGGCGGGCATGGCAGCGCGGCTTCTGGCACGATATCCTGGCCGCCGCCGACCTCTTCAAGAAGGACGCTTTCGGGTGTGTGCAGTGCGGCGACTGCACCGCCGACCACCTGGGGTACACGCGCTGCAGCCAGGGCGACTGCTGCAAGGAGACGCGCAACGGCCCCTGCGGCGGCTCGCGACCGGACGGCACGTGTGAAGTGAACCCGGAACGGCCCTGCGTGTGGAACCTGGCCTACCAGGCGGCGCGGGCGCGGGGCGAGGACGGCCGCCGCTACGCCGAAACCCTCGTGCCACCTCGCGACTGGTCGCTCAACCGCACAACATCCCTGGCCAACCACTACCGGCGCCTGGACAACGCCGCGCGGCGCCGAACCGTCTCCGCAAGGGCAGCGACTGCGGACGGCGAGCGCGACACCGCCCCCGAACCGGCACTGAGCCGCGAATGACAGAGGCGCTGCAACGGATCGGGGAGCGCCTCCTTCCATCCGCGCTGCTTCGCGGCTCAGTACCAAGTGCTGGCAGGGGCCGTCACACCGGCTTGGCCGGACCCAGCTCGATCACCGCGCCGTCCTTCTCGCACGACTCCACGACCGCGCACAGCGCGCGGGTCAGCGCCAGGCCGTCGTTGGCGGTGACGAGCGGCGTCTTGCCCTCCAGGCAGCAATCCACGAAGTGGCGCAGCGCCTCCATCGTGAAGCCGGCCGGCCGGCCCAGGAACGCCCCGGTGGTAGGCGTGGACATATCGAACCTCTCCGGCCCCGCCACCGACATCTCGCTGCGCATGCGGTCAATGTCAATCACGCCGCTGTTGCAGAGGCAGTAGAAGCGCGAGTCCACCACGCCGGGGTAGCCCGGCGGCAGGATCCAACTCCCCTCGAGGCTCATCACCGCCCCGCCGTCGAACTCCAGGGTCGCCTGGTAGAAGTCCACGGTGTTGAAGCCGCGCTCCTTCAGCAGGCCGTCGCGGTGTACCGCGCGCACGCGCACGACATCACGCCCGACGAACCAGCGGGCGATGTCGAGGCGGTGTACGCCGATCCAGTGTGCCGGATGGCTCTGCTGCAGCCACTTCAGGCGCTCGGTCGGCACCTCGATGCGGTTGGTCATGCGCGAGAAGATGTAGCGGATGGGACCGAGCTTGCCCGAGTCCAGGAGACCCTTGCCGGAAGAGAAGACGGGCATCCAGCGGTTCGAGAGGTTGACCATGCAGACCCCCGGCGCCCGTGCCGCCGCGGCGGCGATCGCCTCCGCGTCGGGCACGGTGATCGCCATCGGCTTCTCGAGGAGGAGGTGCTTGCCCGCCTCCAGCACGGCCAGCGCCGCGTCGTGGTGGAGGAAATCGGGCAGAACGACGCTCACCGCGTCCACCTCGTCGCAGGCGGCGAGCTCCCGGAAGTCGGTGAACCGGCGGGAGACGCCGAAGGCCTCGCCACGCTCGGCGAGGAGCTTCTCGTTGATGTCGCAGATCGCGGTGAGGCGCACGCGCGGCTCGGCGGCGGCGTTCTGCAGGTGGCTTCCCCCCTGCCAGCCCAGACCCACAACCCCGACTCTCAGAATGCCATCTTGTTTGCTCATGGTGTTCCTCACTTGGTGATCTCTCTCCGCAGCCGCCGGAAGGTGTTCCCATCCCAGTAATCGCTCACCGCGGAGCCGGGCGGGGCGATCTCATCCACCCGATCCAGCTCCTCTGCGGTCAGACGCGCATCCACCGCGGCGAGGGCGGAGAGAAGGTGGTCCAGCTTACGCACGCCCAGGACGGGCGCCGTAATCGCCGGCTGCTGGCGGACCCACGCCAGGGCGAACTGCGCCAGGGTGAGGCCGCGCGCCTCGGCCAGGGGCGTGAGCGCCTTCGCTCGCGCCACGGCCGCCTCGTTCATGCGTGAGGGGCCCAGGCCCCGCTCGTTCCGACTTCCCGGCCGCCGGTCGTCGGGGCTCTCGTATTGCCCCGAGAGGATGCTCGTGCCCAGCGGCGCGAAGGTACACAGCCCGATGCCGTGACGCAGGGCGGTCCAGACCAGCTCTCGCTCGATCCCCCGGTCCAGCAGGTTGTAGGGGGGCTGCTCGGCAACGAAGCGGTTCCAGCCGCAGCGCGCGCTCAGCATCACCGCCTCGGTCACCAGGCTGGGCACCCACTTGCTGGTGCCGAGGTAGCGCACCTTCCCCTGGCGCACCAGGTCGTCGAGGCCCTGCAGGATCTCATCGAGCGGCGTGCTCAGATCCATGACGTGGACGTAGTAGAGGTCGGCGTGGTCGGTGCCGAGGCGGCGGAGGCTCGCCTCGCAGGCGGCCATCATGTGGTAGCGGCTGGCGCCGCCGTCGTTGGGGCCCTTGCCCATCGCGCCGGCGAACTTCGTGGCGACGACGCAGCGGTCGCGCTTGCCATCGCGCGCCAGGGCCCGCCCGAGGATCTCCTCGCTGACGCCGTTGGTGTAGACGTCGGCCGTGTCGAAGAAGGTAGCGCCCTGGTCGAGCGCGGCGTCGACGATGCGGTCGGCCTCCGCCTGGTCGGTGGAGATGCCCCAGGTCATGGTGCCGATGCAGAGCGGCGGGACCTTGAGGCCACTGCGGCCGAGATGACGGTATTCCATCCAGGTAACCTCCCATTGGGAGTTCGCCGTGGAGGGGCGGGGTCCTGTTGAGGTGGCTGCCAACCCGTGCGAGGGCCTGGGTGCGGCAGCCCCGGCCGGTCCTCGGTCCCCCGTCTCCCGCCCGCTCTCCCGTATTCCTTACCCCCGGCTCCTCTCCGCCGCCAGCAGCAGCCCGATGATCGTCTTCGCGTCCTCGATCTGCCCGTCGCGGACCATCGCCACCGCTTCGTCGAGGGGCTTCAGAATCTGCTCGATATTCTCATCCTCTTCCGGATCACCTTCGGCGGGCCGCAGGTGGGTGGCGAGGAAGAGATGGATGCGCTCGGAGGAGTAGCCGGGGGCGACGAAGAAGGCGCCGAGGGGCTCCAGGTGGCCGGCGCGGCAGCCGATCTCCTCAGCCAGCTCGCGCGCGGCGCAGGCGGCGGGCTCCTCGTTCGGCTCCAGCGTGCCGGCGGGGATCTCCAGCAGCGGGCCGCCAGCCGCGTAGCGCCACTGCTCGATCAGCACCACCTGCCCGTCGTCGGTGATCGGCACCATCGCGACGGCCCCCGGGTGAGCCACTACCTCGCGCACGCTCTCGCGGCCGCCGGGCAGCGCCACGCGGTCGGCGCGCACCTTCAGCAGCTTCCCCTCGAAGAGGGTCTGTGATTCCAGGCATCGCTCCGGTTCGGCCAAGGTCTTGCTCCTCTCGGTCGGTTTCTCTCCGCCCACTCGAATCTCACCTTCGAGGGGGCGGGGGCGGCATCCTGCCTTCCAGCCAATCGTGCGCACTACCGTCGATCTCGGGACCTTGACAAAAAAGCGCGAAGAGGGTATTATCGCTATGGACACTCGCCCGCGTGCCGGGCACGCCCTGGAAGGGGGACGGAGCATGCTGAAGCGGATCTGGCGGGTTATTCTCTCGTTCATCACGCTCGGTCTCGTCAAGTTCGAGACCCCTGAGCTTGTTGGCGACCAGTTGATCGAGGAGATGGAGGCGAAGGAGCGCAAGCTCGCCGAGGATGCGATCGGCGTGGTGGCCTACCAGAAGCGTCTGGAAGCCGAGCTGGCGCAGGCTCAGAAGGATCTGGCCACCTGGACGAACCGCGCCCGCGCCGCCGCGCAGTCCAGCGATCAGGAAGTCGGCGTCCACGCCATGGAGCAGGTGACGCGCCTGGAGGCGAACATCCAGCGCCTGGAGGAGAGCGTCACCCTCTCTCGAGACCGCTCCAAGAAGGCGATGGAAGCCCTCGAGATGTTCAAGGCGCAGGTCGCCTCCGCGCGCGAGCGGGTGAAGGACCTGAAGGCGCGCGACCGGCTCGCCCGGCTCGAGGCCAACGCCAGCCGCACGATGACCGGCTACTCCCTGGATGCCCAGGTCAAGGAGCTGGACCGCATGTCCGAAAGGGTGGCGGAGCGCGAGTCGCGCGCCCGGGCCACCACCGAGATCGCGTCCAACGACATCAACGTGCGCATCCAGCGCTCCGAGATGGATGCGCAGCGGAGCGAGGCCGCCAACCGCTTCGCCGCGCTCCAGGCCGAAATGGTCGGTCCCGCCGCGCCCGCGGCCACGCCTGCGCCTCCCGAGCCGGAATCCGGCCGGACCCTGTAGCGCAGCGCTCCGCGCTCCGCGCCCGGAGGAACACCCGCGCGCTGCCAGCCGGGGGTGGCACCGCTCCAGCCGGCGTGTTTGTTGATGACGAGCATCCGCGCCGCTCGTGGACCCGCAGCGGGTCGGCGCCACCCGTCACGGCGACGTGCCGGGCGTGCGGCGGCACCGGCCGCCGCTGGAGGTGTCTATGGGCCGATCCTGGCCCCTCGCCGGGGGTTTCAGCGGCGCCCTGCTCACGCCGCCGCTGGTGGCGCTCCTCTACCTCATGTGGCGAATCGCCGGCCTCCCCTTTCCCCCGTTCGACCTCTTCGACGCGACGGCGCGGGTGCTGCCCGGCGCGCTCATCACTGCCGTGATTGACGCGATGGTGGCTGTGATCCGGGCGCTGAGCCTGGGACCGACGTCCGCCGCCGCCAAGACGGCGGAACAGGGGATGGCGATCGCCACCTTCTTCTTCGCCGGCACCGTGGTGGGCGCGGCGCTGTTCGCGGTCCGTCGCGGGCGAACGGATCCGTCACGGGTGCCGGGGCTGCTGGCGGGCGCGTTGTTCGGCGCGCCGGCGGCATGGGCCGGCGTCAGCGCCGGGAGCACCCGGGCGGTGGGACCGGTCGCGGGGGCGCTGTGGGTGCTGGCCGCCTTCCTGACCTGGGGGATGGTGCTGGACCGGGTGCGCCTCCGTTGGGCGCGGGCCGCGCCGGCCGGCG
>JACQGM010000172.1 GCA_016199585.1 Armatimonadota bacterium
AGGAGATTCGACACGACCAGGGGTGACAACCTCCACCCAACCTATCGCCTACCTACTCAACTCGGTCCCACCCTCCGCCCATGGTCCGCCCATCCGCCCATCAAGGGTTGACAAAGCCACCCGGGTGCCGTATATTCAGACCTGCTATGCAGACCGCGTTCCAGTTCCCGAGCCTCGAGCAGCCCCTCGACCGCAACCTGCTTCCGCCAGGTACTCGCGTTCTTCCCCTTGACGATCCACCGGAGTTCTACCACGGCGCGAGTCCGCACCTTGCGGAGGTGGTTGAACTGCGGCGACTCCCGAAGCCAGTAGAAGCACCGTTGGCGCAGGACATAACCGCCGGTAAGAACACCTACGTCTACGATGCGCACACGTACCACACGAAAGTACCACCCCAGGGCATACGCACGATTCTTGAGTACTACACACGGCCGGGGGATGTGGTGCTGGATCCGTTCTGCGGGTCGGGGATGACGGGAGTGGCGGCAATGGAAACGGGCCGAGTGCCCATTCTCGTTGACCTCTCGCCCGCGGCAACATTCATCGCCTACAACTTCCTGACGCCCGTGGACGCGGAGAGCTACATGGCGGCGGTCCACGCCATCAGGGAAGCGTCTCGTGGGCTGGAGGAGCGGCTTTACGGTACTCAGTGCCCTCTGTGTGGCGCGCCTACGGTTTGCTCATACACGGTATGGAGCTACTACATGGTGTGCAGCAGGTGCGCTCGCGAGTTCCAGTTGTGGGACGTGGCGCGCGATCAGCAAGCCCGGGTTCGCGACAGCAAGATAAGGACGGAATTCCCCTGTCCCGGCTGCGGGGTACCCCTGGTCAAGCGCCATCTGCGGCGAACGTGCCGCGAACCGGTGCTCATCGGTTCTGAGCACTGTGTGCGGAGGCAGAAGGAGAGCACGGCACCGCCGACGGCACGCGACCTCGAACTCATCGCTGGTATCGACTACGGCTCCATTCCTGAGGACTTGTGGTACCCCACGGCCCCATTCCCAGAGGGCGTGAATACGCAGCAGCCTGTGGCGGCAGGTATTCGCTCTGTCGACCAGACTTACACTGCCCGCAACCTCTGGGCCATGGCGTACCTGTGGGATGTCGCGTCGCGGTGGCGGGATCCCTGCCTTCGACGCAAGCTGCTCTTCACGCTGACATCACTCTACCAGCGTGTGACAGTGTTCTCGGAGTTCCGTTTCTGGGGTGGAAGTGGAAACATCGCCAATTACAGCGTTCCTGCGATCATGAACGAGCAAAACGTGTTCCTGGCGTTCGAGCGCAAGGCTCGCACGATCAGTTGGTACCTCGAGAGTGCGCGCTTTGCCCCGGGGGCATTCCGCATCAGCACCCAGTCTTCCTGCGACCTGGGGCAGCTTCCAGATGGGAGCATCGATTTCGTTTTCACGGATCCCCCCTTTGGCGGGAACATCAACTACTCGGAGATGAACCTGCTCTGGGAGAGTTGGCTTCGGGTCCGCACTCATCCGGCTGAAGAGGCCGTGATCAACAAGGTGCAGGGAAAGGGGCATACTGAGTACTCGCAGTTGCTGCAGCGCGTGTTCCGAGAGGTCTGCCGGGTCCTGAAAGAGGGAGGGTGGTTGGTGGTCGTATTCCACAACTCTTCGCGCCAGGTCTGGAACGATCTGCAAGATGCACTCCAAGGAGCCGGATTCCATATCCGTGGCACCCAGACGTTTGATAAGCGACACGGCACTTTCAAGCAGTTCGTGTCCGCGAATGCTGTCGGCTACGATCTGGTTCTGCACTGTCAAAAAGGCAAGAGCCGTGCCAATGGCCTACGACAGAGCCTCTCCGGCGTGAAGGTTCGCGCCCGGGAGTTCGTCGAGAGAACGCTGGCTCGTGGTGACCGCGAGTATGTCATACGGTATTTGCACGTCGCGCGGGATGCCGACTTCGATTACCGCCGGCTCTACGCAGAGTGGCTGGCAGCCACTGTAAGAGAAGAGCACATCCGTCTCAGCTTCGATGAGTTCCAGCCGTTGGTCGATCAGGTGGCAAACACGCTTGGGATTCGAGTTGACGCCATTGTGCCGGATCATCCGTTGCTCCGGGGCCACACCGATGAGACAACCAAAGACGCTTAGAGCGTTCACCGAGGAAGAGCGCAGGAAGGCGCACGAACTGCTGGCTACGCGTGTCGCGTACATGATGGGCCGGAAGCTGGAGGAGGGTGATTGGGCGGATGTGTACTGCGGCGCCAAGGGCATACCCGCAGTCGGGTGGAGCAATCTGAACATTGACGTCATGCACGAGGGCCTTGGCGTTGAGCACAAGATGCTCTGCTATCGATCGAAGCCACGCATCGTGGAGGCCTGTGGGTCCACGCTCATGCACCCGGCAGCCACTCGCTCTGTCCGTGTGCCAGCGCCCCGGGTGGATGCTGACGAGGCGATGCGCGACGTTCTCCAGCAGTACGGCGACCTCATCGAAGCGCGTCGTGAGCGGGTGAGAGCCACTGCACCGGATGGCGACCCGGATATGCGGACAGGCTGGCTGCTTTGGCAAGAGAGTCTCCGGGAGTTCCTCTATTTCGAGCAGGAGATGCTCAGACCCGACCCAAACGACTACTTTGCGGAGTGGGTTGCGACTGCAGGCAGAGGAAGCCGAAAGGGCAGCAACAGCCTGTGGATCTATGAGCGCGAGACGGGGCGCAAGCGGTACTCCGTCACTACGAGCGCCGGTGCCAAGATACAGCCGTACTTCGATGTGCTGCCACCGAACGATCCCGGGCTGTACGTATTCGTCGTCCAGGGCGAAGTGGTTGCGCACGACCTGGTGCGGATATGGGTGACGGAAGCGACGGCGTAGACGGAAGCGACGGCGCACGAGCTGCGGCGGCTGCTCGGTGGGCTGGACACGGCAATCTTGGGTGTGGCGATACTAAACGCGTCAACTCAGCTCTCCGGTGTGCAGGCCGTTCAAGCACCCCGGACGCAGGTGGCGCTCACGCTGTTGCTGGAAACCGAGGCCTACGAGGTGCTCTCAGCGATGTTCCCGCACAGCGTGAGCGATGAGCATGCGATGCAGTTGCTCGCGGCACTCCTGCGCGAAGACTGACCAACTCCAACTGCACCCCGCATCGCCGCCGGGGCTTCACACTGGGAAAGAGGACCTCCTGTTCGCCTGTCACCTGCTGGGCTGGTCTGGAGCGCCGGAAGCGCCCGCCCGGCAGGAGGTTGGACCCCCGATGTCTAACCTTCCTGTCGTTAGCCCGACTCTGACCATTGGGGGATCAACACCAGGAGACGAACGTATCGATACACCGAAGGCTTCCGGGAAGCCCCACCCGAGGCCCTCCCCGCCGAAGGCCCGCGCGCACGCGCGACCGTCCAAGCCCACGCTGTGGCCATCACGCCCCTTGCGCGGCCGGGACCGGCGCCCTGTGGCCCGCGGGAGGAGAAGATGAGCCGATGGATTACTTCCTGACCGAAGAGCAGCAGATGATGCGCGACGTGGCGCGCGAGATCGCCGAGAAGCGCATCCGCCCCGTCGCCGCCCACTACGACGAAACCGGCGAGTTCCCCTGGCCGGTGGTCGAGGCGATGGCTGAAGCCGACCTCTTCCGGGTCTTCATCCCCGAGGAGTACGACGGCATGGACAACGGCACGCCGATCATGAACATGTGCGTCGTCACCGAGGAGCTCTCCAAGGCGTGCGGCGGCATCGCCCTCGCCTTCGCCGCCACCGGTCTCGGCACGATGCCGATCCTCGTCGCCGGCAGCGATGAGCAGAAGAAGCAGTACCTGCCCCGCATCGCCTCCGGCACGCTGGCCGCCTTCGGCCTCACCGAGCCGAACGCCGGCTCCGACGCCGCCGGCGTCGCCACCCGCGCCGTGCTCGACGGCGACGAGTGGGTGATCAACGGCACCAAACAGTGGATCACCAACGGCGGCGAGGCGGAGATCTACACTATCTTCTGCGTCACCGACCCCACCAAGGGCCCGCGCGGCGTTTCCACCATCGTCGTGGAGAAGGACGCCCCCGGCTTCACCTTCGGCAAGAAGGAAGACAAGCTCGGCATCCGCGCCTCCGCCACCCGCGAGTTGATCTTCCAGGATTGCCGCGTGCCAAAGGCGAACGTGCTCGGACGCGCGGGCACCGGCTTCATCAACGCCATGAGGACCTTCGACCTCTCGCGCCCCGGCGTGGCCGCGCAGGCCGTGGGGATCGCTCAGGGCGCGCTCGACCTGTCCCTGAAGTACTCCCGCGAGCGCGTGCAGTTCGGGCAGCCGATCTCCGGCTTCCAGGGGATGCGCTGGATGCTGGCCGACATGGCGATGAAGGTGGAAGCGGCGCGCGCCCTGGTCTACGCCGTCGCCCGCTGGACCGACTCCCGCCCGAAGGAGCGCGTCACCGCCCACTCGGCGATGGCGAAGTGCTTCGCCTCCGACGTGGCGATGGAAGTCACCACCCAGGCCGTGCAGGTCTTCGGCGGCTACGGCTACATGAAGGAGTACCCGATCGAGAAGTACATGCGCGACGCCAAGATCACCCAGATTTACGAGGGCACGAACCAGATCCAGCGCGACGAGATCGGCCGGGGCGTCCTGGTCGCCTCCGCCGCCAACGATTGAGAAGCGCCCCGCTGCAGTGTTCAACCGCGAAT
Source organism: Armatimonadota bacterium (assembly GCA_016199585.1). Taxonomy (GTDB): domain Bacteria; phylum Armatimonadota; class JAAZEB01; order JAAZEB01; family JAAZEB01; genus JACQGM01. Next base: position 4,631 of record JACQGM010000172.1, read on the forward strand.
GCACGCGAATGCACGCAAATGGAGATACGCCCGGACGCGCCCGGGTGAACCGGGGAGGGGCGAACCACCGTGTCCGCCCCTCCCCGGTTCGCCCCTCGCGCCCACCCCATTTGCGTCCATTCGCGTTCATTCGCGGTTAGAGAACCGGAGAGTCCAACACGTGAAGATTTGTGTGTGTATCAAGCAGGTGCCGGCGACGACGGAGGTGAAGTTCGACCCGGCGACCAACACCCTCATCCGGGAGGGAGTCGATTCCCAGATCAACCCGTTCGACCTCTACGCGCTGGAAGAGGCCGTGCGCGTGAAGGAGCGCCTCCAGAAGGAGGGGCAGGAGGCAACGGTCACGGTGGTCTGCATGGGCCCGCCCCAGGCGGAGGCGGCGCTGCGCGAGGCGATCTCTCTCGGGGGGGACGATGCCATCCTCCTCTCCGACCGCGCCTTCCGCGGCGCCGACACCTGGGCCACCTCCTTCGCGCTGGCGCAGGCGCTGCTGAAGCTGCAGCCGGAGGTCGTCTTCTGCGGCATGCAGGCGATTGACGGCGACACCGGGCAGGTGGGCCCGGGCATCGCCACCCACATGGACTACGCGCAGGCCCCCTACGTGGCGGAGATCGAGGGGCTGGAGCGGCGCAAGATCCTGGTGAAGCGCCTCCTGGAGAATGGCTACGAGCGCTGCTCCGTGCGCCTACCGGTGGTGCTCACCGTGGTCAAGGAGATCAACGAGCCGCGGACGCCATCGCTGCGCGGGAAGATGAACGCGAAGAAGGCGAAGATCCCGGTATGGACGGCGGCGGACCTGGGAGCGCCCGAGGAGAAGCTGGGCTTGCAGGGGTCGCCGACGCAGGTGGTGAAGGTCTTCAGCCCGCCGCACCGCGAGGGCGGCCAGAAGTGGGCGGGCGACGCCGACGAGCTCTCCGGCAAGCTGGCGGGGCTGCTGAAGGAACTGGAGATCGTATAGATGTCCATTCGCATCATCGATGAGAACTGCAACGGGTGCGGCCTCTGCAAGCGGGCCTGCCCGCAGATGGCGATCGAGGTCGAGAACAAGAAGGCGATCATTGACCTGGAGCTGTGCAACTTCTGCGGCGCGTGCGCGGCCGCGTGCCGCTTCCGGGCGGTCGCTATCGAGATCGAGAAGCAGGCGCGCGAGGACCTGAGCCAGTACCGCAACGTCTGGGTCTTCGGCGAGCAGTTCCGCGGCAAGGTCGCACCTGTGGTCTTCGAGCTGATCGGCAGCGGCCGCCAGCTCGCCGATGCCCGCGGCTCCGAGTTGGCGGTCGTGGTGCTGGGGAGCGACCTGGAAGCGGCGGCGAATGAGCTGTCGGAGTATGCCCTGGACAAGGTCTATCTCTACGAAGCCCCTGAGCTGGCCCAGTACGACGGCGAGCGGTATGCCCGCATCCTTGCCGACCTCTGCCGCGGGATGAAGCCGGAGATCCTGCTGGCGGGCGCCACCACCACTGGCCGCTCCTTCATGTCGCAGGTGGCGATCAAGCTCTACACCGGGCTCACGGCCGACTGCACCGGCCTGGCGATCGGAGAGGACGGCCTGCTCTACCAGACGCGGCCGGCGTACGGCGGGAACATCATGGCCACGATCCTCTGCCCGTACACCCGCCCCCAGATGGCGACGGTGCGGCACAAGGTGTTCCCCCACCCGGAGAAGCGGAACAACGCCAAGCCGCCCGAGGTGGTGCGTCTGAACCTCAAGCCGCAGCTCCACACCTCGCGCAGCGAGCTGATCGAGTTCATCGAGCAGGTGGAGGCCACGGTGAACATCGTCGAGGCGGACATCATCGTCTCGGGCGGCCGGGGCATCCAGGACCCCTCCAACTTCGCCCTGATCCAGGATCTCGCGCAGGCGCTCGGCGGCGCCGTGGGCGCCAGCCGCGCCGCCGTGGACGCCGGCTGGATCCCCTATGCCCACCAGGTGGGCCAGACCGGCAAAACGGTCTGCCCGAAGCTCTACATCGCCTGCGGCATCAGCGGCGCCGTGCAGCACCTGGCCGGCATGTCCTCCTCGAAGACGATCATCGCCATCAACAAAGACCCGGAGGCGCCGATCTTCCAGGTGGCGAGCTTCGGCTTCGTCGGCGACTGCCTGGAGATCGTGCCGCTGCTGACGAAGAAGATCAAGGCGATGCGGGGGCAGGGCTGAGGCCGACATAGGCCGTACGCAGCGTAGGCGCGGAACATCCGGCAGAGGTTCCCCGGCGAGCCGTGTCTCCGTCGAGGCCAGATGCTTCGCCCTCCCCCGGATCATCTCTGGAGCAGCATGGGGGTGCGTCACAAGCAGCGTTCCAGGCGAAGCTGCTATCACGGGGACGGCTGCATCGCGCGCTACCAGGGATAGCGCCCAGGACTGGAGCGCCGATTCCACTGCTGACGCTCCATCTCCATGCGTCGCTCCAGGTCCTGTGCCTTGCGTCGTGCATCAGCAGCCTCACGCTGAACCGATGCGAGCGTGATCTGGTAGCTGCCGACAAGAGAGAGAAGGAGCAGCATGATGAGTACTGCCCATGCCAATCGGGCCGGGCCAGTCGACTGCTGAGCACGCTTGGCCATATCGCCGGAGGTGCGGATGCCGGGCGCGTAGACGTAGATTCGCCTTGCGCGCATAAGCATGAACGCAAACAGCCATAGCAGGAGGGCGAAGACCGCCACGCCGGTGATGACAGTTCCCGCGACCCAGACAACCGCCGGCACTCCGAAGGATGGGAACCCCGGAGGGGTTGCCTGACCCCGGCTCATGTCGCTGCCAGACATGGCTGAGTTCCGATGCTCCTGTGCCGCAACAGCCGCGTTGCCTCGGGCATAGCCCATACTCCAGCCCACAAGCGCGGTGATGCCCGCCAGGTTCAGGGCAATGTAGATGGTAGCGAGCACTGCCCATACTAGCGAGTGAGTGTGTTCGCTATAGTCAAGCGGACATGATGTGAGGTGCCATGGCGGCCGTTGATCCACCGGCCTAGGAGTCGGCGCAGGATGCGGCGGGGATGGCGGAGCCGCTATCTGGGTAACCGGCGTCGACGTGTGCATCGGGGCGGATGGCGGCCGCACTGCAAACTGCGTGCGGAACAGGTGCTGACAGCGAGAGCAGGTAGTGGCGTTGAGTGGGGAAGTCGTCTTGCAGGCAGGACAGATCTTGGTGTCCATTTCTCTCCTTTCCCTCACAATGGGAGCGCACTTGGCATCCGGAACGTACCCGCCCCAGGGAAGGGCCAGCCAGATAGCCCTTCAGTGAATACGCCTTCCGGGGTGTGGTTTTCGGTGCCCAGTAGATCTTCCCCTGCCCACGGTCGCACTGCGGGTGGCTAACATATCGGAGGCAACCGATGGGTAGGGCACCCACGCTACCTGCCCGGGCGGCACTTTCAGGCGAGAATGATGGCACCAGGCGAGCAGGAATCGTGCCCGTGAACCCCGTACTCTTTGATTAGCACACGGTTGTTCGTGATACCGGCCAATCTCCTCCCCTGGTGGGAGTAGTGGTAGCGGCAGCCGGTGCGCTCGAAGGGGACAGGGGTCTTGGGCATGAGCGATCTGGCACGGGTGCTTGAGCAGGCCATCAAGGAGCAGGTGGCGCTGTTTGTGGCGGAGAGCCGGGAAGCACTGGTGGAGGTAGCGGCAGGGAAACCGGTCCGGGCAGTGCTGCTGGAGCCGATGCTGCAGCGGGTGACCCTGGTGCTGGCCAAGCGGATCGTAACGCACCTGGCAGAGCAGTTGGACGGGGGGAAGGTGCGGAACGGGCACGCCTGCCAGTGCGGCGGCAGTCTGCTCTACAAGGTCACCCGACCACGCGCCTGGGGGAGCATGGTCGGGGAGTTGGCGTTCAGCCGGGCATACTTCCGGTGCGGGAAGTGCAAGGCAACGCAGTATCCGCTGGACGTGGTCTGGGGGCTGCGGGCGTTGGAAGCGCCGACGAAGCGGCGTGAGTATCTGACACCGGCAGCAGGTTGGCGCCTGGCAGTGCTCAATGCGGTGCTCAGCTACGGGCAAGGATGCAAGCAACTGCAGCAGTTGACCGGGTTGCGGGTGAGCGCGATGTTGGCGTGGCGCAACGTGCAACGGGTGGGTCGGCGCTCGGGTCGCTCCCCGGCGTTGCCCTATCCTCCGCCCGGACCGGCCATTTGACGGGAGGCGAGGGTGCGCGCTTCCGACAGGATCGATCCCGTTCTGGCGCTGCTGGACTTCCTCCATGACTACCGGCGCTCGCGGCGCTGCTGGCTCATCGGCGGCCCGGCGGCCGTGGACGATCTGAGCGTGGGAAACACGGACTGGTACGCCGTCGCGATTCGCCTTGGGCGCTACTACGGGCGGTTCTCCTGCGTGCCTGCTCTCCCCAACCCGCGAGGCACCCTGTTCGGGCGGCTGTCCAGTACGCTTACCGTCGGCCTCGCCCCCATTGTCGCTGCGGCCGTCCAGGTCGCAGGGTGCTTGTGGATCCTGACTGGGACGCCGTGGGACGTTCGCATGCCCCTACTGGCGCTGTTCGGTGTGCTTGCCGCCGGGGAGGCCACGTTGGGGGCGGCTGCCCTGTCCTGGTCGGGCAGTCTAGCCCACCTCCGCCGCAGCCGCCGTACCGAACCCCCGCCTCCCATCATCGCCATCCTCGGCCCCGATCCGCGCGCGTCGGCGCTCTGCTACTCCCTCTTCGTCCACCTGGCCGCGCACGCGCAGCTCGCCGATGCCGCGCAGGGGGGCACGGCGCTGGACGACTGCTACGTCGAGCTTTCGGGGCTGTTGGCGCCGGGTGCGGCTGGCGCACGTCGTCTGCCCGCATGGCCGCCCCTGCGAGCTGGGAGAGCGCCTCCTGGCGCGCGCCGCGCAGGTGTGGGTGGTGCTCCCGGGCGGGATGGACCGGGCCGAGGCGCGGCAGTGGATGGAGGGGGTCGTCTCCTACGCGGGTGCGGCGCGCGTGACCGTTGTCGACGATGGGCCGGCGATGGTTGGGGCGTCGGAGGCTGCCGGAGCGCGCGGCGCCCGCGTGGCGCTGGATCTGTCGGCCCTACGCAACCGCTATGTGGCCGGCGGTGTCCCTCCCGGGGAAGCGGCGGAGTGGGTACGCGCTTGGACGGGGGATGGGAGAGTGGCTCTGTCGCCGAGGGGGGAGGCTGGTTCGGGCGTATCGGCGCCGGTGCGGCGACGGTTCGGGCGCCAGCGGGCCTGAGAATGCCGCGCTTCGGTCGGAGGGGCCACCGCGCGCGGCTGCGGGTGGGGGATGGCCTGAGAGCCGGGCTTGCGTACTTCTTCACGAGGATGAATCCTGCGCGCGGGAGTTGCATCCAATCGCTTGGGAACAGGGAGGCCGATGGGGATTCTCGACTTGAGGTCGGGCCGGGCGGCGCGGTACCGCATCGCCGGCGCGCACGTTCTGTTGGCGCTCGTTGGCCTGGCGCCGGCGGCGCTCGCCGCGCCCACCAAGGATGATGCCTGCGGGCGCTGCCACGGGATGGCGACGCTGGCGCGGCGCGGCCCGATGGGCGAAGTGGTGAGCCTGGCCGTCCTCCCGGGGGAGTTCGCGGCCAGTGAGCACGGACGGCTGAAGTGTACCCGCTGCCACAGCCGGAAGTACCGCACCTTCCCCCACCCCCGGATCGAAGAGCGGCTCGATTGCGAAACCTGTCACACCACCGCAGAGGCCGAGCTGGCAGAGCGCCAGTTCGGGCGCATCGCCGACGAGTTCCGCAAGAGCATCCACGCCCGGCGACACCCCGGCGAGTTCACCTGCTTCAACTGCCATGACCCGCACCGCTTCCGCCGCTGGGGCGACGTGAGCCGGCAGTCGGTGGCGGCGCAGAACGACGTGTGCCTGGCGTGCCATGCCTCCGACGCGCAGTTCGCGCTGCTGACGCCACGGCGCGCCCGGCCGGACGTGCAGCAGGCGCACGCCTGGCTCCCGCACCAGGAGGCGCACCGCCGCCAGGTGCGCTGCCTCGATTGCCACACCAGCGCCGAGCCGCCCGTGCGCCCGCACCTCATCCTGCCGAAGGAGCAGGCGGTGCGCGATTGCGTGGCCTGCCACTCGGCCAACTCGGTGCTCAAGGCGACGCTCTACCGGCATCGGCGCGGGGAGGAGACGGCCCGCCTCGGCTTCGTCAACGCCGCCATCATCAACGACGCCTACGTCATCGGCGCAACCCGCAACCGCCTGGTGGACCGGGCGGGAAGCCTGGCGGTCGCGCTTGCGCTCTTCGGCGCCGTGGGTCATGGTCTGCTGCGCGTGCTCGCCGCCCGCCGGCGGCCAGGGGGAGGGGACTGATGGCCGTGAGAGCGATGTTCCCGCTGTGGCTGCGCGTCTGGCACTGGCTGAACGCCGCCCTCTTCCTGGCGCTGGCCGCCAGCGGCTTCAGCCTGCACCTGGCCGGCGCCGGCGCGCCGCCGCTCGCGTTCCGGCCCGCCGTCGTCCTGCACAACACTGCCGCCGCGCTGATCCTGGCGAGCTACGCCTTCTATCTCGCCATGCTCGGCCGCACCGGCGATTGGCGCCAGTACGTGCCCCGGCTGCGCGGGGTGCGCGGACGCCTGGCCGCGCAGGTCCGCTACTACCTGGTCGGCATCTTCCAAGGGGAGGAGCATCTCTTCACGGCCGCGCCGGATCGGCGCTTCAACCCACTGCAGCAGATCACCTATCTGCTATACATGTTCGTCTTCTTCCCGCTCCTCGCCGCCACCGGGGTGTTCCTCCTCTTTCCCGGCGCCGCGCCGGAGCGGGTGGCCGACATGGGCGGCGTGTGGCCGATGGCCGTGGCGCACACGCTGCTGGCTTTCGCCTTCCTGGTCTTCCTGATCGTACACGTGTACCTGGCGCTCACGGCATCCGAGTCGCACGCCGGGCTCGGAGCGATGCTGCACGGGGGGTGCGTCTCGGTGCCCGCCGCCCGCCCGGCGCTCGCGGCGCAGGCACCCGCCTCGCAAGGAGAGGTTGATGGCAAGAACGACACCGACGCCCGGCCCGGGGTCATCCCGGCCCCGGTGGCCGAGGCTTCCGATACGCTCGCGCCGGAGCCGCCTGGCGGCGATGGCGCTCGTCACCCTGGCCGCGCTGGCGTGGCTGGCGACGGGCGTGCTGATGCCGCGCGGGCTGGAGTGGTACACCGGGGTCCGGAACGCGCCTCTCACCTATGATACGGTTCGACGGCTCACGCCCGCCGAGTTCGAGGCGCTGGCACGGGATCTGGGGCGCACCGCCCACCGCTCCCGCATCATGGCGCGCGTGGCCGGCGAGGGCGACCCGCTCCTCCGCCAGGAGAAGGCGCGCCTGCTGATGTTCACCGCCTCTGCCCGGCCGGATACCGCCTATCCGCACATTGACTACTTCCGGCGCGCGGGCATCCGGGAGTACGCCGGCCCCGAGACCTGCCTGGAGTGCCACGCCACGATGAAGGTGACCCGACCCGACGGCGCCATCGTCGAGGTGGACACGATGCGCGACGTGATGGACACCTCGCACTTCAAGTTCCAGCAGACCGCCAGCCGCTTCAGCACTATCGGCTTCGACGGGCGCGAGGTTAACGGCCCCGGCACGCGCCCGGTGCCCGTCGGCAAGATCGACCGCGCCTGCGGCATCCCCGGCAGCTTCTCCTGGACCGGTTGGGCATCCCTGGTGGCGGCCAAGCCGGAGCACGCCCGCGGCAAGGTGGAGGTGCGGAGCGAAGGCTGCGGTCAGTGCCACATCGGCGGCAGCTATCACCCCGCCACCGAGAAGATGCTCCCCGGCTTCAAGATCCCGAGGGTGACGCAGCACGGCCTCGACTGCCTCATCTGCCACTCCGACACCTACGACATGAACTATCGCACCGTCATCCGCGACGCGGTGGGCACGCGCTGGAACCAGGACCGCACGATGCGCGCCGCCCTCACCGTGGGCCGGCCCACGGCGGAAGCCTGCCTCCGCTGTCACCAGCACAATCACGGCGGCGATACCTACCCGCACAACGACGCCGCCCGGGCGCTCGGCTACAAGAACCCGCGGATCCTCCACACCGGCGCCAAGCGCGCCAGCGGCTTCGCGCCGCACGACGACGTTCACGCCGCCGCCGGCATGGCGTGCCTGGACTGCCATGCGCCGCAGGGCCATAAGATCCCGCGCGGCAAGCTCGGCACCGACCTCGTCTCCAACGACCTCCCCGATGTCGAGGTCTCCTGCGAGAAGTGCCACACCACCGCGCCGCACGTGAAGGACCCGAGCACGCGCGTCATCCTCAACGGCCATGTGGCGCGCCTCGCCTGCGAGACCTGCCATATCAAGGAGCTGGAGCCGACCAGCGTTGTTCTGCGCGACTGGGTACACCCCACCTACAACCCGGAGGAGGGTATCTACACCCCTACCGACATCTACCGCAACGGGCAGCCGGGAAAGGGGATGAGCTACCTCTGGTTCAACGGCTGGGGGACCTTCCTGGCGAACGGCCTGGGCGACAACCCCTCGGGCGGCGAGGGCTACAACCCGCTGATGGCGAACATCACCCGATTGGACAACCCGGCCGTGAAGGCGGAGATCCTGGCCGCCAACGGGGAGTTCTTCCGCGCCAACCGGCTGGACCCGGAGACCTACCTGAAGCCGGCCTTCGATGCCCTCTCACAGATGAGCGACGACCTGCGCCGGAGACGCGCGCAGATGATCGAGTCGGGCCTCCGGCCGGTGATGCGCTCGCGCCCGAGCCGCATCTACCCCTTCAAGCTCTTCAACGCGCTGATGTGCGAGGACCTGGGCAACGAGGGACCCTTCGGCGCCATGATCCTCCCCTTCGATTACCCCACCTACTACCAGACGGGGGATGCCTACAAGGCGATGGAGGTGGCCGTCCGCAACCCGATCGTGAAGCGGATGTACCAGGCGCCCTTCAAGTACTACATGATGGACGAGTTCATGAAGTACTTCGGCGTGGGGAGCTGGAGCACCGCCTACCCGCTGGAAGAGCAGAACCGCAAGAACATCCAGCCGCGCTGGATGCGACAGATGGGCACGCTGATGGTGAACCACGGCATCCAGGCGAAGGGCTTCGAGTGTGTGGACTGTCACTCGCCGAACGGCATCATGGACTTCAAGGCCCTCGGCTACACCCCGGAACGGGTGAAGGACCTGGAGCACCTGCCGGAGCTGCGGTTCTTCGCGAAGGAGGGCGGGAGTGCGAGGCCGGGGTCCTGAGAGCGTGTGCGAGAAGAGGGGAGACACCGAGAACAGACGAACTCAGAGGTGCGCAGGGCTCGCACAGTGTGCAAGAAGGAGCGAGATGCAGAGCAGGGATGCGCGGTCGCACCCAGTCGGTGCGCCGGCTCCTGGACGAGCGCTCCGTGAGGGAGATCGGCGAGATGACCGCCATCCTGCGGGACCAGGAGCGCTGCATCCGGAACGAGCTGGCCACCGAGTTTCCGGCACAGCTTCCTTGTGGACCGATCGCGAGTGGGAGCAGTTGGAGCGTAACCGCGATGGCGTGGAAGCCCGTCTCGAACAGGTCCCCCGTGAGATCGAGCGAGAAGAGGCGGTAGTCCAGGTATGCTACGCCGCTGTGGACCCCAGGCTCTTCTCGGTGGCGGTGGTGTTCCTGGTGTCGGAAACTTCCACAGGATTACGGAGCACGCATTGAGCACGAGCGAGCCAGACGATTGGGACGCAGTAACGAAGCTCATCGAGCCCTTCGTGGCTACGTGCAGCGATGGCTCGCGACTAGCCATCGCGTTTAGGCTACTCCAGGAATCCGGTGACTTCGCAGACAAGCAGATTGATGCCATTGGTGCCCTCTGTGCGGGCCTTATCGACACTGCGCGGCTTCCCCCCGCTGAACATGATGGCGCGCCTGCGGACTACGATGCATCCCAGCAGGAGACGGCGGAGTGCTTCGTTGAGCGGAAGACGGGGCAGTTGGCGTTCTGGGACTGGGATGAGGGTATGCAGAGGCGGGGCGGATCGTGGATCCACCTCACGGGTATTGGCGATGAAGAGGCGCCCGTTCACGTTTGGTCATCGGTTCGCCACCGGCTTGCGCCGTATCTGGGGGTGCGTGGCCCTGGGCGGCAGTCACGCATCGCGTTGGCCACTATTGAAAACTCGGGCTTCTCGGTGGCACAAGCTCTCGTGCTCGACGAGTTGCTGAGTGCGCTCGTTAAGGCCATCTGGGCCGGCGCCCGCGTCAGGCAGACTCCTCCTGCCGATAGGCAGCCAGCGCGCGGTGACCCAGGAACCGCGGCTTCAGGGACCGAACGCCCGGAGTTCCCCAGTGAGGATGTTGAACCTGATGTGGGGGAGAGGTTCGACCCACTCGCCATCAAGGAAGCCAGGGAACGCGTGGTCGCGGTGATCGTACAACGTAGGGGGCAACCGACGTTCCGGGAGCAACTGATCAAGGCCTATGGGGGACGCTGCGCAGTGACCGGCTGCGACGTAGAAGAATCGCTTGAGGCGGCGCATATCGTTCCCTACCAGGGATCTGATACGAATATAGTGTCCAATGGCCTTCTCCTTCGAGCGGATGTGCATACCCTCTTTGACCTCGGGCTACTCGGAGTGGACGTCGAGACGATGACTATCGTTCTGGCTGCCCACCTCGTGGGTTCCGCGTACGGCGCTCTCGCCGGCGCGCAACTCCGCCTGCCGGACAATCCTGCCTTGCGTCCGAGCAGGAAGGCCCTGCAATGGCATCGTGCTCATGCAGGGCTATAGAGGAACACCAGATGACTGACGAGACGACAGGGCTGCTTCGCCTGGGCGCCCGGATGTGGGGAAGCCGCGCCTGTCGGTCCAGGTTCTGCCGCCCGGCGAGAACGTGGAGCGCACGCTCGAAGGAAGCCCCTGGAACGTCTCGCCTGCCACCCGCCATGCGCTGAAGTGCCTGGTGGCCCCGTAACGGCACGCCGCAGACAGGGCGCCGGCTACTCGCCGTGCCCCCGCGCCGCCAGCACAATGGCGCCGTAGACCCCGGCGCGCGCGCCCAGCTCCGCCACCTCGACGGGCGGCGGCGGCAGCACGCAGCTCATCTCCTGGACGCGGTGGCGGAGGGGATCCATCAGCACGGCGCCGCGCTTCGTCATCCCGCCGGCCAGCACCACCACGTCGGGGCACACCAGCACGTTGATGTTGGTGATCCCCCATGCCAGGTAGCCGGCGATCTCCTTCCAGAACTCCGGGTCGTCAATCTCCTCGGGCCGCTTCCCGGTGCGCGCTTCGATGGCCGAGGCCGAGGCATAGGCTTCCAAGCACCCGTGCGCCCCGCAGCCGCACAGGGGCGCGTCCGGACTCGGGTTCAGCACCTGGTGCCCGCCCTCCACGTCCAGCCGCCCGTGGTAGACGTGGCCGCCGATCACCGTGAAGAAGCCGATGCCGGTGCCGAGGGTGAAGCCGGAGACGACGTGATGGCCGCGGCCGACGCCCAGCACCGCCTCGGCGAGGCCCGCCACGTTGGCGTCGTTATCCACGCGTACCGGACACCCGAGGGCAGACCCCAGCTCGGTGTAGGCGACGTCCCGCCAGGGGATGTTCGGGGTCCACTCCATCACCCCGGTGCGCCAGTTGAGCGGCCCGGGCGAGCCGACGCCGAGGCCGCGGGGCGTGCCGCCGGCCAGCTCGCGCACCGCCCCCAGGATGGCCCCGCGCGCGGTGGCGTACTCCGCCGGCGTGTCCAGGTCAATGATCCTGAGCTGCTCCTCGCGGAACATCCCCACCTTGATGGACTGCCCGCCGATATCAACGCCGACGCAGCCCTCGAAGTCTGTCGTGTCCATTCGTCTGTTCTTCCCACTCTGGCTCTACCGGCGGTCAGACCCCTGGTAGTGGGCTGTCACCACGCCACCGGAACTCCGCGGGAGAGGGAATCTGCCCAGTAGCCCCGCCGACGCAGCCCTCAGGGGAGGTACTCCAGATCGTTCAGATCCTTGTGCCGGCCGCTGGCCTGCTTGTTCATCTTCAGGTGCCTGAGGCTGATCAGGTCGACCTCAACTCCGTCGAGCGTGTCCACTACCCGTCCCGCACAGCACTCGTCGAAGCTCACTCCCGAGATCGTTGTCAGTATCTCGATCCTGATCGGTGGAAGGCCCATTCGGATGATGCGGTCCTCATGAAGGAACAACTCCGCCGACAACTCAGGGACGTCGAAGCCAAACTCCTTCAGAGCACCCACGATCCTGTGAGCGTTGCCGGGAGCCACGGCGACCCAGACGTCCATGTCGGCGCACCCGTAGTATCCAACGGCATAGCCACCGATGAGCAGGTACTCAACTTGGTGTACCTTCAACAATCTCAAGAACTCTCTGAAGTCTGGTGGCAGATGGGTCGTAGCCATAGACGATCTGTCGCATCACTTCCACGGCGGCCAGGCGTTCACCGGGCGTCCTTGCCAGCCAGAACTCCCGCTCGTCGTCCTCATCGCCGAGAGAAGCGACGCTGAAGGCGATTCTCTCCACTCTGACCTGGTCCATCCCGTGCGTATCCATAGCACATCCCCTGGCCATCGGGCAGGGAACCGGCGACCACGGATCATGGTTCGCTCTCTACTGCCCCGCCGCCTTCGCCATCCTTCCCTTCACCTCCGCGGCGAAACGGTCAATGTAGCTCATCACGTAGTCGGTCACGTTCAGCGCGGGGTCGTTCGCCAGCGGCGTCAGGTCCATGGCGAAGATGAGCTGGGTGGTGTCGTCGGTGCCGTGGGAGGCGTGGTAGGTGGCATGGGCGCGGCGGCGACCGACGGTAGCCAGGTCATACCGCTTGCCGCCGCAGATCTGCGAGTCGTAGACGCCCAGGAGGGCGGCCGCCAGGTTCTCGTGGGCGGCCACATCCATCGCCACCTTGTCTTCGTCCACCATCCAGTCCAGGTCGCGCCACACCTCGCAGCCGAGGACGCGCTTCGGTCGGGCCGCTTCGGGCAGCTCGCGGATCGCCTGCAGGGTGCGCAGCGTCACGGCGACGTGGGTGTCGTGCTTGTCCGCCGGGTTGTGGGTGTAGACGATCCGGGGCCGGCACGCGAGGAGAAGCTCCTTCAGGTCCGCCACGATGTGGGCGTTGGCGGGGTCCTTCACCGCGCTGCTCGGGTAGTCCAGCAGCACGGCCGCCAGGTACTCGCCGACGTGCGCGGCCTTCCTCTGCTCCTTCCGGCGCACCGCCTGCATCTGCTCGTCCGTGAAGCTCTTGTAGAGATCGTCGCGCGGGCTGCCGGAGCCGTTGGTGACGACCACGCCCACAAACCACTGGGCGGGCTGCTGGAAGCACTCCAGGATGCCCCGGAAGGCCATGATCTCCAGGTCGTCCTGGTGCGCCGAGATGCTCATGTGCGTCGCGGCGGACAGCCCCGGCCCGGGCCCCGCCGGGTTGAGGTAGGCCTCCGCCGTCCGATTGTGGAGTTCCATGTTCTTCCTCCGAGTATGGGAGTGTGGGAGTGTGGGAGTGTGGGGGTGTGGAAGTCCGGAAGTGCGGGCGTGTTGAAGATGGGCACACTTCCATGCTCCCATGCTCCCATGCTCCCATACCCCCACACGCCTACGCAGTCTCCGGCAGGCTGGCCGCGGCGATCGACTGGCCGACGCGGCGGCTCTTCTCATCCGGCAGGTTCAGGCTCACCCGCTTCGCCAGCGCGGGAAACTCCGTCGCCAGCACCCGGTTGGCGCGGTCCAGGATGATCTGGCCGCCGTCGCCGGAGGTGACGCGCCCCAGCACCAGCACGTGCTGCAGGTCGTAGAAGTCGGCGTAGTGGGCCACGCCGTAGCCCAGGTAGGTGCCGATCGTCTGGTAGACGCCGGGGGTGCGCGGGTCGCCGGCCTGGTGGAGCTCCTGGAAGCACTTCAGCCGCTCCGCCAGGCCCAGGCTCTCGTCGAGCGGGATGCCCGCGGCCGGCGCCAGGCGGAAGATCGCCTGCTGCGAGAAGTAGAGCGCGCCGACGCCTCGGTCTCCCGACCACTCATCAACGGGCGCACCGGGCGAGTAGTCCACCGGAGCGAATGCCAGCTCGTTCAGCCAGTTGGTGATGTTCCCCTCGGGCGTCACGTAGCCGGCGGCCTCGCTGGACCCCATCGCCACGCCCAGGATGGCGTTGACGCCCAGGCTCATCGAGCCGGCCAGCGCCGTCACCTCGCCATCGTTCACCACCTCCAGCGGCACGTTCCATTCCTTCTGGATGCGCAGGAAGAGGTCTTTCACCTCCGCATCGAAGCGATCCTTCGGCACGCCGCGGAAGAGGGAGGCGACCATCACGCGGTTGTTGATGTAGATGCCCGCCGAGCTGACGCCGATGGCATCTACGCGGGGCAGGTGGGCGGCAGCAGCCGTCAGCGAGTGCGCGATCTCGCGATAATGGTAGGCCGGATCGCTCTGCGGACGGGGATCCCAGACGACTTCCTCACTGAAGACGGCCTCGCCATTCACGACGGCCGAAACCTTGCGGTCGCTGGCGCCGGCATCGAAGCCGATGCGGTAGCCCTCCAGGTGGCGGCCGAGGGCCTTGCTCTGCTCCCGCGGCGGCGGCACCTGCTCCGCCTCGGTGATCGCCACGGTGAAGGGCCGCTCATAGACGTCGCCCATGAACTCGTGGTCGAAGGCGCGAGCGCCGGTGGGTGAGTAGACCGAGCGGATGTGCTCACCCACCGCGCGGGGCCCGCCGACGATGACGCGGTAGCCGCCGCGCTGCCAGAGCAGGAACTTGACGATCCGCTCGGCGTACTCCAGATTCTCACCCGCGTGGGGCGAGCCGGGGGCGAAGACCTCGGTGCGGTAGACCGAGAGCGTGCCGTCGCTCCGTTCGACGCCGAGGGCCAGCGGCACCCCCTGCCCGGACGCCTTCACCTTCTCGCGAAACGCCCGGTTGGCCAAAACCGCCGGGCGGAACCCCGGATCCAACGGGGGTTCTATTCGAGGCCTGATGAGTTCCATGAGTCTGTTCCTCCAAGCCTGGCCATCAGTGGTCGGCCATCCCCCCTGGATCGTCTTCACCGCCCGGCTCGCCGTTTCCTGCCCGACGGCCGTTCGCGTTCGCTGCCACCCGGGTATCACTGCTCAACGTGAGCGCCCGTCCGGGGCCGCGTCCGAGGCGGGGACGCCTTGTCCGCCGCGCCGCACGAAGATCACCGCCCGAGGGTCGCGGTAGATCCGCTCCCAGTCGGGACTGACGGCGAGGATCTGGGCCAGAGCCCCGTCCCGACGCCAGATCACCCAGTCGAACCGGTAGCGGTCCAGCACCCGGCGCCACTCCGGCTGGATGAAGTGCATCTTGCCATAGTCGTCGGCGACTTTCGGCCCGTAGATGTCCAGGCGCCCGTCAATGAAGACCTGGGTGCGCGGGGCGAGCTTCCAGATCAGGTAGCCGCCCCAGTCGTAGTGGTTCAGCATCCGGCCGGGGAGAGGATGCTCTTCCAGGTAACGGACGGCCTCGGCCGGGAGGTTGGTGGTGCGCACCGACTCACGGCGGCAGCGCTGCGCCTGGACGGCGATCAGGAGCGGGAGCATCGCCAGGATCGCCCAGTTGGCGGGCCAGAGGTGGCCCGAATCGGCGGCGGGGGGCGCGGGCACGGCGCGCGCGGCCGCCGCGTGGTCGGCCAGGGCGCGCAGGTGCTCGGACAGGAGCGGCGCCAGCCCGAGGATCATCAGGGGCAGGTTGCGGAGTGAGTGGAGGCCCATGAAGGTGAGCAGCAGCGCCAGGAGCACCTGCGAGGCCCGTGGCCGCAGCGGCGAGGCGGCCAAGACCGCCACGGTGCCCAGCAGAAACGCGGCGACGATCTGGAAGTGGACCTCGCGGAAGTTGGGGCTCTGCCACTCGGAGACGAAGCGCGTGAGCCAGCTCGAGCCGACGTAGCGAAAGGGGTAGGCCAGGATCTCCGGGCCGTGGGGGTTGATCACCGCGAGCGCGGCAGAGGCGGCGCCCACCACCCCCAGGTGGCGCAGCTTCTCCCATCGGGCCCCCTCGCCGCGCCAGCGCCCCCACGCCTGCGCGCCCGCCTCTCCCAGGAAGTAGACCGCGAAGAGGAGGAAGGCGAGCATGTAGCCGCCGTGGAGGTTGCCCCACACCATCACCGCCGGCGCCAGCACCCACACGTGGGCGCGTTCCCCCCGCTGCCAGCGATCCAGCGTCAGGAGAAACCACGCCGCCAGGGCGTATGTGATGAGCTGCGGGCGTTCGGACCAGAAGGGCCACGAGGCGATGCCCGCAGCGACGGTGACCACCGCGGCGACCGCCGCGCTGCCGGAGCGCAGGCGCGCGTGCCGCTGAACGAGCGCGAAGGTGAGCGCCACGAGAAGGACCTTGGCCAGGATGAGCCCGCCGGCGCCCGCCAGCCGGTAGAGCGCGGCGGCGCCGACCTCGAAGAGCCACTCGTGCGTGACCCATGGCCGCGTCTCGCCCACCCATGACCAGAGGCCCGTGCGTGGAATCGCCCGGTGGTCCAGCATCCACTCGCCGGCCTTGAGGTGCCACCACAGGTCGGTCTCATCCACCGGAGCGAGGGCGGCAACGCAGAGAAGTCCGACCGGGAAGAGCGCGAGGAGATGCCCGGTCGTCAACCGTGTCCAAAAGGGGCGTGTCTTCATGTCAGAGCATGTTGCGCCGGATCTCCTTGATGCTGAAGCGGATCTCGAGGACGGCCTGGGTCAGGTCCTCCATGAGGCTGCGCATCTGGCGCAGCTCGGTCAGGATCTCCTTCGCCACCATCTCGTCCTCAGCCAGGGGCACGGTCCGACGCTCCGTGGCCTCCACCGTTCTCTCCATGTCTTCCTCCCTACCGGGGTGCCGGCAGCGTTCGGCGGGGACGGATGGCTGCCGGCGCGCTCAGAGAGCGGCCCCGGAGCGGATGCCCGGGGCCCCTCGTCAGTTGGGTTCTCAGTGGGAGGGTTGCACGGGCGGTGCCAATTCCTCGGCCTTGAAGATGCGGTGCCATACCTCTCCGGGCTTGCCGGGCATCCCCAGATCCTTGCCGTTCACCGTCGCCCGGATCGCTCCGGGGTTGCCGGCGCGCACCTCGAGGGTCTGTGACCCCTTCCAGGTCCGGGTCTCTCCCGGCTGCAGCGTCCCTTCGTAGAGCAGCTTCCCGTCGCCTTTGATCCGCACCCAGCAATTCGCGCGCGCGACCAGCGTCAGCCGCACCTCCGGCGCCTGTGTCGGCGCAGGGCTCGGCGCGGCTGCCGGAGCACTGGCAGGCGCCGTCGCCGGAGTGTTGGCGGGCGCGGGGGTCGGAACGATGGCCCTCTCCTCCGGCCCGGGCGACGCCGCCAGCACGTCGCCGGCTCCGGCAGCGGGATCTGCCGCCAGGGGCGAGATACCCACTTCCGGCGCCGCGACCCCTGCGGGTCGGGCCGTCTGACTCCCGGGCCGACTCAACGCCGCCGAGTGCTTCGTCTGCTCCTTGCCGCTCTGGAAGAGCAAGGCCCCGTATCCCCCGAGCGCGAATACCCCCAGCGCGGCCACCACCGCCACCATCGCCAGAGCGCGCCCCCAGCGCGACTGCGGCTCGGGCGCGGCCGTCCATCCCATCCCGAGCGCGCCGCCCTCCGGCTCGGGTTGACGGACGTTATACGCCTGGACCAACGGCTCTGGATCCAGGCCCAGGAAGCGGGCGTACTGGCGCAGGAAGGCGCGAGCATAGACCGGCGCGGGCAGCCTGCCGAACTCCTCCGTCTCCAGCGCCTCCAAGTAGCCGGCGTGCATGTGGAGCGCGTCCTTCGCCTGTTGCAGGGCCAGACCCCGGGCCTCGCGGGCGCGCCGCAGTGTCTCACCAATCGGCTCCATCGAACCTCCCCCTTACCTCATCCACCATCTCGATGGCCGACCGCGCGCGCTGGCCGGAGCCAGGCGACGCCGGAGGCCGTCCACACGCGAACAAACTCGGGATTCCGCGTCTGCCCGGCCGATCCGCAGCCGGGCCGCACCGCGTGTCTCCCGTCTCAACATACCCAGAAACCGGTGTGTGCTACCCGCCGCATCCGGGCCGCGTCACCGCAACCATGATAGACCATCGCTTGCCTGGTGTCAAGGTGGTCCACTGGTAGACGGGTAGCAGCGGCCGGGCATATGGACATACCCGTCTGAGGGGCGGCTCGGAGCCGCCAAGCGC
>JACQGM010000168.1 GCA_016199585.1 Armatimonadota bacterium
GAAGTGAAGCCGGGCGCGCCGCGCACCGAGGACTTCTTCCTGCACCTCATCCAGGCTTCCGACCAGACGGTGGAGAAGATGGTCGAGAGCCAGACGAACGAGGCGGCGGACCAGGTTCGGCTCGCTTTCGCCGTCGGCGCTCGGAGCTACGTTATCTCCCTGAACAAGAGGGGCGACGTGGGCGGGCAGATCCGCATCACCGAGGCGGGCAAGGTGCTGGTGGACCGCGCGTTGACGCGCGAGGTCATGCCGCAAAGCGGGCTGGCGTTGAGCGCCAGGTAGGACGGGGTCGGGCACGGGCCCGGCTCTCGCGCGGCCGCCTGCCGGATGGCCGCGTCCGGCAGGCGGAACGGGGTGCCGAGACAGTACCCGAGGGGATTCGATGATGAAGACGCAGATGAGCTGGTTCGGGGTGATCCCCGCGGCCGCCACTCTGATCACGGCCTTTGCGACCCCGACAGGGGCGCAGGACGCGCAGCAGAGCCGGTCGCCTTTCCAGGAAGCCTACGACGCTGCCAAGAGGAATTACACCGGGGGATACTCCCCCGGACCCCCGGTGCAGTTCGAGGCCCTCGATTTCCCCGCCGCCCGGGAGGGATTCCGCCGGGCGCTTGGACTAGCCGCGACGGACGCTGAGAAGGCGGAGGCCGTCCTGGGGATGGGTCGCGCCTTCCTGTCGGACGTGAACGCCATTGACGACGCCGCGGCTCGCGGTGACGTGCGGGCGGACTACGCCCGGGCGCTGGCGCTGAAGGCGATCTCCCCCGAGCAGCGCGCGGATGCCCATCTGGGCACGGCGGAGACCTACCTGGGGGACAGGAGCTACGGGGCAGCGCGGGAGGTCTGCGCCCGGGCGCGTGAAGCGAGCGGCGAACCTGCGTTGGCCGCACGGGCGCAGATGCTCCTGGCAAGGTGCTACTTGCAGGAACGCAACTACTCGGAGGCCCAGAAGGAGTTCCGGAAGCTGTTGGAGATGGAGGGCCTGGAGCGGCAGATGAAGTGGGAGGCGGAGGCGCTCCTGGGTGCCATCCCTCTCGTGCCGCTGATCCGCACCGATCACCCACGCCTCTTCTTCAATGCCGAGACATGGCCGGCGGTGAAGGAACGCGCGCTGACCGCCGAGAGGGCGCTCTTCGACCAGATGAAGGCGCGGGTGGATGCCCTCTCTATTGACGATACTCGGGCCGGCAACTTCGGCGTGCAGGCGATGGAGGCGGCCTTCGTCTATCGGGTAACCGGCGATCGGTCGGTGCTGGAGAAGGTGCGCCGGATGCTGCGGGCGACGGTGGATGCCTTCCTCGAGAACCGGCCGGAAGACAGCCGCGCCTACCCTCGTGTCGCATGGGCGGCAGCCCTCGACTGGGTCTGGAATGACCTTCCCACTCCGGAGCGAGAGTCGTTGGCGGACGCGATGACCCACTACGCGGCGATCCGGATCGCCGAGGGCAAGGTACACGTGCGAGGGCAGATCACCGCGTGGCCGCACTACTACGTGGGGAGCATGTTCGCCTACGCCGGGATCGTCCTGCTGGATCCCGCGGCCGACGACGTGGCGTACGCCCGAGCGGTGCAGGTTCTCGCGTTCGGCCTGAAGCACCACCAGGAGCGGTTCAGCTACCTCATCGGCGCATCGGGTGACGACGGCGTCTGGCAGACGAACATCGAGTACGACCTGACGGAGGTTCCCAACGCGGTCTGGGGGTTCCTCTACGCCTGGCAGCCGGCCACCGGGCTGGAGATGCCAAAGGAGTGGTCCATCGTCGGCGTGTCGCCCAACATGGCGCTGCGCATGATGATCGGCATGGGACCGAAGTACTACAAGCACTTCAACTACGGGGGCCACTCGAACGGCGCCTGGGGGTGGGGCCAGGTCTACTCGAGTGCGCTCTACGCCCACCTGGGGCATTACGTCAACTTGTTCGGCCAGTCCCATCCGGAGGAGGCGGCCATCGCCCAGTACCTCCGCCAGCGGATGGTTGAGACCGGGGCCGGACCGTCCGAGGGTGTCTACCCTGTCTTCCAGTTCCTGATGACGGGGTCGGAGCAGGCGCCTGCGCCGGTGCTCCCCCCGGGCCTTCCGGTGGCGCGTTACTTCGGCAGTATCGGGCTGGTGCTCATGTCCTCCGGCTTCGGGCCCGATGATACCTACGCCCTCTTCTCCCAGGGCGGTGGGGCTAGCCTTGCCGCGCCGCAGGGACGCCGGCTGTGCGACTACGACGCCACCCACTTCACCATCTACAAGAAGGGGTTCCTGGCCCTGGACACAGGCGTGCGCTTCGCGCTGCCGCACTCGCCCAACTACCGGCACCAGACGGTGGCGCACAACGCCGTTCTGATCCACATGCCCGGTGAGCAGTTCCCCAGAACCGTGACTGGACCGGCCATCGCCAACACCGGCGGCCAGAACCGCTACCCCGTGGATGCCGTGCCGCTCGCCTTCGAGACGGAGCGCCTCTTCGCCTACACGGCCGTGGATGCCACGCCCGTCTACAATGAGGCGAAGTGCGCGCGGATGGTGCGCCAGTTCCTCTTCCTGCCGCCGGACCATTTCGTGGTCTTCGACCGAGTGGTCTCAACGAAGGCGGAGTACCCCAAGACGTGGCTCCTGCACACGGCCAACGAGCCGATGATCGCGGGCCGGGAGTTCCGGTCGGATCAGGACCAGGGGCGCCTCTTCTGCCGCACGCTCTACCCGCTGGACGCCGTGCTGGAGAAGATCGGCGGGCCGGGCAAGGAGTTCTGGGCCGACGGACGGAACTGGCCCATCACGGATGCGTTCCAGGAGCCGGGCGTCGGCAATTGGTGGAAACGCTTCGGGCATGGCGAGACCGAGCCGGTCGAGGCGATGGGTCGCTGGCGCGTGGAAGTGAAGCCGGGCGCCGCGCGCGCGGAGGACTGCTTCCTCCACCTCATCCAGGCTTCCGACCAGACGGTGGAGAAGATGGTTGAGAGCCGGACGAGCGAGACGGCGGACCAGGTGCAGCTCGCTTTCGCCGTCGGCGCCCGGAGCTACGCGATCTCCCTGAAC
>JACQGM010000169.1 GCA_016199585.1 Armatimonadota bacterium
CCCCGGGATTTGTCACCCTGAGCGGCCGACGCGAAGGGTCTCCGCCCCAACCACCACCACCGGTCGGCATCTGTAGAGGTGCTCCCGGCGGAGATCCTTCGGGTCGGACCCTCAGGATGACGGATTCGCCGGTCTCTGAGGCGGTGCCGGGGTGGCTCAAGACCGCCCCTGCAGCAACTGCTCTGACTGGTTGGAGATAACGAAAAGCACCTGGGACCCGAACCAGCGCCTGCCCCTGCTGGATGCTCCGCGAGGGCGCTATGGCAAGAACACCTCCGGCCGCAACGCCAACGGCGCGCCCCTGCCGCACCCATACAGCACGGCCGGCAGGTTCGGGAGGGCATCTACATCGGGGTCCATCCGGCGGGTCCCGTCGAGAAAGTCGCTGCATCGGTAATCCAACACCGCTATCGTGTGGGTCGGTTCGAGCACCACTTCCACGGCTCCCGAGTCGCCCAGGCGAGGGGCCCCGTTCCGGCTGGGCGAGGCGCCATAGTAGCTGTAGTACGCCTCTGCCGTGGTTCGCTGGCCCAGCCAGTATCCCTGGGCTCTGCCGGCCGTGGCCTTCTCTTCGTTGTGACAGAACCACCAGACGTCCTCTACGAAGTCCCGTTGGGCTGCTGTCAACTCCGCCCAGCGGAAGTGGCGGCGTGCGAGATAGTCCGCCAGCGGGAAGCCGAGACCCGGGTAGTCGAGCCCTTCATCAAGGGGAAGAAGGAGGGGCAGCGCGGACCGGTGGAGCGCCCATCCAAATTCAACCTCCCCGAGCGCCCCCGGATTCACCCTCTCGCCCAGGAACGTCACATCACCATCTACCTGAACAGGCAGGCGGTAGCAGCGCCGGCAAGCCTCCAGCAGATCGCCGGCGTGGCACGCTCCCTTCGTCAATAGGAGACGGTGACTGCGGATCCGGACACCGCAGCGCACCTCGGAGCCGGCGGCTTCACTCACTACACGACATATCTCCTCCAGGGAGTAGGCCCTCATCTCCGCTATCGTCACCGCCGCCGCGGGCGCGCGAAGGGGTGATGGTCCGCGGGCGATGGTGACGGTGGTCCCGCCCGGCGTTGGTCGTTCTGCACCGGTGGTTGATGGCGACTCCAGGGGTGGCTGCTGTAGGAGCGGAGGAGTAGGTAGCCACTTCGGCACCCCCGGTGGCCGGATGGTGTCAATCGGCCACGGCAGCAGGTCGCCGGTCTCCGCGTCGAGGATCACATAGAACGACGAGTTGTAGGCGTTCGCCCCCCATAGCGGGAACATGAAGTCCAGGAACTCCCTCTCCTCGATGCCATCAATGAAGACGCGCAGCGCGGGGACCATCCTGATGCTAACGGCCGCGATTACCTGCGCCTCTGCCTCACTGAAGGTCGGGGTCAACGCCCGCGGAACCGGCGCGCGGCGCTCTCTCGTCCCGTCTCGGGAGGCGAACGCTTCCGCGAGCAAGGCTACCTGGTGGGTGTCGAACCGGCGCAGGCGCACCAGCCCTCCGCCCGCGAGGGCCTCTCGCTGCCCTGCGGTGAGGCTTCGGAGGAACTCGAGCACCGGCCCGGCGCGCTCCTGGTCTGGCTCCAGGCCCTCCGGGTCCGGGTCAGGCGCCAGGATGACCAGATCCCCCTGTGGTACCCATGACCCGTGAGCCGCGGCGGCCAGCCCGGCCAGCGGGTTTCCGGTCCGCAGCAGGTCCGCCTCCTCAACGCCGGCGAGGCGCGGGTGGTCCAGCGGTACCACGTGGACCTGCTCACATGCGGCGAACCACTCCGGCGCCTTCGCCGGCCAGTCGTTCGCGGCGGGAGCGGACGCCGAGGCGGCGGCTGTCACGGGGCGGGAACCGGCTGCCATCGCGCCCGCGAGCAGCAACCTGAGGGCGAGCATCGCGCGCTTCCCCATGGTGAGTGTTCCTCCTCGCCGGTTTGGGATGGGTCGGTAGACCTGCATTCGCCTGCCCGGCACGCGTTCCTGCAAGGAACGATAAGGGAGCGGGGATCTCCCCCTCAGCTCACGCTCGCCCACGCCAGCGCGTGGTACTTCCGGTGCAGCTCCGCCTGCAGCGGCGCGTGCTCGGGGCGGGAGAGCTCCGGGTCGTCCGTGATGAGGGTGAACGCTTCGCGGCGGGCGAGGTCCAGCAGCTTGGCGTCGCCGATCACGTCGGCGATGCGGAGGTTGAGGAGGCCGGACTGGCGGGTGCCGGTGAACTCGCCGGGGCCGCGCAGGCGCAGGTCCTCGTCGGCGATGCGGAACCCGTCGTCGCAGTGGACCAGGATCTCCAGGCGGCGCTTCGACTCCTCGGTGGAGGGGTCGCAGAGGAGGACGCAGTAGCTCTCGTGTTCGCTGCGGCGGATGCGCCCGCGGAGCTGGTGGAGGGTGGCGAGGCCGAAGTGGTCGGCGTCTTCGACCATCATCACGGTGGCGTTCGGCACGTCCACGCCCACCTCGATCACGGTGGTGGCGACGAGGAGCTCGATCTCGCCGTTGCGGAAGCGCTCCATCACGTCCTGCTTCTCCCAGGCGCCGAGCTGCCCGTGGATCAGGCCGACGCTGCGCTGCGGGAAGACCTCGCCCTGGATGCGCTCGTACAGCTCCGTGGCGGCCTTGATCGAGAGGCGTTCGTTCCCCTCCACCAGGGGGCAGACCACGTATGCCTGGCGCCCCTGATCCAGGAAGCGCTCGATCCCCTTGTAGACGCCCGCGCGCTCCTTCTCCTGCTTCCAGAAGGTGCGCACCGGCTTGCGCCCCGGGGGGAGCTCGTCAATGATGGAGACGTCCAGGTCGCCGTAGACGGTGAGGGCGAGGGTGCGCGGGATCGGGGTGGCGCTCATCACCAGCACGTCGGGGTTGAGGCCCTTCTGCACCAGCTCCAGGCGCTGCAGGACGCCAAAGCGGTGCTGCTCATCGATGATCACCAGCCCCAGGCGCCGGAAGGAGACGCTCTCCTGGATGAGGGCGTGCGTGCCGACCACGAGCTGGCAGCGGCCATCGGCCAGGCGGTCGCGGATCTCCTGCTTCCCCTTCTGCCTCACGCTGCCGATGAGGAGGTGTACCTCCACGCCCCGGCTGTGCAGCAGCTCGGAGAGGTTGAGGTAGTGCTGCTCGGCGAGGATCTCGGTGGGGGCCATCAGCGCCGCCTGGTAGCCCGCCTCGATGGCGGTCATGATCGCGGCGGTGGCCACCACCGTCTTCCCGGAGCCGACGTCGCCCTGGAGGAGGCGGTTCATCGGGCGGGCGCCGGCCATGTCGGCGCGGATCTCGGCGATGACGCGCCGCTGGGCGCCGGTGAGGGAGAAAGGGAGCGCCGCGGCGAAGCGCCCGTCGAAGTCCTCGCCCAGGGGGAAGGCGATGCCCGGCTTCTCCTCCTGGAGGGTGCGCTTGCGCACCGCCAGGGCGAGCTGGAGCCAGAAGAACTCCTCGAAGACGAGGCGGCGGCGGGCAAGGTCCAGCTTCCCCGCGTCCTCCGGCTCGTGGATGTTTTTCAGCGCCGTGCGGATGTCCACCAGGCGATGGCGGGCGCGCACCGCCTCGGGGAGCAGCTCCGGCACGTGGTCGAGGCAGAGCGCCAGGGCGTTGAGGACCACGCGGCGCACCGTCTTCTGGTAGAGGCCCTCGGTGAGCGGGTAGACCGGCATGATACGGGCCTGGCGCGCCGGGTCCTGCTCATCCAGCTCCTCCCAGTCGGGGCCTTTCATCACGATACCCCACGGGGAGACCTCCACGGTGCCGTAGACGGAGAGCCAGCGGCCATTCAGGCGGGAGAAGACCTTCTTCAGGTACCACTGGTTGAAGAAGACGAGCTCCAGGATGCCGGTGTCGTCCTGGAGATATGCTTTGAAGAGGAACTTGTTGTTCTTGGTCCGCACCGCCTCGCTGCCCGCCAGTTGGCCGACGACGGTCACCTTCTCGCCGTCGCGCAGCTCCACGATGGGCCGGAGCTGGCTGCGGTCCTCGTAGCGGTGGGGGAAGTGGAGCACCAGGTCGCCGGCGGTC
>JACQGM010000160.1 GCA_016199585.1 Armatimonadota bacterium
GCCCGATTCTCGGGCGCTCCGGGCAGTCTCCGGGGGGCTCCTGCTGGTCGAGGGCGCTACGAGCCCCACGGCGGTGAGGTAATGAGATGGCCCTGAACAAGAGGCCGATCCTCTTGTCCGCTCACGAGCCCTATCCGGAGCGGCTGCGCTGCTGCCGGGGGAGCGCGGGGAAGCTCTCCGGGGGCCGCGCCGGGGGAGCGCCCGTGGGCAGCGGGCCGGGAATCACCTCAACGCGCTCGCCGATGAAGCGGCGGTGCGCCTCGCGGATGATTTGGATCGCCTCGTCCGGCGTGTCCACCACCCGAACGTGCTCCAGGTCCTCGGGGCTGGTGAAGCCGCGCGCCATCATCGCCTGGCACATCCAGTCAATCAGGCCGCCCCACATCTCCCTCCCGAGGAGCACCACCGGGCGCGGCTCGATCAGGTGTACCTGCAGGAGCTGCCAGACGTACATCAGCTCGAGCATCGTGCCGATGCCTCCGGGGGCCACGATCACGGCGTGCGTGAGGCGCATGAACTCGTCCAGGCGGGAGGAGAACCGCTTGTGCGAGCTCTTGATGTCCAGGTGCTTGTTGGCGACCTCGGCGATGGCGGGGAGCTCGATGGTCACGCCGTACGACTTGCTCTCGCCGCTGCGCGCCTCGGAGACGCCGCGGTTGGCCGCCTCCATCAGGCCGGGGCCGCCGCCGGTCACGATGTCAACGCCGTCCCTCGCCAGGCGGCGCGCGAGGCCGCGCACCAGGGAGTAGGTCTCGTCCCTCGGCTTGATGCGAGCCGAGCCGAAGATGCAGACTCGGAAGCGGGTGTTCTGCACTTCCCGCAGGAGCGCATCCAGGGTGAGGTATTCCTCCAGCACTTTCTGCAGGCGCTCCCGGATCTCATCAATCATGCCTCTCCCCTCCCCCCGGCGCCCGGCTTGCCTTGCGGCAGGCGAGCGGCGACGAGCGCGGCTGCCAGGGCCAGCAGCGCGCCGGCGCGGAAGGCATCGGGGATGCCCCGGGCTTCCGCCAGGTCGCCCGCCAGGCGCGATCCGGCCGCGCCGCCGATCCCGCCCACGATGCCCGCGTAGAGCGTCTGCCCGCTGGCCCGGAGGCGGTCCGGCACGCGCGCACTGATGAAGGTCACCGTCGCGATGTGCGTCGCGCCGAAAGCGAGGGCGTGCAAGCCCTGGGCCAAAGCCAAAATGGGCAGCGGCAGCGGCAGGGAGAAGAGGAGCAGGCGCACCGCCCCGCCCGTCATCCCGAGCGCCAGCATCCCGCGCACGCCCATCCGCCGGAGAACTCTCGCCGCGAACACCATGAAGAGGACCTCCGACAGGACCCCCAGGCTCCAGAAGACCCCCTTCAGGCTGTCGGCCACGCCCAGGTCATCCAGATAGATGCTGAAGAAGACGTAGTAGGCGCGCAGGCCGGCCGTGCAGAGGAAAGCACTGAAGAGGAGCAGAGCGAACCCCGGGTCGCCCAGCAGCTCCCGGAGGTCGCCGCGGTAGCCGGAGCGGCGCGTCGGCGCCTTGCCGGAGGGCACGCGCAGGAGCCACAGGACGCTGAGGACGCGCGCCACCGCGAAGGCGGCGAAGGTGGGCGCCAGGCTCCCGCCGGAGACGTGGCGTGAGAGGGGGCCGCCCCCGAGGAAGAGGCCGAACACCAGGAGCGTAGACACGAAGCCGAGGGATCCCCAGAGGCGAATGCGCCCGTAGTCGCCGCCGGCGCGCGGAAGCTGCTCCAACACGAGCGCATCGGTGAGCGCCACGCAGGGCGTCATGAAGAAGGAGAAGAGCGCCTGGAGCAGCAGGGCACCCTGGTAGGTGCGCACGAGCAGAAAGGGGGAGTAGGCCGCGCCGGAAGCGAGGAGAAGAAACGCCAGGAGCGTGCGCTTGTCCGGGGCGCGGTCGGCCAGGTAGCCCCAGAAGGGGGGCGAGACGACGGCGACCACCGCGCCGACGGCGCCCAGCGTGCCGATCTCGGAATCGCTGAGGCCGGTGCGCCGGAAGTGGAGGTTGAGGTATGTCGTGGCAGTGGCGACCGGCGCGAAGAGGAGGAAGTAGTGAACCTGCAAGCGCAGCGCCCGCTGCCGCACGCCCGCGTCATGCTCCCGTGGTGGCGGCAACGTACGGCTGTGCCGGCCCGGCGATGTCTCTCCCGCGGCAAACCGTGAGATCCCCCACCACCGGGCCACGCCGTCACCTGCCCTACTTCGCGTAGGCGCGCGCCACCTTCAGGATGCCCGCCGCCATCTGCTCCATGTGCGCCTCTTCGTAGACGGGGTGCACCGGAATGAAGAAGGTGCGGTCCTCCAGCCATGCGGCGTTCGGGCAGAAGTACTGGTCGTACTGCACGGCCGCCGGCCGCGCCGAGGGATCCTCGAAGGGGTAGTTGAGCCGGCCGAAGCCGTGGTGCTCCCGGTAGGCCTTCTCCTTGTAGCACTGCGGCCAGAGCACCGGGCCGCAAGGAACTCCCTCCGCCTCCAGCGCCCGGGTGAACTCCTTGACGGTGCGGGATAGCTTCTCGATGCGAAGCACGATCGGGTAGATCCAGTAGGCGTTGCGCCGCTCCGCGGTATCCAGCGGCAGGCTCTGGATCTCCTCGCAGCCGGCCAATCGCTCGTTGAGGATCGTGGCGTTGCGCCGCCGGTTCCTCAGGTTCCAGTCGTCCATCCGCTCCAGCGCCTTGAGGCCGATGGCCGACTGCATCTCCGTCATCCGGTAGTTAAAGCCGACCATGTTGTGGATGTACGGGAGCTTCGCCTCCAGATCCAGCAGCTTCAGGCGCTGCGCCACGTCGTAGCCGTGGTCGCGGAAGGAGCGGCAGCGCCAGGCGACGTCCTCATCATCGGTGACGACGCACCCGCCCTCGCCCCCGGTGGTGAAGTGCTTGCTCTGGCAGAAGGAGAACGCGCCGATATCGCCGATGGTGCCGGCGCGCTTCCCCTTGCACTCGCCGCCGTGCGCCTGCGCGCAGTCCTCAACGACGAGAAGGTTGTGCTTCCGGGCGATCTCGAGGATCGGCCCCATGTTGGACATCACCCCGTAGAGGTGTACCGGCAGGATCGCCCGCGTCTTCTCGCTGACGGCGGCCGCCACGGCGTCGGGGTCGAGCGTGTGGCTCTCCTTCTCCACGTCCGCGAACACCGGGACCGCCCCCGCCTGGCAGATGGAGAAAGAGCTGGCGATGAACGTGTAGGAGGGGACGATCACCTCGTCCCCGGGGCCGATCCCCAGGCCGGCGAGCGCCGTGTGCAGGGCGCTCGTGCCGCTGCTGGTGGAGATGCCGAACCGTGCGCCGCACCAATCGGCGAACTTCTGCTCGAACTCCATCCCGATGGGACCGGTCCAGTAGTTCACTCGACCGGTGCGGAGCGGCTCCATCGCCGCTTCAATCGCCTCCGGCGGGAAGTAGGGCCAGGCAGGAAACGGTGCCGTGACAACCGGGGTACCCCCCTCAAGGGCCAGCTTCTCAGCCATGCGACATCCTCCTCGGTTCGGCGGCCGCAGGCCGCCGCAAAAAGAAGAAGGCCCGGACCAGTCTCCGGACCTTCACGAGTCGTGCTGCGAGGTCAGCGCACCAGGACGACGGGTTGGATGACCCGCACGCTATTGCCCTCGGGCGCGGTGGCCGTCACCTCGACGAGCACCACCCCGGAGGTGAGCTGTGCGCCCCGGCTATCAGTGCCGTCCCATACCACGGCGCTGCGTCCCGCGTCCACCGCCTTGCGGGCGGACACTTCGCGGATGACACGGCCGGTGGGCGAAAGGACGCGCACGTCCGCCACCGCCCGCCCCGAGAGCTGGAAGCTGATGCTCCGGGCACCGGCTCTCCCGCCGGCCGGACTCACCTCGACGTTGGTGATGGTGAGCAGGCCGCCCGCGCGGCGCGCCACCTCCAGGCGGAAGCGGCGCGGGCCATCCGCCGACGCCTGAAACTCATAGGCGCCCTGGTTACGCAGGTAGACCCGGCGGCCGGTGGACACGTCTTCAAGGGTGGCGCTCAACGCCTCCGGTAGGATGGCATTGAGCCTCGGCCAGGAGAGAGTGACCGTCTCACCCGCCTGGTCGGTATCCACCTCGAACTCCCAGACCTTGGCGGTGGAGAAGTCGTCGCCGCGGATATCCTGAGTGACGGCGCCGGCGCTGCGGCTCCCGTCCGCCGGCAGGAAGCGCAGCGAGACATACCCCTCGCCCGGCACCGGCGGCTCCTCCACATCCTCCAGCCCGAAGCCGTCCGAGACGCCCCGGCTCACTCCGGCGAAGTTCGCCAGGTCGGCGGCGCTCCGCGTGCGTGCGGCGAGCTGGATGCGCCAGCCCGATTGGCTGCGCGCGCGCTGGTCGGGGGCGTCCAGCTCAGCCCCCGGCGTCGTCACCGGCGGGATGACCAGGAAGCCATCGTGCAGGGCGTGCAGCCAGTACCCCTTCCAAGGTTCCAGCAGCGTGTTCTCGACTGCATCGAAGGTGTAGCTCTTGTCGCTCGTGTTGTACGAGAAGAGCGTCGGGCGGACCCAGCCCGCCTGGGTAGCCTCAGCCAGCGTGAGCACCTCGCGTCCGTCGGAGACGCGCGCACTCGACCAGGGCACCGGGTAGACGAAGGGGCAGCCGATCATGTTCCAGCCGCTCTTGATCGGGATGACGTAGTTGCTCGCCGTCGTCCGCGGAACCGGCGAAGCCCCCGTGAGCGAGAGGGTGACCGGCAGATCCGGGCGGAACCAGTAGCCCGCCCCCGCCTGCACCATGGCCAGGAAGCTATCCGGGTAGTAGGCGTACTTCTTGGTGGCAGGGTCCCACCGCGCCATGCGGATGCGGTCCGCAGCCATGTTCAGCGCCACGGCAGTATCGGGGTTCGCGAACTGGAACGGCACGCTGATGAACTGCAGCCCCGCGTCGAACGGACGCACGGTCTGCGCCGGAATCTCGATGGTGCCCATGAGCGTCTTCGAGGGCACCGGCACTCCGGAGGAGCTGACCGTATAGGCCAACGTGCCGGCGTACCCGGAGTCTACCCGGACCCGCCAGGAGGCGCGCGCCTCCTGCCCGCGCAGCACGCTGCCGAGATTGCGGGCGGCCTGTTCGCCCGGCAAGAGCGAGAGGCCCTTGGGGAGGTTCAGGAACATCGCCGCGCCGCTGATGTCATACTCCGAGGTGTTGTAGAAGAACCCCTCAATGTCGAAGGTGCGCGGGTAGGGGAAGGATGTCTCCGGCTCCGGGGTGCTCGGGTCGTCTCGCAGGGCGAACCCGAGGGTGCGCGGCGCCTGGACCGCCAGAACGTACGGAGGCGACGGGTCCGTTTCGGCGACGCCGAGCCCGACGTAAGCCACCAGCGTCTTGGTCTGCCCGGGGAGCAGGGAGAACGTCTCGTAGTACGGGGCGCAGCCACCGTTGGTGCCCAGGTCGGCATCCACGTACAGGTCCGGGTTGACCGCGTAGTTCCAGGGGGCCCCGGCCAGGGCGCCGCCGCGAGCGATCTGGAACTTGCTGGGAACCGTAGCGCCAAACCGCGTCAGGATTCCGCGAATGACCAACTCGGGATCGTCGAGCGGCGCGTAGTAGCGCCAGTCCTCGGGCATGTTACCGGGCGAGTACTCGGTTTCCACGAGGATATTGCGCGGGCGAACGACCCACGTGCCCCCGTCCGGGGCGTCGAAGAAGAAACGGGCGCGGACGCGGTGATTGGCGCCGCCGACGTTGGTGAACTTGTACTCCGCGCGCACCATGTCGCGCACGATAGAGAGACGTTCCTCGATCTTGATGCCGGCGCGTTGGTCCTGCCAGGTCCCCCAGATCACCTTGGCCGCAGAATCCACGAAAGGGCCCACCGTGTAGCGGCTGCCGCCGCCGCCAGAGCCGACGCGGTACCACTGGCCCGCCTGCAGGGCAAGCTGCGGATCCACCTGGTAAGCGAGGAAGCTCCAACCGATGGCCAGGCGGTTGTCATCGTCGGGAGTCGTGGGGTCCCCGCCAACCGTGCCGACGGCCCATCTCCCCGCCGGATTCCCGTCGGGGCCGGCCTGCGCGATGGTCGGCATGGACCCACCCGTGAGGTAGCCCAGCCCGATATACTCGTTCGTGACGATGAGGCCGTTGGGGGGAGCCGCATCCCCGAGCACCTGTCCCCAAGCGGAGGGAGCCAGACCCAGCACGCCCACCAGCCCCAGCACGAGGCTGGCTGCCATGCGCACCACAGCGTGTCGTTTCACGATCGCGTTCTCCTCGCTTCGATCTTTCGCCACAAGCGCCCCGGGGCGGCCAGAAGCAGGATGCTCTCCCACCGCCTCCGGCCACCACCGTGCCACCCGCTGTCTCCCCCCAGCCTATCTCACCACGACCAGGGGCATCACGGCGGCAACGCTGGCGCCATCACTGGCGGTGGCGCGGACACGAACCAGGTAAATGCCGGCGGTCAGGCCGTCTGAACGCCCGGTGCTGACCACGTTGAGACCCGCGCGCCCATTCTGCTGTGTCGTCAACTCGCGCTGGACCTTGCCGGAGGGATCCATAACCTCGACGGCGATGCTGGCATCCCGGTTGAGAGTGAACCGTACGCTTGGCACCCCGCGCGTTCGCTGCACCGACACGCCGCTGATGCTCAACGGCGCGTGGTCGCGCGGGCTGGCCGTGAGCCGGAACCGTCGGGGTCCTCCCTGGCCGCTATCGTAGGTATAGCCGCCCTGAGTGCGGGCATACACGCGCCGGCCCGTTGCCAGGTCCTCAAGCGTCAGGTCGCACGTCTCCGGGAGCTGCGAAAGGTCCGGCCACGCCAGGGTGACCTTCTGCTTCACCAGGTCGGTATCCACCTCCACGTCCCAAGACTTGCCGCTGCCGACGTCGGCCGCACGCAGGTCCTGGGCAAGGCTTCGACCGCCCTGGATGAGGCGCAGCGCCACGGTGCCGCCACGGGGAACCGGTGGCTTCTCGACGTCCGCCGCATCGTCACCGTCGCGAGCGCTGCGCGCCACGCCAATGAAGTTGAACGTATCGGCGGCACCGGATTGGGCACGCGCGGCGAGGCGCAGGCGCCATCCATCCGCCGCGGCGCCGGGCAGCCCGGCGCTTCGCAGCGCCCCCGTCCCCGACGCCACCGGCGGCACGATCAAGGTCACCGGCCAATCGCTGACCTTCACCTTCACCCAATAGCCCTCCCAGGGGAAGAGCTGACCCTCCGGGGCGGTAGACCAGGTGTAGCCCCCGGGCTGGTAGGTGTAGATGGACCCGCTCATCCATCCGAGGGCGACCGCCTCCTGGAGTGTCCGGGTCTGATCCCGGTATTCCACCTGGAGGCCGTTCCAGTCCACGGCGTAGGGGAAGGGGTTGCCGATCATGTTCCATCCGTTGAAGAGCGGGATCCGATAGGAGACACTCTCCACCTGATCGCCGGTGACGCGGGTGGGGCTATCCGTGCTGAGGTTGATCCAGTAAGCCAGGCCGGCCGGTGGCCGGGCGACCTTCCGCGTCGGATTGTCCGAGTCATCGGCGGGCGGGTTCAGGCTGGATTCCAGGTCGGGATACGTGAAGTAACGCCCCTTCACGGGGTGCCACCGCGCGAGGGCGATCGAGCCGGCGCCGAAGACCACGCCCGGGTCGTTATCGGGAGCCGAGAGAACGTACGGCACGGAAACCATGCGCAACCCGGCGGGCACCGTGCGGAAGTTGACCCGGAACACCCGGTCGCCGGTCGACTCGCTGACGGTGCCGGCCTCATTCCTCACGGAGATGTTAATCGTGTGCTGGGCGAACGCGAGTTGGCTCGCGCGATAGGTGATCTGGCGGGTGGCCGAATTGTAGTAGCGAGCCAGGCTATTCCGGTCAACGACCGTGTTCTTATCAATCGCGATGCTGATTGAGTTGGGATCGATGCCGGAGCTGAAGGTCGCCCGGAACGTAGGCGTGACACTCTCGGTGGTGAAGTTGGCCGCGGGGGTGACGCCCAGGATCATCGGCGGCACGATGTAGAGGCTGGCCCGCATGATCTGCGCCGCGTTCGAGATGTCGGTCACCGATACGAACGTCGGCCTGCCGATGGAGTCGCGGGTATTGACCGGCGTGCTATCGTCCAGCCGCGTGGTGGAGAGCTGGCCGGGGAAGGGATCCGACCGATCGCCGGGGTTGCGCTGCGCCCCGATGTCGTTACGCCCATCCGCCTGCAGCAGGCGCACGCGGAGGTTCTGGGGGTTACTCTGGTCCGGCTGGGCCTCGTTGATGTGCCACACCAGCAGGCCCGCCTCCGGGATATAGGCGTCAAATCCGTACTTCTGCCGGTTCTCCAGCAGGAAGTACTCCTGGCCCGGCGCACCTGCGCTCCAAAGCTGGTAGACGGTACCGGTCGTCTCCACCTGGGGAATCTCGGTGTTTGGCTGGTTGTTCTTCAGCACCACCGGGGTGAGCCACCCCATCTGCATCTTCACCAGCGGATTGGGGTGCGCCGGCGTGGCCCAGTTGTAGCGGCCGGAAGCCGGGAGCGTGGGGCCCAGCATCCAGCCGCGGTCCATGATGTCCCAATAGCCGACGTAGTGGTTCTCATCGGGGAGGCCGCGCGCGGTGGCCCCGGTGCGCTGGGCGCCCGGCCCGATCAGGCTGAGGATGCTCATGCAGAGGCGGCCGACGATGCTCGGCTGCTGGTTCCCGGCCAGCGCCATCTCGGACACCGACTGGACGATGACTCCGGGGAAGGTCCTGCCGCTGGCCACAACCGGCGTGCGGAGCGCGCGCGAGAGGATGAGGTTGGTGTTCGCCGCCGCGAAGTCCGACTCTTGCCCGCGCCCGGCATGGAACACGATGATCAGATCGTACTGCCGGAAGTCCACCGTGTTTTCGGACTGGGTGATCGCCAGCGAGGTGAGTTCGCCCAGGCGGGCGTCCTCGGCGCCATCGGCGCCATAGTAGACGGAATCCCGGTCGTACTGGGTCGCTTGCGCCACCGGGCCGACGATACCGGTCTGGACATCGAGCTTGCCGAGCGAGACCTCCTGGAAGTACTCGCGGACTTCAGCGAGCACGTCGCGGAAAAACTGCTGGGTGTGCTGCGCCTGGAAGAGAGTCGCCGGGAGCTGCGGCGCTTGCGGTTGGCCGACCGGGGGACGCGGCGGCACATCCGGATCGAACTCGATGCGCAGCGCCGCCACGCGCAACGTGCCGACGGACGGGATCTGGCCCGCCTGCGCCCACCCCGCCTCGGCGGCCAGGGCCGCTGCCCCGGCCGCCAATGCGACGAGAAGGCCGACACGACGTATTCTCATCCGCAGCCCGCCGGGTCTTCGCCCAAGCGGCGGGTGGTGCATAGTCATGGACCTCTCTCCTCCCCCGACGACAGTTACTGCCCCGCCGGTGCGGGCGGAAGCTCCTGAGTGTAGATCCGGGTCACGCTGCTGAAGATAAACCCGCCCTCGGGCAGCAGGGCATCGCCGCTTCGGCGGACGCCCACCCGCCAGTAGAGCTGACGCGACGCGGTCTGTCCGGTGGTGCCGCTGGCAGGCAGCAGCGACGCGAGATTGAAGGTGCGCGTCATCGTCTGCCCGTCCACCTGGCTGGGCAACTGCATCTGCGGATCTGCATCATTGCTGCGGAAGACCCGGGCGCCCTGGAACCCGGAATTGTCGGCCGCCTCGATGCGGTAGACATCGCCCCCGGCCACGGAAGTCCAGCGGAAAGCGACGTTGGCGGGGTTGATCGTCTCGCCCTCGCCGGGCCACTGCGGGGCGGGCGTCACCAGGGGCGTCACCGGGCCACTCGGCGCGCTCATGTCCGACTCGATGAAGTCTCCTTCCTCGGTGCCGGTACCTTGGTCGGTCGTCGTGTCCGTGTTGCTCCCCTGGACGACCACCGGGTTCGTCGCGTAGATCCGGCTGACACGGTAGTAGTAGGTAACGCCCGGCTGGACCCCCGACACCACGGCGGTCTCCCCGGTGTCGCCAGTGGTGTCGCCAGTGGTGTCGCCGGTGGTGTCACCGGTGGTAGCGGTGCCGGTGAACGTCACCTGGCGGGCCACGGTGGTGTCGTGGAACTCGAGCTCGTAGGGGCTGCGGACCTCGCCCACCCGCTCGAACTCGCCGTAAGGCGTCCGGCTGCGGTAGATGACGAACCCCCAGAGGCCGAAGCCTTGCTCCCCGGCCGGGCTCGGCTGCCCAGGCCGCTCCCAGAGCACGCGGACCAACGGCTGACGGCTGGCGTCCAGCATCGCCGTGGCGCGCACGTTGTAGGCGCCCACCCGCGACGCATCCTTCCTGTTCACCATCTGGACGAACAGGTAGGTTACCAGCAAGCCGAGACCGACGCCGGCGATGGTGGTCCACTTCACCTTGCGGCGGATACGCTCAGCCATCGGCCCGCCGGCACCGCCTTTGTCCGACGTATAGACGGCGCGAACCTGGTCCTCCACCATCACGCCGCGCGTCTCCTGGAGCACGCGCGCCGTGGCGTCGCGGTTGGTGGTCTCGGTAACGCGGATGCGCGCCACCTTCTGGCCTTGCCGCAGGACGATCATCTCCATGCCCGGGACAACGCCATCGTCGCGGCCGAGGTTGAAGGTGATCTCCCCCGCCTTGTTTATGAGGACGGTGCCGAGGCGAATCGTCTGGCTGATGATCTTGCGCACGGCCGTGAACGCAGCCTTATTGACGGCGTCGTCGATCAGGATGTCCGAGTTCACGTCGTCGTAGCGCGGGGTGCTCACGCCATCCACGATCGCGCCGTTGACGTACTCCTCCGACCCGATGTCGAGCACGCGCACTTCAACGCGCACCTCCGCCTGGCGTGGAACGCCCTTGCTGGTCACGTCCGCCCGGATCACGCGTCCGGTAAGGACCTCGGACAGCCCGAAGCTCTCCTCCATGAACTTGCCCAGCTTGATGAGGGCCGGGTGGTCCAGCGGTGGAGTGAGAGCGAGGGCGGCGATCTGCTTTTCGACCTGCTCTCGCGGCTGAGCCTCGTACCGATCCGTGGGGAGGGCGAGCGCCACCGCGTCTGCGGCTTTGCGCCCCAATGCCGGCCCCTGTCGCCCGGTTTGGTTCTGGAAATCCATCACCGCGACGACTTTGATCGGCGTCTGGCCCTGCGCCGGCTTCCGCGGCAGCATCAGCAGCGGCGGGCACAGCATGAGCAGTGTCAACCCCCGGGCGATCTCCCGGGACCAACGGCTGCGCCTGAGGTTGTTCACAAGCATCCCCCTTTGCACCTTGTCCGCATCCCCTCCTACGGGGTCTTGTAGAAGGGCGCGACGACAGTTCAGAAGGCTTATCTCACGTTCACGAACGGGCGAATCGCCTGCGTGGTGCGGCCATCCAGGGCCGACGCACCAACCTGGCGGAAGAAGATCCCGCGGCCCGGCTCCTGGCCGCGCCAGTCGTGGCCGTCCCACGCCACGCTGGCGGCATCTGAAAGGATCACCCGCAGCGGGCTCCCGTGGCGCCCGCCCGCCACCCGCGAGTCCGTCACCCGCAGCGGCACCTGCTCTTGCGGCACGATCCGCAGACGGAACCGACGCATCCCCCCCGTCGTTCCCGTCCGGAACGTGTAGCTCTCCAGCGGCCGGATGTGGCGGCGCGCGCCCGTGTCAACATCCTCCAGCACTGCCGTGAGGCCATCCGGGAGCTGCCCGGCGTCGGGCCAGCTCAGGGTGACGTCGGCCCGGGGCACGTTACTGCCCGCCTCGAACTCCCACACCCTCTCCCGAGTGCTCGGCGACCGCAGGTCTACCGCGTACTCGCCGCAGTCGGCGCCCCAACCGGAGCGGTGCGGAAAGGTGAGCTGCACCCAATCCGCCGCTCGGGCGGGCGGTGGCTCGGGCACATCGCCGGCCGCGTCGTAGCCATCCTGCGCCTCGGAAGACACGCCGAGGTAGTTGGCCTCGTCGCGCAGGTTGCCAGCGCTGGCCACGAGCTGAAGCGTCCAGGCATCCGCCGCAGCCCGGCGATACGGAGCGGGCGCCGTCCCCCGACCGGCCACATTCGGCACCAGGAGGGTGAGGCCCTGCGCCGCCTTCTCCGTCACCTTCACCCAGTAGCCTTCCCACGGCACGAGCTGGAAAGCGAGGCGGTACTGGCCGCTGGAGTAGGTCCAGAGGGCGTTCTTGATCAGGTCGCGCCCGATGGCATCCTGAAGGGTCATCACGTCGGCGCCGACTTCCACCCTTGCGTCAAACCAGTTGACGATAAAGGGGAAAGGATTGCCGATCATGTTCCAGCCCGACCTCAGACGCAGGCGATACGGCTGCGTCGTCGGCACCGCGCCGCCCTGGCGCACCAGGAGAACCGGCTTGTCGAGTTGGAGGAAATAGCCCTGGCCGAGGCGGAAACGATCGGCGGGAGCCTCTGGATGGTAGGCGTAGCGCGACCCTACCCAGTTGGCTACCTTGGTGCTCGTCGCCGGCAGGCCGAGGAGACTGGCGATGCTCTGGTCGCTATAGTCGAAGGGAGTGGATACCATCGCCAGCCCGCTGGAGAAGACGTGCAGCGCCTCGAGGGTGAGATCGACTCCGAAGAGCTGCTGGCTCTCCGCCAGAGTGATCCGCGTGCCGGCGCCTTGCATGCCGGACTTGCTGGCGCGGACGTCATAGGATCCCGACAGCAGCCCCGTCACCTGATAGTTGTAACTGTTGGCGCCCTCTTGCTGCACGTCACCGGTGACGACGCTCTTGAGCACGACGCCGCCCGCCAGCACCTCCACGGTCGCCCCCCTGAGGGGGTTCCCGGTGGAGTCGCGCACCGTGCCGGCAAACTGCGCCGCGGTCGTCGCGCGTCCGGGCGTGCTGCGCGCGGACGCGCTCGCCACAGTGGCCGCCCCCAGAGCGGCGAAGGCGAGCGCGAGGAACACCGACGGAAGCACTTTGGTTCGCCTGGAAGAAGATGTCTGTTTCAACGCAGGGACAACCTCCTACTCGGCCACCCGCAGGCGTGCGGCAGTGGGACGGAAGAGCACATAGAGACGGCCGGCCGTGGATTTGAGCCGAGGGGCACTCCACGCTCCCACGCAGATTATAGCACAACTCCCGAGCGATTGCAACTCTAAGCGGTTGCTTTCTTGACCGGCGTGGACGCTCGGCGATCCGCGCCGGGGGGTCCCTCGCAGCTCAACTCCGGTCCTGGATCCCTCCGGGCAGAAGCCGCCCTGCTCCGGAAGGCTGCCGGGCCGGGTTCTCACCCGGATAGGCATCACACGACCAGATCATCCCACACGCGCCGTACCTGCTGCCGCACATCCTCCAAGGAGCCATCCGTGCGGATGACGTAGTCAGCACGGCGTTCTTTTTCCTGGAGGGGCATCTGAGCCGCGACGCGCAGCATCGCCTGCTCCGGAGTCATTCCCGTTCTGGTCTTTAGACGCTCCAGTTGCGTGCCTTGTTCCGAGGAGACGACAACCGTTTTCTCTACCAGCCACTCCAGCCCCGCCTCGTAGAGCAGAGGAATCTCCACCACCACGAGCGGCGGCGCGTTGGGCGAGCGCCGCAGCGCCGCGATCTCTTCCCGAAGGGCTTGCGTGACGTGAGGGTGGACGATGCCTTCCAGGTCGCGTCGGGCATCCGCGTCGCGGAAGACCAGGTCGGCCAGCGCGCCCCGGTCCAGCGTGCCGTCGGCACGCACGAAACGCCGCCCGAACCGGGCGACGATCTCCTCGTAGGCAGGGCAGCCCGGGGCCACAGCGGCGCGGGCGAGCGCATCGGCGTCCATCCCCGCGGCACCGAGCGCCGCGAACATCGCCGCCACGGTGCTCTTGCCCGTGCCGATGCCACCCGTGATGCCGACCACGCGCGTCATGCTGGTTGCAGCTTGCGGATCTGGATTTGCAGACTGGGAGCCGGCCCCACGGCTCGGCGAGCCGTCCGGGGCTCGGCGCGTTCCCGGCCCGAGGCGCCGCCAGCGCTTCCCACTGAACGGGCCCCGGCGCAGGTCAACGGCATCAAGGCGTTGCCGCCTTGCCGCAGCCTGCCAGTGTGTCAGCCTGATTGCTCCTCTCCGGCGATCACGCCTTCGTTTCGCTGTCGCGCTCTTCCTCGGTCGCCTCTTCGGTCGCTTCTTCGGTCGCCTCTTCGGTCGGCTCCAGGTCCTTCATCTCCTCCTGGTAGGCCTCGATCTGCTCCTCGATGTCGCGGTCGCGGTCGCGCCGATCGCGACGTCCGCCGCGGCGCATCCGGGCAGCCAGGGCCTCGCCCACCACGTCGCCGATGGTGGTGCGGTCGGAGGGCCGGCCGCGCTGGAACTCACGGAAGTCGCGTCGCTCTTCTTCCACCTGCATCTGGCGCAGGCTGAGGGTGATCCGGCGCTCGTCGGGGCGCAGGTTGATCACCTTCGCGGTCACCTCGTCGCCGTTGGAGAGGACTTCCTCCGGCTTGTTGACGCGCCGCTGCGCCAGCTCGGCGTTCGGGATGATCCCTTCGATGCCGTTAGCGAGCTGCACAAAGGCGCCAAAGGGCACCAACCGGGTCACCCGACCGGTGACGACATCGCCCACATGGAACTTCTCTTCCACCTCGCCCCAGGGGTCCGGCAGAATCTGGCGCAGGCCCAGGGAGATCTTGTTCTCGTCCGGGTTCACCTTCAGCACCACCACGTGGATCTTGTCGTTGACCCTCACCACCTCACTCGGGTGGTTGATGCGCGTCCACGACATCTCGCTGACGTGCAGCAGCCCGTCCACGCCGCCGATGTCCACAAAAGCGCCGTAGTCGGTAACACGGCGGACGATCCCCTCCCGGATCTGGCCTTCGGAGAGCGACTTGAAGAGCGTCTCGCGCTGGCGCTCGCGCTCCACCTCCACTGCCATGCGGTGAGAGAGCACCACCCGCTTCCGGTCGCGGTCGATCTCGATGATCTTGAGCGGCAGTGACTGCCCGATGTAACGCTCCAGATTGCGCACCTTGCCGCTGCCGACGTGCGACGCCGGCACGAAGCCGCGCACGCCCAGGTCCACCACGAGGCCGCCCTTCACCCGGTCGGTCACCATCGCGGTGATCACCTTGCCCGTCTCGAACGACTCCTCGATCCGGTGCCAGGCCTTCTCGTAGTCGGCGCGCTTCTTGGAGAGGATGAGGTTCCCCTCCTGGTCTTCCGCGTCCAACACGTAGACATCAATCTGGTCGCCGATCGAGACGATGTCTTCCGCCGCAACCGCGCCCTCGCGCGAGAGCTCCACGGGTGGGATCAACCCATCGGATTTCGTGCCAACATCCACCAGCACGCCCTCGCGGTCGATATGGACCACGGTGCCCTTGATAATGTCGCCTTCGGTGAGCGGTCGGAACGCGCGGGTGAAGTCCTCCGCGGGCGGTTCGGTGGTCTCCCCGTTGCCAACGCTCCGCTGCGCGCCAGCGGCCGGCGCCGCCTGCGCGGTCTCGCTCGCCTCGGTGACGGTCGTCGTCTTCTGTCCCTCGTCTCGGTCGTCAAGCATTGTCTGGCCACACTCCTCTCGGTGGGGGCGCGCCCTGGCCGCAGGTACGATGAAGTATTGCCCGCGACGCTTGCACGGCGCGCGCTCCCCGATGTCACTGGAAATGGGTTCCGGCCCAACCCTGCCGGGGCATACGGCCCCGGCGTGTGAGGCATTCCTCGCCGCTGGCGAGGGCAGCGGTCCTCGCCGCTGCCGCCGGGCATGCTGCTGCCTGGCGCCCGGTCACGCCGTTCGCGGTGCGGGCACCGCGAACCGTCCCATCCATTGAACATTACTTGCTTCGCCGTGCCCGAAAGGGATCCTTCCTCCGATTGTATCCAATTGCAGGCGTTTCTACCCCTCCCGCACGGCCTCCATATCCGCCCAGTTCGCCCCCGCCTTCACGTCCACCTTCAGCGGCACCTTTAGCGGGAAGGCGCCGCTCATCAGGGCGCGCGCGCGCTCGGCCAGGCGCGCCACCTCCGCCACGGGCGCCTCGAAGAGGAGTTCGTCATGCACCTGCAGGATCATCCTGCCGGCGAAGCCCTCGGCGCGCAGGCACTCATCCACGCGGATCATCGCCTGCTTGATGATGTCGGCGGCGGTGCCCTGGATCGGCGTGTTCACCGCGGCGCGCTGGGCGAACTCCTGGAAGTTGCGGTTGCGCGAGTGGATCTCCGGCAGGTAGCGGCGCCGGCCCATCAGGGTGGTGACGCAGCCGTCGCGGCGCGCCTGCTCGATGATCTCCTCCTTCCAGCGGAGCACCCCCGGGTAGCGGCCGAAGTAGCTGCCGATCCAATCGCGCGCCGTGGCCACCGGCACGCCCAGGTCGCGCGCCAGCCCGAACTCGCTCATCCCGTAGATGACGGCGAAGTTCACCGTCTTCGCGCGCCGGCGCATGTCGGAGGTCACCTCGCTCTCCGGCACCTCGAAGAGGGCGCTGGCGGTGGTGACGTGGATGTCCTCGTCGGCGGCGAACGCGCGCAGCAGCTCCTCGTCGCCGGTCACGTGCGCCAGCAGCCGCAGCTCGATCTGCGAATAGTCGGCCGAAACGAGCGCCCGGCCCGGCGGCGCCACGAAGGCCCGGCGGATCTCGCGGCCGACTTCGCTGCGGATCGGAATGTTCTGCAGGTTCGGCGCGCTGGATGACAGCCGGCCGGTGGCCGCCACCGTCTGGTTCAGCGACGTATGGATCCGCCCCGTCCCCGGGTCCACCAGCCGGGGCAGGGCGTCGGCGTAGGTGGACTTGAGCTTGGTCAGCTCCCGGTAGGAGAGGATTTTCCCGGGCAGCGGGTGGCGGCGCGAGAGCGCCTCCAGCACCTCCACGCCGGTGGAGTATCCCGTCTTGGTCTTCTTCTCCGGGGGAAGGCCCAGCCGCTCGAAGAGGATGACCTGGAGCTGCTTGGTGGAGCCGATGTTGAACTCGGTGCCGGCCAGCTCGTAGATCTCCTTCTCGAGCTGCCGGATCTCCCCTTCCAGCCGGGCGGAGAGGCGCCGCAGGTAATCCACGTCCACCGCCACGCCGCGCAGCTCCATGTCGGCGAGGATGCGGATGAGGGGCACCTCCAGGTCGCGGTTGAGGCCCTCCAGCATCTCCTCGCGCAGCCGGTCGCGCAGCACTCGCCAGAGCGCCAGTGTCGCCACGGCTCCCGCCGCCAGGGCGGCATCCGTGCCGTCCGAGGGCAGCTCGTAGCCGAGGTGGTCGAAAGTGATATCGCCCGGGGCGTGCGAGCTGCGCGCCGGGTTGAGGAGGTAGTCGGCCACCATGGTATCGAACTCGCCCGCGGCGAGCTCGATGCCGGAGCAGCGGCAGGCGATGAGGAGCGCCTTCAGGTCGTGCGCGCACTTCGGCACGCGCGGGTCCTCCAGGAGCGGCCGCAGCATCTCCGTGGTGACCGCGCCGCGACCCGCGTCCCAGACGTACGGCCCTCCATCTACGCACAGCCCGAGCCGGGTGAGCCGGGGACGGGAGACGGGGGACGGGGGACCGGAGACCGGATGCGGGACCGGAACGTCCTCCAGCGAGAGCTGCCCGCCTCTCGCCGTGCCGTCACCCGTCTCCTCGGTTTCCGGGCCCTCGTCGCCGCTCTCCTCCGTCTCCCGTCTCCCCTCCCCCGTCGGGAGTGTCAGCGCCAGACCCCGCCCGAGGCGGGCGCTGTGCGCCAGGGCATCGAGATCGGCGGACGACGCGAGGGGCCGGGCCGCGGCCGTTGCGACGGGCGCCTCTTCCTCATCCTCGAACTTCCGGCGGAGGCTGCGGAACTCGAGGGCGCCGAAGAGGTCGCGCATCCGCTTCCGGTCGGGCTCGCGGCAGCGAGCCGCCTCCAGGTCGAAGTCCACCGTCACATCGGTGAGGATGGTGGCCAGGTCGCGCGACCGCAGCGGTTGGTCGCCGGCGCTCCCGAGGGCGGCGCGGACGCGCGCCTCGGGGATCTCCTCGCGGCGCGCCAGGATCTCCTCCACGGTGGCGTAGCGCTGCAGGAGCTTCCCGGCCGTCTTCTCGCCGACGCCCCGCACGCCGGGGATGTTGTCGGAGGCATCGCCGATCAGCGCCTTGAGGTGCGGGATCTGCCGGGGCTCGATGCCGTAACGCTCCTTCACGGCTGCGCCGTCGTAGAGCATTGTCTCGGAGATCCCCCGCCGGTTGGCGAGCACCCGCACGCGCTCGCCGACGAGCTGCAGGGCGTCCAGGTCGCCGGTGACGATGAGCACCTCCACGTCGGCGGCCGCGGCGCGCCGGGCGATCGTCCCCACCA
>JACQGM010000161.1 GCA_016199585.1 Armatimonadota bacterium
CACTATCTGGGGAGACTACCTATTTCAATACTTCCATATTTCTTCGGTTTCAGGTCACACGTGAAGGTAGCGGCGCACGGAGAAGTAGCTCCCGGCCAGGCCGAGGGCGGGGCCGACGGCCAGCAAGGCCCCGAGCTGCGCCCGGAAGACGCTTCCCGTGGGGGGGAGCAGCTCCATGAGCGGCACCAGGTGGCGGGCGCCGTCATGGAGGTAGCCGTATCCGGCGACGAGGGCGGCCAGGGCGACGACCGCGCCGGTGAAGCCGTGGAACATCCCCTCCAGGAGAAACGGCAGACGGATGCTGCCGCTGGTGGCGCCGACGAGTTGCATGATCCCGATCTCCAGCCGGCGCGCGTAGACCGTCAGACGAATCGTATTGCTGACGATCACCGCCGCGGCGATCACCAGCAGCGCCGCCGCCGCGGTGCCGCCCATCTGGATCGCGCGCGTGACCGCCGCCCACGTCTCCGCCGCCTGGTGCGTGTCCTTCACCTCATCCACGCCGGAGAGGCG
This sequence comes from Armatimonadota bacterium, assembly GCA_016199585.1. Taxonomy (GTDB): domain Bacteria; phylum Armatimonadota; class JAAZEB01; order JAAZEB01; family JAAZEB01; genus JACQGM01. The sequence goes on from JACQGM010000161.1 coordinate 514, forward strand.
ACCGATGCGAGCGGCCACCGCGCTCATTTCCTTCAGGTCGGAGACGCGCACGATGAAGGAATCAGGGAGCGGGTTGACGCCCCCCAGGTCATCCAGGTCAACCGTGCCATCAAGGCGCCGGCACAGGTCGGGCAGGGCCTCTTCCTTGGGCACCAGGCGGCAGCCGGAGACGCCCGGCAGTCCAGACACCTGGCGCCCGAGGGAATCCCGCTCCTCGCGGCCGACGTCGGTGCGCAGGAAGACCTGCATCTCAAAGCGGCTCCCGAGCGAGGCGGCGAGGATGTTCAGGTTCGCCGTCAGCAGGCGCACGGCGCCCAGGAGCAGCAGCGAGGCCGCGATGGTCGTCACGGCGGCCATGCTCATAAAGAGATTGCGCCGGATGCCGGTGAACGTCTCCTGGAGCAGGAAATCAAGGTATCTCAGGCTCATCCGGGCCGTAGCCTCCTCCGGTCGCGTCGCGGATGATCTCGCCGTGCTGCAGCACCACCACGCGCTTGCGCAGCGCGTTGACCACGGCGGCGTCGTGGCTGGCGACCACCACCGTGGTGCCCCGGATGTGAATGTCGTTCAGCAACTGCGCGATCCCCTGCGACATCTCCGGGTCCAGGTTCCCCGTCGGCTCGTCGGCCAGCAGGATCGGCGGGTTATTGACGATGGCGCGGGCGATGGAAGCCCGCTGCTGCTCTCCCCCGGAGAGCTGCCCGGGGAAGGCGTCCATCTTGCGGCCCAGTCCCACCATCTCCACCGCCGCCCCCACGCGCTTCCGGATCTCGCGGTAGGGCGTGCCGATCACGTGGAGCGCGTAGGCCACGTTCTCATACACCGTCTTCTGGGGCAGCAGGCGGAAGTCTTGAAACACCACCCCGATGCGCCGGCGCAGAAAGGGCACGCGCTGCCCCGGCAGACGAGTGATGTCCTGGCCGCCAACGCACACCGTGCCCTCCGTGGGCAGCACCTCACGGTAAACGAGCTTGAGGAGCGTGGACTTGCCGGTGCCGGTTGGACCGACCAGGAAGACGAACTCACCCTTGCCGATCGCCAGGTTGATATGGTTCAGCGCCCGCGCGCCGTTGGCGTAGACCACGGAGACATCGCGGAACTCGATCATCGCGACTCCCCCCTACCCCCGGAAGAACGGGCACGGTGATTCATCGCCCATCGTGACATGCTGGCGGAGGATCTTCCGTGGCGTCGCGCGCCACTCCGTACGGTCTCCGGACGGCACTCTCGCACGCACATTATACGCGGCAGGCGGGCGGTTGTCAACGAGCACTCGCGAAGAGAGCGAGCGTGGGACGAGGAGCCGCCCGGCGCACTTTGGAACACTCCCGCGTGAACGGCCGCCACCCGAGGCCTCCCGTCACGCGCCCGCGTGTGCGAAGGAAAGGCGGCTGGAACGGCCGCAGAGCGGGTTTGACCGGTGCCATGCCCGGTGGTATAATGCGAAGGATGGCCGGGAGGCGAGTCTGCGGATGCGTGGCCGGATGAGGCGGCGAGGCGCCGGCAACCGGGGCGAAGTGAGGACGGCTTCAATGTTGGGTGGTTTCATGCACCTGCTCGTGATGGGCGCGTTGGTCGTGATGATGATCATGGTGGCGATGTTGGTGCTCAAGGTGCTCGTGGGCGCGGCCATCGCCATCCTCTTCGCGCTGGCGCCGTTCGTCCTCGCCTACTGGCTGCTGACGCGCTTCGTGCCGGCGCTCCGGCAGCCCTCCGGCTGGGGGGCGCCGTCCCGTGCCGGGCGCTTCTCCTGGCCCTTCTCCCGCCCCGCCGGGGAACCGGAGAACGCCGGTGCCTGGGTGCGGGAGGCTCGGGAAGCTGCCGCCGACATCCGCCGCCTGGTGCGCCGAGGGGACCGCGCCGGGCGCGCGGCGCTCGCCGGCGTCCCCGCCAGCGCGGCGCGCCTCGCCGACCGCGTGCGCGAGCTGGCCCACCTCTACCGCAGCCTGGGCGAGAACCTGCGCGATGCCGACCCGGCCGAGCTGAGCCGGCGCGCCGCCGCGATGAAGGTCCGCGCTGAGAGCGCCGCGGATCCGATCATCCGTGACCAATATCGCGCCGCGGCCCAGTCCTTCAGCGAGCAGGTAGGGATGGCCCTGGAGCTGCGCGCCACCCGCGACCGGCTGCACGCCGAGATCTCGCGCATCCTGGCCGCCCTCACCAACATGCGCTCGCGCATCATCGCCGCGCGCTCCGGCGCCGCCGCCCCGGGCATCAGCGATATTGACCACGCCGCCGAGGAGCTGGCCGGCCTCCAGACACAGGTGGACACCTTCCAGGAGAGCGTGCGCCAGGTGCTCCGCTCATCGCACCTGGCGCGCTGAGGACCAAGTCGCGGCGCGGGGGACGCGGCAGTGTTCAGGAGTCTCCCGCGACCACCAAGGAACGATTGCACGACCTGATCGAAGAGCTGCGCCCGAGGAGGAGGCGCACATCCTCGAGCGCAAGGGGCTTTCACGCCAGCCGCGTCACCTTCACCTGAGGCAGCAGGTCCTCGATCTCCGCGCGGGTGCAAAGCCCGGGGCCCAGTGCCGAGGCGTTGGCCGCGCCCGCGGCGACCCCCCAGCGCGCCACCGCGTGCAGGGGCAAGCCCCGCGTCAGCGCCAGGGCGAACCCCGCCGCCATGCAGTCGCCGGATCCCACGGTGCTCACCACCTCCACGGGGGGCGGCTGGGCATAGAGCAGCGATGTGCCCTGGGCCACCACCACCCCATCGGCGCCGAGGGAGACCGCCGCGATAGCGATGCCGCTCTGCAGCAGCGCCCGCGCCGCGCTCGCCGCGTCCTCCGGGGTGCAAACCGGCACCCCCGCCAGCGACGCCAGCTCCTCGGCGTTCGGCTTCACCATGAAGGGCGCTGCGGCCACCCCCTCTCGCAGCAGGGCGCCCGCAGCGTCCAGCATCACCCGCACCCCGGCCTGGCGCGCGCGGTGTACCAGGCGGCTGTAGAGGTCGGGCGGCGTACCCGGGGGCCCGCCCCCGGAGAGCACGGCGAACTGCGCCCGCCCCAGCCAGCCCGTGACCTTCGCCTCCAGGTGCGCCACGTCGCCGCTGCCGATGTGCGGGCCCGGCTCGTTGATCTTCGTCTGCACCCCCCGGTCGGGGTCCACGATCTCGACGCACACCCGGGTCTCGCCCCCGACGGGCACGAAGTCGGGGAGCACGCCCGTGCGCTCCAGCTCCTGCGTCAGGAAGCGACCGTTGTGCCCGCCCACGAACCCCGTGGCTACCACCGGGCAGCCGAGGATGGCGCACACCCGCGCGACGTTGACCCCCTTGCCGCCGGGAGTCGTCATCGTCACCCGCGGCGTGCGAATGCCCCGGAGGGAGAATCCATCCACCACGTAGGTCTTGTCAATCGCCGGGTTGGGTGTGACCGTCAGTATCATCGCTGCAGTCTTGGATTCCGCCCCGGAGGCGCGACATCCTGCTTGCCGGTTCGTCCTGGTCGCGCCCCCGGTTTCCCGCCCTCGGCGGACGGGTAACTCGGCCCCATGAGATACCCGGGTTGGTTCGCTGCACTGCTATCACTCAGCATCGCCACGGGCGCTGCCGCGCAGCGGGCGCTGCCGCGCGTCGTGGTGAACGGCCGCGTGGTCCCCGCCGCCGGAGCGCGGATCGTGGCGGGGAGGACACTCCTGCCGCTCCGGACCACTGCCGAAGTCGCCGGAGGGCAGGTTGCGTGGGACCCACAGGCGCGCCGGGCCACCATTCTCCGCGGCGACGACCGCGTGGTCGTGACGGTCGGGCGCAGCCGGATCCTGGTGAATGAGCGCCCGGTGCCGATAGACGTGCCGCCGCAGATCATCGAAGGCCGGATGATGGTGCCCGCCCGCGCGGTGGCCGAGGGCCTCGGCGCCAGCGTCGCCTGGGAGCCGGGCACGCGCACGGTGCGGGTCCAGATCCCCGAGGCGGCGGTGGCGGGCTTCCGCGGCGGCCTGGCAGCGCGGCTCGCGCTCTCGCTGCGCACGTCGCGGGAGACATACCGCGCGGGTGCGCCGGTGGAGATCACTCTACAGGTGCGGAACAGGAGCGACCGGCCGCTGCAGCTCCAGTTCTCCAGCGGCCGGCAGCACGACTTCGTTGCGCTGCGCGATGGCCGGGAGGTGTGGCGGTGGTCGCACGACCGCGTCTTCACCCAGGCGCTCACGAGACTGCCCCTGCAGCCGGGCGAGACCCGCACCTTCACGGCCACGTGGGACCAGCGCGACAACGCCGGGAACCCGGTGGCGCTCGGGTCCTATACAGTAGTCGGCATCCTTCCCCACACGGGTGAGGAGGCGCTGCGGGCGTCGCGAGAGATCCGGATAGTTGCGGAGTGACAAGGGAAGACGGAAGACAGGGGACCGGTTTCCGGTCTTCCGTCTTCCGTCAGTGACTCAGACCCCGGTTGCTCCCGGGCGTCGCCACGGGGCCGAGGCCGAGCGTCGCGCCAAACCACGCGGCCCGGTCCTGGAAAGCCTGGATGTCCAGCTCGTGGCCGGCGTCGTACCACCGGCAGGTCTTCGGCTGGCTGCCGGCATCCTGGTAGGCCTGAGCGCACTCGGCGGGCACGGTGGAGTCGGCGCGCCCATTCTGGAAGAGGAGCGCGGCCGGGGCGGCGCGCCCGACGTAGTGGACCGGGTCGAGCGGCGCCAGCACCGCGGTCGCCTTCGCCAGTTGCTCTTTGCTGATCGTCCTCCGGGCGAGGCGCACGAGCGGGTGCTCGCTCTTCTGGAAGGCTTCGACCCAGTTGCCGCTGGCGATGCCGAGCGCATGCGCCGCCACGCGCTTCTCCACGCCGGCCAGCAGCCCGCCGAGCGATCCCCCGAGACTGGAGCCGTAGAACCCGATCCGCTTCGGATCTACGTCGGGCCGGGCGAGGAGGACATCAACGCAGCGGCGCAGCTCGACGACCGCCTGGATCAGGCCGTCCCTCATCAGCTCCGGCCTGGAGAAGTCGTCCGCCGGCTTTCCCATCTCGGCGCGCTCGCCCCGCAAGGGAGCATTCGGCAGCAGGCAGACGGCGCCAGCCTGGCACAGGAGGCGCGCCCCGGGAAGAAGACTGCGCCGCGACCCGGTGGCCCCGTGCATCAGGATGATGCCGGCGAAAGGCCCCTTGCCGTTCGGCACCAGCAGATAGGCGGGGACGCGCCCCCCTTTGGGGCTGGCGAAGGTGATTTCGTGCTCCGCGATGCCCTCGCGCTGACGAACGGCGCGCTCCTTCACATCCAGCGGCTGGCCGCCATCATACTGAAAGAGCGCGGGGTTGGCCGGCGACGATGCCCCGGGCGCGGCGAGCCCCGGCCCGGCCCATATCGCCAGAATCGCGGCAACTGCCATGTGCCAACGTCTCATCCGATTCCCTCCCTGAGATCCGCCCGGCGATGAATCGCCGGGCGGAGAAACAACGCCGGATGAATCCGGCTTGAAAGGATGCTCTGCCCTGGATGCATCCGCCCTCTAGCCCCATTCATGGGGCGCCGCTTGTAGCCCGGCGATTCATCGCCGGGCAGGATGGCCCACGCGTTGGGAGCCGGGGAGTCATCGCCGGGCGAGATCCGCCCGGCGGGTACATGCCACAGGCCGACAACCACCCAACCACCCAACCACCTACTCTCCCCCCAGCAGCCGCTCGCGGACGGCGCTCTCCGCGGCGTCGTCGGCCAGGTGGCCTTCCTCAGTGAGGACGTGCGGGGTGATGAAGATCACCAGCTCGGTTTCCGCCGTGTGCGCCACCTTGCTGCGGAAGAGCGCGCCGACCAGGGGAACGCTGCCGAGGATCGGCAGCCGGCGCCGCACCAGGGTCTCCTGTTTCTGGCGCAGGCCGCCGATGATGATCGTCTCCCCATCCTTCACGCGCACGCTCGTGCGCGCCCGGCGGCTGCTGAGCACCGGAAGCCCCGAGGCGGAATCGAGCTCCACGATGTTGCTCACCTCCGGCTCGATCCGGGTGGTGATCTCGCCGTTGCCGCCCGTCCAGGGCTGAACGTCCAGCTTCACGCCGACATCCACCGCCTGGATCTTCGTCTGTTGGTTGCCGTACTGCACGTATTGGACCTGGATGAACTTCTGGTTGCCGATGAAGAGGCTGGCCCGGCCGCCGTTGACGGCCGCCATGCGGGGGTTGGCGTGGATGCGCGCCTTTCCCGCGACTTCCAGGGCGCGCAGCGAAGCCTCCCAGTTGTCCGGCAGCTTGCCGATCTGGCGGAAGGTGAGCTGGCCCGTGGCCGTGTCCATCTGGCCGCCCGTGGTCGGGTTGGGCACGCTCGCGTCGGCTCGGGGTTCCAGGGTCATGTCGCGGAGTCTCACCCCCAGCGCCGTCTCCAGGTCGCGAGTGGAGTTCACCTCCACCGCCAGCGCCTCGATCATGATCATCGGGGGCGCCACATCCACCTTCCGCAAGTCGGAGCGGATCTTCTCCAGCATCTGCACCGGCGCCGTGACCACCACGGCGTTCTGCTCGCTGTTGCGATGCACGTACTGGAAGAGGAACGTCGGGAGCAAGCCGGACGCCGTGTCGGCGCGGATGTACCTCATGCGGAAGGACTCGGTGCCGCTCAGCCGGTAGGCCGCCAGGTCGTCGGGGACGCCCTTGCTGATCATGTAGATGCCGTTGATCTGCGAGAGGGCGAGACCGTAGGCGCTGGCGATGGCGCGC